>NZ_LT965929.1:0-222500 GCF_900239935.1 Pseudoalteromonas carrageenovora IAM 12662
ATTTAACCACCTTTAAACTTCTTTATTTATACTAAGCAATATTAATGGTGTAAAAATATTTTTGAATGTCTTGTTATTAAAATGCATGTCGTCTTAAATAGTTGTTTACAGCTAATTGAATGGACATTATACTTGCAGCCTAACTTTGAGGAAGAAAGTATGTCTATCAATAATAACGCGCTAAGTACCTACCGGCTTTTAAAAGCAACTGCCGAAGTTGCTGAAAAATCACTAGAAGGACGTATTCAACATTACCGCGCTCATCTTAAATCAGAAGAAAAAGAATTAAGAACCTACACTCAAAAAGCAGCAGCTGATTTACTAGGTTGTAATAATCGTACCCTAAAAAGACGACATGATAACGGTGATTTTGACGATCTTAATATAAAACGCGGTGCTAATGGCCACTATGCTTACACTTTAGTAAACATTTTTGCTATGGCTGATATTATGGATATTAAGCCAGATCACCGTGCTGAGGACGACAAATTACAAGTTATAGTAATTAATTCGCTTAAAGGTGGCTGTGGTAAAACAACGAGCATGGTTAATATTGCAGCTGCTTTAGCAACTACAAATATCAAACGTTATCGTATTGGTATAATTGATTTAGATCCGCAAGGTTCATCATCAAGCTTCTTTCCTTCAAGTGAGCACGATCCAATTACTGTTGGCGATTTAATGCGTGACTGTATTGATTTAGACGAAGGTGAAACTTGGCCAGAGTTTGTTTCTAATTCATTTTTACCAACCCATATTCCTAATATTCGTGTTTTACCATCAGGTATGGACGATTTTTATTTTGAGCACGAAACTGCTACTTTACTCAAAGACACCTCTAATTATGAGCAAACTCGCCATTATCATAAGTTACTTGAAAAAGTAATAGACCCCGTTAAAGATGAGTTTGACATTATATTAATTGATACAGCCCCTACCCTTAACTTTATGTTTTATAACGCCTTAATGGCATCTACTGCTATGCTTATTCCTGTTCATCCAGAAGCTGTTGATTTTGATGCTAACAATAAATACTTAAAACGATTAGGTGAGATTTATCATACTGTTGCAGCCCTAGGCCATAATGGTTGGGACTTTATGCAATTTTTGGTGACCAACTATGTAAAAGGTAATCACTCTCAACGAGATATAGTAAAAGATGTTCGCAGTGCTTTTGGTCGCCAAGTAATGAGTTATCCAATTAACCATAGCTCTGCAATTACTGCTAGTTCATCGTCTTTTAATACTATTTTTGATCAAAAAGCGTCTGATAGTTTAGCAAGCCGAGAGTCACTAATGCGTGCTCAAGAAAATATCAAAGACGTAGTAGATGAACTTGAAATGTTAATTCGATCAAATTGGCAGTCTACTCAATCATCACTCAATACCCCTAAGTAAGGATGTTAAATAAAAATGGCTAGAAAACGTAAAAACGACACCCGCTTAGATCCATTTGCAACAGCTGTAGGTAACAGCAGTCTTGATGCACTTTTAGAGCAAGCCAGCGCTGGCGATGTAATTAGAATGCCTGCTCCAAGTGATCCTACGCGCGAAATTACCCTAGTTTGTAAAGTGATCCCACACAGCGATATTGAAGCAAGTACCCAGGTTTATGGTAAAAACCGCCGTGTTCAAGCGCTGCTTAACGAAAAGTCGGTATCGGATATATTACCTGCTATTAGCGAAGATGGTCGTAACCAACACCCAGCACTTTTATGGGAGCAAAATGATACTAGCTTAGTACTAGCAGGCTCACGTAGACGAAAAGCTTGTATTTTAGGTAACGCCGATTACTTAGTGCTTAGCTCTACTGATTTTACAGATCAAGATGCTAAAATTTTAGCTGTATCGTCTGATCAATACATCGCGCCTAGCTTATGGGAACTCGGCCAAGCTTATCAGCAAACTAAAAATGAATTAATTGAGCAAGGTAAAAAAGGCTCGTACCGTGAAATAGCGACCATTGAAGGTGTTTCACATACTGCGATTGCTGATGCGGTAAAAGCATATGAGCAAATTCCTGCTGATGTTATTTCACTTTATCCTACAGCTAATCATGTTGGTCGTGAAGTAGCTAAAAAGCTGGTAATTGCAAAGGAGCGAGACGAAGCTGCGTTTAACCAGCTTGTTAATGCACTTGCTAACGATGAAGAGCTTAATGCTATTACAAGCGACGACAAGCGTGCTATGGCTATAACTAAGCGCCTAACTGCAGAGCCTGAAGTTGCTGCAAAACGTGAAGCAGTCCTTGAAAACAAATTTATATCAGTACAGCGTAATATTAAAAGCGGTGATGTTTCTATTAAAATAGATAATAAAGTTATGACTGATAAGCGTTTAGAACAGCTTACAAAGCTTTTAGGTGCTTTTAATTAGCTAGTATAATAATGATCTGCCGGTGCTGTTTAGTTAGTTAAATAGTGATCTGGCAGATACTTAAGTTGGTAAAAATCTGATCTTGTTGCCAACCAACAGCCTCAAAAATCCTTACGTACCCACCGAAGATCAATTTTTTACTAACTTAATTGTTACTTTTATTGCTTCAAACACGTTTAACCCACTGCGTTAGTAAAATTATGATCTGTAATGCCCCTTGTTTTGTTGTTAACTTGTATACAAGTTGTGAGCTTGCTGTGTTTTAAATTTCAGTTAGTAAAAATTTTTGCTCATATTTAGCTATAAACCGATTTTTTACTAACCTATCAGCTCCAACCAGTTTGTATTGCGTTAATATTGCTTTAGCTCAACGCACATAAGGCATATACTGGCAGAATTATTTTTAAAATTTAATGCTTAGAGTGACATGTCTGCTAACTTATCAAAAAATGATTTAATGGCTATTTTTGAAGAAATAAAAAATGAGCAGGCAACTCAGTTTCCCCTGTCTGAACGCTTTATAAAAAAGCTTTTTCGCGAAAGTGTTCTTGATAAAGGCAAAGAGTATTATAAAAATGGTCAAATTAGCTGGCTTGAGCACACACCAAACTTTTCTGTTGTGGACTCTACGGTTCAAGGCGATAACGGTTCATCGTTTAATCAACGTATTGAGATCAGTAAAGTACCAACTGGTTATTCTGTTGACACTCATTGTACATGTAACGCAAAAACCAAATGTCGCCATTTGGCTGCCATTTTATTTAAACTTAAAATAGAACACTCTGGTGAATACGGAGAAGACTACTTTATAAATGATTGGTTTAGCGAGTTAAGTGCACTTAAAAGCAACGATAAAAAAACGCCATCGCAAGTACTTTTATTTGTTTTAGATATTGAAAATAACAAAGTATTTTTAACACCAAAAATAGCTAACGTTGAAAACAAAAAAAATTACACCCTAGGAAGAAACCTTACCGAGCAACAGCTCAATAGCTTTGTTACTCCAAACGATTTACTCGAAAGCGATTTTAGATTATTTAGTTGGATCCGCTCGCAAAATGCAGTCGTAAACATTGAGCTTAAAGGCCAATGGGGCTTTAGTGCTTTGCAGCAGTTAATCGCAACAGAACGTTTGTTTTTTCAACGTTCTCGTGTGCCTATAAAGGCTCAAACTGGTCAAGCATTGAGTTTTAATTGGGAACAAAATAAAGACCTTTCGCAATTAGTTATCAAGCTTGAGCAAAGCCAAAATTGGGCATTGTTAAAAACTACGCCTCCTACATATATAGACTTAGACCATTTAAAAGCTGGGCGCATTCGTACTCCATTAAGTGGTGACGAAATTGCTCATCTACAAACCATGCCTGCCCTGCACGATGCTAATTTTGATCGTATTTATAAACAACTAGCGGATAATTTTGGTGTGGGTGTTATTCCGCATCCAACTAATTTACAGCCTAGTTTGCCTAAGCCTTCTAGTAATGCGGTATTAAAAATAACAATGGGTGAGCGCGGTTTATCGCTTTCATTATTATTTAAGTATAAAAATAAAAACTATTTAGCAGGCTCTGCCCCTGCTAATACAATAAATAGTGCTTTTGAAAATACAGTAACCAATGAGCTTACTAATCTCGGTTTCGAATTTTGTAAAGGGGGTTTACAAAGTGAATTTGTATTTATAAAACAATCTCCTATTCATTTGCACTGGCTTATATTTGAAGTGTTTCCTAGTTTTAAAGAGCGAGGCTGGCAAGTAAGTGTAAGCAAAGTTAGTAGTCCTAATCCTCAATCGGAAGTTAGCTTGCATGTTCATCGCGCTGCAGGGCATCAAATGCACTGTAAAGTTTTGCTTGGTGAAGCAAAAGCGACCCCTCTTTTTACTAATACTGATCCGCTATATCAGTCATTAAATCGACAAAGTGAATTATTTTATTACTACCCAGTAGGCCGACAATTTGGGGTTATTAATAAATCAGCAATTAACTTAATTAACGAATTTAAAGAACGTTTTGAATTTGTAAAAACGCGAGATGAATTTAATATACCGCTATCGTACTTACCTGAACTGGTAAAGCAAACAGCTATAAATGTAGAGCTACACGACGATTCTTTAGAGCGATATTTATTAGAGCTAAATAGCACAGACTACGCTATGCCTGTTGTTGCTTTACATGGGTTAAACGACTCCGTTACTCTTAGGGAGTATCAACAACAAGGCGTTGATTGGCTTAGCTTTTTAAAGCGCCATCAGTTAGGTGGGATTTTAGCCGACGATATGGGGCTTGGAAAAACACTTCAGGTAATCGCTTTTTTAGCGAGCACTTTTAACCGCCCTCAAGCTGGGCCTACACTTATAGTATGCCCTACGAGCTTAGTTAGTAATTGGCAAAACGAGATCACTAAATTTGCTAAAAGTTTAAAAGTAACGACTATTTTTGGTGCTCAGCGAAATGAGCCATTACAGCACCTAGCTCAGGCGCAGTGTATACTTACAACCTATCCGCTTTTAAAGCGCGACATAGCGTACTATTCACCGCTTTATTTTGAAAATATTATACTCGATGAAGCTCAATATATTAAAAATGATACAGCGCAGGTTTCGCGTTTAGTCAAACGCTTAAATGCCGAGTTTAAATTATGTTTAAGCGGTACCCCTATTGAAAATAACTTACTTGAACTTAAGTCATTACTCGACTTTGCTATGCCGTCACTACTTGGCTCGCAGGCTCATTTTAAACAACATTTTCAAACGCCTATCGAGCGCGAAGCTGATATGGATCGTGCAGAGCAGCTAAAAGCCTTAATTATGCCTTTTATAATGCGCCGTACTAAAGCGCAAGTTGCTCAAGAGCTACCAGAAAAAACAGAGTTAACAAAAGAGTTTGAGTTTGAGCCTAAGCAAAAAGAAATGTATCAAGGCATTACACGCTCATTGGAAGAAAAGCTTATAGACTTATTTGCAGAGCAAGGCGTGCAAAAAAGTAAGTTGGCTTTTTTAGAAGCGCTATTAAAGTTAAGACAAATTTGTTGCCACCCAAAATTAATAGACCCAGAAACCCAAGCAGGATCAGCAAAGCTTGAGTGGCTCGCAACACATTTACCGCTTATATTAAGCCTTGGTCGTAAAATAATTATTTTTAGCCAGTTTACATCGGCACTTGATTTAATAGCTAAACGCCTTGAAGAAATACACATTAATTTTAGTATGCTAACAGGGCAAACTCGTCATCGCGATAAAGTAATAGATGAGTTTACAAGTGGTAAAACATCGGTGTTTTTAATTAGTTTAAAAGCCGGTGGCACTGGCTTAAATTTAACGCAAGCCGATACTGTTATTCATTTTGATCCGTGGTGGAACCCAGCTGTAGAAAAGCAAGCCACCGACAGGGCATATCGTATAGGCCAAACTAATCCCGTATTTGTATATAAACTAATAATGAGCAATTCAATCGAGCAAAAAGTATTTAAAATGCAGCAAGATAAGCAAGCGCTTGTAGATGCTTTATTTACCGAAAAATCTATGAGTTTTACACAGTTTGATGAGCAACAAATGTTATCACTCATTAAAAATTAAATTTTAATGAACTAAATTTAAAAATAAGCGTCTATTAATATGCTTGTTGATTAATTGCAGTTAATACAAGTTTTCATGTTGATTCCCCCCCTATTTAGTTACTAATTTTAGTAGCCACTGAGCCAGCACTTTTTAGCTGGCTTTTTTATGCCTGTAATTTTCCTTAATTATTATATTTAAAATATTTATCAGTATTTTTGAACTTAATTTAAAGTTGGGCGTCTACTATTATGCTTGTTGATTAATTGCAGTTAATACAAGTTTTCATGTTGATTCCCCCTATTTAGTTACTAATTTTAGTAACCACTGAGCCAGCGCCTTTTAGCTGGCTTTTTTATGCCTGTAATTTTTCTTAATTATTATATTTAAAAATATTTATTTATAGTTTTGAACTTAATTTAAAGTTGGGCGTCTACTATTACGCTTGTTGATTAATTGCAGTTAACACAAGCTTCATGTTGATTTCCCCCGTTTAGTTACTAAGTTTAGAAATGATTGAGCCAGCCTAGTTTAGCTGGCTTTTTTTATACCTAAAATTTGCCTTAATTTTTATATTTAAATTTTTTACCTGCTATTTTGAACTTAATTTAAAGTCGGGCGTCTACTATTATGCTTGTTGATTAATTGCAGTTAACACAAGCTTCATGTTGATTTCCCCGTTTAGTTACTAAGTTTAGTAATGATTGAGCCAGCCTAGTTTAGCTGGCTTTTTTTATGTCTAAAATTTTCCTTAATTTTTATATTTAAATTTTTTATCTGCTATTTTGAACTTAATTTAAAGTTGGGCGTCTACTATTATGCTTGTTGGTTAATTGCAGTTAACTCAAGCATCATGTTGATTACCCTGATTGGTTACTAAATTTAGTAATGATTGAGCCAGCCCATTTTGAGCTGGCTTTTTTTATGTCTAAAGTAAATGTTTTGAATAGTTTTTTTGTTTACACGGTCTACTGTTATACCTGCTGATAAACAGCAGTAGATTATTTTTCCCTTTGATTACTTAATTATGTAATGTTGAGCCAGCTTACCTCTAGCTGGCTTTTTTTATCTAAGTTAAAGCTTTAGTTACTTCCCCTACCCCGCATCAATGTTATTGGTTATGATGGCATGTCTCTAAATTTTATAAGTTTATTTTATGTTTACCCAATTACTCACTCATATTGACTGGTTAAGTCTGGGCGCTGGCGTTACCGCAGGCGCATTGCTTTATAGTCTTGTAGCTGCGCAGCTTCGTAAAAAATTAAATCAACAGATTAGCGAGCAGCAACAGCAACTTTCATTACTACAAAATCAGTTTGATAATAAACAGCAGCAATACAATACCTTACTAGAAGATCACGAACTGCTAGAGCATACTCATCAGGAGCAACGCGACGAAGCACAGCACTTTAAAACCCGCTTTAGCGAGCAAGAAAAACAAAGCGTTCAATACAACCATTTTTGGCGTAAAGCCGAAGGCGAATTAACTGCTCTGCGTGAGCAATTTAATCAGCGCGATGTTGAATATAATAATATGCGCACTACGCTTGAACAAAAACAGCAAAACTTTACCGAGCAGCTCGCGCAAATAGAGCAAAGTAAAAATGTGCTTAAAAAAGAGTTTGAAAATCTCGCTAATAAAATCTTAGAAGAAAAATCGCAAAGCTTTAAAACTCTAAATCAAGAAAGCATTGAGCAACTATTAAAACCAGTACAAGGGGAGCTAAAAGGCTTTAGAGATAAAATGGAATCTATTCACGTTGAAGATTTAAAGCAACGTGCTGCCCTTAAAACTGAGCTACTGCATTTACAAGCGAAAAGCCAAGCTATTACCGAGCAAGCCGATAAGCTCAGTAATGCACTGCAAGGGCAAAAAAAGACGCAAGGTAATTGGGGCGAACTAATGCTCGAAAACGTACTCGACAGCGCAGGCCTGCGTGCAGGTACTGACTACAAACGCGAAGTATCGTTTAACACTGAAGACGGTCGACTGCGCCCCGACGTAGTGGTGTATTTACCACAGGGCCGCCACTTAGTGATTGATGCTAAAACATCGCTAAATGCTTATACCCGTTACGTTAACGCCGAAAACGAATTAGTGGCTAGCCAAGCAATTAAAGAGCATGTAAATGCCGTTACATCGCGTATTAACGAGCTTGCCAGTAAATCGTACGATCGACTCCCTGGTATAAACTCGCCTGAAGTGGTTATTATGTTTGTCCCTATTGAGTCTGCCTTTGTAGAGGCGCTTAAATACCAAAGCGATATTTACCAACAAGCCATCGAAAAAAATATTTTAGTTGCTACGCCAACTACTCTGCTTACAAGCCTTAATATTGTTAAACAGCTGTGGCGCTTTGAAGAGCAAACCAAATACTCTAAAGAGCTGGCGAATCGTGCAGAGCGCTTTTACAACAAGCTCAATGGCTTTTTAACGAGTATGGAAGGTGTTGGCAAACAACTAGACCGCGCAAAAGAAAGTTACGATAAAGCCTTTTCACAGCTTTACCGTGGTAAAGGTAACTTAATTAAACAAGCTTCAGAATTTAAAGAGCTAGGTGTATCGGTTCAAAAAGAGCTACCAAACGAAAGCGTAGAAAAAGCCCAATTAGAGCTGGATTAAGTTCGATTTATCTCTACTGTTTTATACATTAAAAGGAAGGTTAATGGTTTTTCCCTTACTCAGTTCACAAAGGTTAGCGTTAACCCCTATAAATTATGAGGATAGAGACGCTATTTTTGCTCTTTTTTCAGACCAACAAGTTACTAAATACTATGATCTGGCGCCCTTAACCCAAATCTCCCAAGCTGATAAGTTAATTGATTTATTCAATTATAGATATAAAAATGGTGAAGGGATCCGCTGGGCTATCCGTTTAAAAAATACTGATGAGTTAATAGGTACTTGTGGTTTTAATAGTTGGTCAATACCAATGAAGCACGCATTTATTGGTTACGACCTTAGTAACCAGTATTGGGGTAAAGGCTATGCTTTTGAGGCCATTAGTATAATTATAAAAGCTGCCTTTGATGGATTGCTAAGTTGCGGGGCTTTAAATCGAATTCAAGCCGACACTGTACCAAGAAACAACGCATCAGAAGCACTTTTACTAAAGCTTGGCTTTTGTGAGGAAGGCACAAGGCGACAAAGTGGTTTTTGGAAAGGGCAATTTCACGACCTAAAATGCTTTGGACTATTAAGCGCAGAGCACAATTTATGAAAACTGATGACGTAGTTTATAACTTATTGAACGAAATCAGCGTTCAATTTCCTGACGTTAAAGCGTTAATGAGCATCTATGATGAAGATGAAACCACGTTTAAAATGGAGGCATTTGCTAAAGCCACAACACACGCTTTTGCTCTTGGCTATATGGAGCAAGCCCAGCGTTATTTAAGTTTTATGGCTGAAAAGCTAATAAACGCTGAGGCAAAAGTAATTGAATACATAGACGTATATTACGTAGAGACACTATTTTGGTGCGCAAGTTCTCATACTATTGCGGTTGGTTGGCCTCTAGTGCCTGGCAACTTACAAAAGCTTTATATCAATTTTCATGGTAAAGCGCCGCAAAACTAATACAACTAAAGCTCACATGTACTAGCTTACGCCTTTAATACTCCACCTCATTCAATAACTCATTTATTTTTTCATCGCCAATACACTCTCCATTAGACCAGCTTGCATTAAGCAGTGTAATTAAATTACCAATACGCTCTGATTTACGCTGTAGCTGCTTTATTAGTGCATTAGCTTCATGTTGTTTTTCACCAAGGCGCACAATAATGGCGTTGTGATCTAGCTCCTCATTAGGCTTACGCAGGGAGGGGATTTCTTCAAGCGAAAACCCTAAACTTTGTGCAAACTTAATCATTTTAAGCTGCTCTACACTAGCCTTATCGTATTGCCTATACCCGTTATTATTTCGCGTACCGTGTGGCAGCAGCCCTATACTTTCGTAATACCGTATGGTGCTTGCTGCAATACCCGAGTGCTTAGCTAGTTCACCTATTTTCATTGTTACCTCTACTATAAAAAGCGGGTTGACCTTAAAGCTGACTTTAAGGTTATAGTGCCTGTAATGTCAATTTATGGTTTATATGTATGTTTGAGTTTGAACAATCTGCTGTATTTACGCCCTTTACCCTACCAAGCGGTTTAACGCTTAAAAACCGAGTAGTAAAAGCAGCTATGGAAGAGAACCTCGCAGAGGCTAACCAAACGCCATCGCAAGTGCTTAAAAATGTATACAGTGAATGGGCAAAAGGCGGCTGCGGGTTAATTATTACCGGTAATGTTATGGTCGATCACCTTGCTATGACAGGCCCAGGCGGCTTAGCACTTGAGCAACAAACAGATATAACAGCATTTGCAGAACTTGCACGCTTGGCGCAGCAGAACGATTGTAAAATTGTTATGCAAATTAATCACCCTGGTCGCCAAGTGTTTAAAAATATGGGCGGAAAAGCCTTTAGTGCCTCAGACATTGCGCTTGATGTGGGTAAACATTCACATTTATTTGCTCAGCCAAAGGCAATGACACAAAGTGATATTAACGATGTAGTTACGCGTTTTACACAAACAGCCTTACAGGCTGAAAAAGCAGGCTTTAATGGCGTACAAATACATGCTGCACATGGCTATTTATTAGCACAGTTTTTATCTCCTCTTACTAATAAACGAGATGATAAATGGGGTGGTAGCCTTGAAAACCGCGCCCGCTTATTACTTGAAATTACCAAAAGCGTTAAAGCACATTGTAGCGAGAGTTTTTCGGTATCCATAAAACTTAACTCAGCTGATTTTCAGCGCGGTGGCTTTGAACCAAGTGACGCGCAAGCGGTTGTTAATATGCTAAGCGCATTAAAGGTTGATTTTGTAGAGCTTTCGGGCGGAAGTTACGAAGCACCGGCTATGCAAGGACAAACAGGCGATGAGCGTACACTTGCTCGTGAGGCTTACTTTTTAGAGTTTGCCAAAGCAATTAGCGAGCAATCAACCATACCCATTATGACCACCGGTGGCATTAGCCTATTAGATGTAGCGAATAAAGTAATTAGCTCAGGCGTAGCGCTCGTTGGTATGGCCACGGCACTGGCTTATCAGCCTAATTTAGTTAATTGCTGGCAAACAGAGCCAACGCAAAACCTGCTTATGCCGCGTGTTATCTTTACAGACAAAACTATTGCTGGGCTTGCCACTATGGCGCTGGTAAAAAGGCAAATTCGCCGAGTTGGCCAAGGCAAACATGTTAAAGCAAATGCCTCCGCTATTTTTACTTTGATAAGCGATCAAATACGCACAGCTAAGCTTACAAAGCGCTACCGTAAGCGCTTTACTAAAGAGCTAAATTAAGCTTTTAGTTTTGCTTGTTTATTTTTTACCGTTTGTTTAGCTATGTATACATTGTAATAAATGTAACCACTTACATATTGTGTTTGTTGGAATTAAAAGGTGCACCAAGGTGGAAGTATACTTTTTTATCAAGCCATTAAAGTGCACCATTTTGTACATGTTTAATTACTGTACTAACAAGCGAAACAATCATTCAGTAATGTTAAATAAAATGCTTGTTCAGTGCCTGTTAATTTAACCCATCCTGTTGATAATGTTGAGCTTTATTGTAACTGCTTATGTTGTTTTTGCTTGAGTTTTATACTAGCGTATAGAGTAGATATTTAACGTTACTCAAGGAGAAAGGTTACATGGTATCTCGCAGAAGCTTTATAAAAGCAGGAGCCGCTTTAAGTTTGGGTTCTATTTTTAGTGCATCAGCATTGGCTGAGCAGCTAAAAGTAAAAATGTCTCAAGGGCAGCTTATGCCAACTAAGGGCCCAATTGATAAAAGCGCAGCCCTTCCAACTAACGATGTTACGAACGCTAAACATTATCGCCCTGAAGCACGAATGGGGCTAGGTGGTTTAGCGGCTGGTAACGGCTTTAATACTATATCTAGCGATACAGAAATCTTAACAATGCTAAATGCTGCGTGGGATGCAGGCATACGGCATTACGATACTTCTCCGTTTTATGGTTTAAGCCTAAGTGAAAGGCGCTTTGGGGACTTATTACGTAATAAAAAACGCGAAGACTTTGTTTTATCCTCCAAGGTGGGGCGCTTGCTTACTCCCTCTGCTGAGCCTTTAGAAAATAGCTGGCACTGGGCCGACCATTCACCGTTTCATTATAAGTATGATTATTCAGCCTCGGGTACGCGCCGTTCAATAGAAGATACGCTACAAAGAATTGGCGTGGCGTCGCTTGATATTGTTTATATTCACGATTTATCGCCTCAAAATAGTGATATGGGCGAAGATTGGCTTAAATACTTTGATCAAGCAGCAAAAGGCGCAATTCCTGAGCTTACAAAAATGCGCGACGAGGGTATAATTAAAGGTTGGGGTTTTGGGGTTAATACGCCCCACGCTGTTTATAAAGCGCTTGATATGTCAGATCCCGATATTTGTTTATTAGCGCTGCAATATTCTATTTTAGATCACAAAGAAGCACTTAATAAAACATTCCCAATGCTTGATAAACGCGGGATCTCTGCGGTTATTGGTGCGCCGCTTAATGGCGGTTTTTTAACGGGGCGTAATCGCTTTAATTACTCACCAAAAATACCAGCGCCTATGCAGCAAAAGTATAATGCAATTAGTGAAGTTGCTACTAAGCATGGCATCGACATTAAAACAGCTGCACTACAATTTGCAGAAGCACCGTCTACAGTGGCCTCAATTGTTCCTGGGGCACGAACGGCTGAGCAAATTAACGCAAATGTAGCATCAATGAAGGTAACTATACCGGATGCGTTTTGGAGTGAGTTAAAAGCTAAAAACTTGATTGAACAAAACGCGCCAGTGTAAGTTAGCTATTTAGGTGTGCTACTTAAATGCGCCAGTGTAAGCACACCTATTTATAACTAATATTTAATTAAGCCACACTTGAAAGCGTTGATTGATGGGCGTTTGCATATGCCCAGTTAACGCACTCTTGCGCTAAAATAGCGATGGTATCTAGGCAGGTGTCTGGCGAGTGTTTGGCTTGTTCATTTAACACAAGTGGTATTTCGGTGCAGCCAAGCAGCACGCAATCTGCACCTTGGGCAAGCATTGACTCGTAAGCCTTGCTTAATAAATTGCGCCCTTTATTTAAATCCCCTGCTTTTACAGCGGTTATACCATCCATAATAGCCATTTGCTGTTGTGTGCCTGGCTCAATAAAATCAATATTGTGCTGCTCAAATGCGTTTTGATAAATACCCATATTTAGTGTGGCTGTAGTGGCTAAAATACCCACTCTCTGCTTATTGGTTGCTTTAACTTGTTTAATAACGCTTTTCACAATGCTAATGGTGTGTACATCGGCATTTTGAGTTAATGCGTCGTACCAGTAATGCGCGGTATTACACGGAATAACAATACAGCTTACACCTAAGCTTGTTAGTTCTTTAAAGCCTTTTTTAAGCTCAAAAAATGGGTTTTCATCTTCAAGACCCATTAAAAATTTTGTTCGGTCAGGAATTTGTGGGATATTCCTTATAAACATAGGTATATGCTCTTGATCATTTTTAGCGGGCGATAGCGCAATTACCTGATTCATAAATGAGGCGGTAGCCAAAGGCCCCATTCCACCTAATACGCCAAGAGTTCTGAGCATGATTGCATTCCGGTTATTGAGTTTATAGGCTTAATTTATAGTGTTTTATTTAGTTTGAATAATGCTATTATTTTACCACCCATGCATAAATTGCATAACTAAGTGGTCGCTATGAATATTGAAAGTAAATGGTTAGAAGATTTTTTAACGCTCTCGCACACAAAAAGCTTTTCGCAAGCGGCAAAGCTTAGGCATATTACGCAACCTGCATTTAGTCGGCGTATAAAAGCCCTTGAAGACGCCCTGGGCGCAGCCCTAATCGACCGAGAAAACTTGCCTATTACTCTTACCCCAAGCGGTAAAATATTTCATATAACGGCGCGTAATTTAGTTAACCAAATGAATACCTCGGTTAGCATGCTTGAGGAGTTGTCGGTGCAGCAAAATTATTCTGTAAAGGTTGCGGCCGCACATTCTTTAGCGAGTTTTTTAACCTTACAACTCGCTAACTTTCAAACACAAGATGAGCGCGACATTGTACTTAATTTAGAGGCTATAGACGTAGACAAAGCCACCGAAGCGCTAGAGCAAGGTGAATGCGACTTACTTATTGCCTTTGATAACGAACGCCTTAAACTGCCGCCGTTTAGTCATCAAAAAATAGGTAATGCTAAGTTATTACCTGTTAGCGCCTGTGACGAGCAAGGCAAAGCCTTATATAACCTAGAAAGCGCAGCGCCTATACCGCATTTAGCCTACAGCCTCGACTCCTACATGGGTCGGCAGTTAGAGCCTATCATATCGGGCGCTAAGCTTAAAAAGGTGTTTGTTTCATCCATGACTGAGCTTTTAAAAGTGCACGCTGTTGCAGGGAATGGTATTGCCTGGCTGCCCGACTACGTTATATCAAACGAGCTTAAAAATAATACCCTAGTAGTTGTAGGGAGTGAGCACCACTGCGTGCCAATAACTTACTATGCGTATAGATATCATGCGGCTTTGCACCCCGGTGGCGAAAGTGTGTGGAATAAATTAACTGAGCTCAATATAAGCTAACTGTAAACCCCCGTTACAGTTAAATAGGTGTTACTAATTTAAAGCGATAACAGCTATGTGCAATGGGATTTTAAGTATTTTCCTATATTATTATGGAATTTTATTCCCATAATAATTGGGTGTTTTGTCTCTTTTTTAATAGTCTTGATAAAGCCAAAATAGCGTCATCAACACAGAGTATTAACTAGCTAACGAGGCAACTCCCATGAAAGCAATCGGATATCAAAAAAGTTTACCTATCGAAAACGAATTATCATTACAAGACATTGAACTTGAAACGCCAGCAGCACACGGCCACGATATTTTAGTAGAGGTTAAAGCGGTATCGGTTAATCCGGTTGATTTTAAAATTCGCCAAGCAATGCCAGCAGCAGATGGCGAATATAAAGTAATTGGTTGGGATGCAACTGGGGTAGTTAAATCAGTTGGCGAAAACGTTTCGTTATTTAAGCCAGGCGACAAAGTATGGTACGCGGGCGACATTACGCGCTCAGGCAGTAACGCGCAATTTCAATTAGTTGACGAGCGTATTGTTGGCCATATGCCAAGTTCGCTTTCGTATGGCGAAGCCGCAGCATTGCCGCTTACCAGCATTACTGCGTGGGAATTATTGTTTGACCGTTTAAACGTAGCTAAAAATGATGGTTCTAAAAGCATTTTAGTTATTGGAGCCGCCGGTGGTGTGGGTTCAATTATGGTGCAGCTGTTAAAGCAGCGTACTAAATTAAATATTATTGCAAGCGCCTCTCGCCCCGAAACTATATCGTGGTTAGAAGATTTAGGTGCCGATACTATTGTTAATCACCGTAACCCGTTAAGTGAAGAGTTTGCAGCTAAAAACTTAAGCGAAGTAGATTACGTAGTAAGCTTAAACAATACAGAGCAGCACTTAGCTGAAATTGAAAAAGTAGTGAAGCCACAAGGTCAATTTGCACTAATTGATGACCCTGAAACGCTTAACATTGTGCCATTTAAAAATAAAAGCGTGTCGGTACATTGGGAGCTTATGTTTACTCGCTCGTTATTTAAAACCGACGACATGCAAGAGCAACACGTTATTTTAAACAACGTAGCCACTATGATTGACCAAGGGCAGATTAAAACCACGGTAGGTGAGCACTTAGGTAAAATTAACGCTGCCAATTTACGCAAAGCGCATCAGCACCTTGAAACCCAAACAGCTAAAGGCAAAGTGGTTTTAGAAGGTTTTTAAGCTATCTCGTGTATAACGTTTTTTTGAGTATACCCAAGCCCCTTACGGGGCTTTTTTGTACCTGTTATTTATAAAGCTGTTTGTAATTAGGAATATGTTTTACCCAAAATGCAGGGCTGCCAATATACTCTTGTACAGTTTTTATAAATTCGCTCACCAGTGGCGTTTGTTTACGGTGAGGATACAGCGCATAAATACCGGTGCCCGATGCGCTGAGCTTATAATTAGTTAATAGCGGCACTAGCCCCATTTCGTCTATGGGTTTTTCTAGGTTAAATAAATCAAGCATCACATACCCTAAACCCGCATTTGTGGCATCAAGCATGGCGCGTACGTCGCTTACTTTATAATTGCCCTTCATTTTGTGGGTTTTGTATTCATCACCATGAGGCTGAGTGCTTAATTTAATTTGATCTAGGCTTACATCGCCATTGCCATAAACTATTGCAGGTAAAGCTAAAAGTTCCTCAGGTGTGTTTGGCATACCATGGCGTGCAATAAAGTCATTAGAGGTAACCAGTGCAAAGTGCATATCAGATATTTTTTTAGCCATTAAGTTTGAGTCGTCAAGTTTGCCAATTCTAAACGCTAAATCGTAATGGTCGCTAATAATATCGTTGCGCTTATCATCAAGCATTAGAGTAATTTTTACCTCTGGGTACTTTTGCATAAATATATTAATAACAGGCTGAATATACTGTTGCCCAAAAAACATGCCCGAGGTAATGCGTAAAATGCCTTTAGGTTTGGCTTGGTACGAGTCGGCAATACTATGAATATCGCTAAGGGTATCTATAAGAATATGCGCTTGTTGGAGTATTTCATCTCCTGCTGAGGTAAGCGAAAACGAGCGCGTAGACCGGTTAAGTAATTGCACACCTAAGCTGCTTTCAAGCTTTTTAATTTGCTTAGAAAGTGATGAGTTATCCATATCGTTTAATGCGGCGGCTTTAGCAAATGAGCCTTGTTGCACTACATCTACAAATAACGCTAATTGATTGGTTATCGACATGTCATTCTCCTAAATCCCAATATGGCACATCGCCATAATAGCCACTCGTAAAATCAACAAATGCACGCACTTTACTAGGTAAAAACTGCCTGTTTGCGTACACCATGTAAAGTCCCATAGGTTCTGGCTCATGGTTTTGTAAAATACGCACAATTTTACCCTGTGCTAGTGCCTCACCAGCTATAAAGGTAGGTTGCATAGCAATGCCGCCGCCTGCAATGGCTGTATTTAGCAATAAATCGCCGTTGTTAGCTACTAAATTACTTTCAAGTTTAAACTCGCTTTTAAGCTCATTAACCCCTGTAAGCCTTTTAGTTGGCTCAGCGTTGGCGTAGCGTAAATAGTTATGCTGCTGAAGTTCTTGCAGTGTTGTGGGTGTACCGTGCTGCTTTAAATACGCAGGCGATGCAAATACAGCTAAGTGTATAGGCGCTATTTTTTTAGCAATAAGGGATGAGTTTTTTAACACCCCAATACGCAACGCTATATCAATGCCTTGTTCTACAATATCTACAAATTGGTCAGTGAGTTTTAAATCTAACTTTAAATTTGGATACTGCTTTTGAAACTCAACCAGCAGTGGTGCTAAATGCTTAACCCCAAACGACATAGGCGCACTAATACTCAGCACACCCGATACGTTTTCGCTTAAGTTATTAAGCGAGTTTTCTATATCGTCTATATCGCCAAGTACTTGTAGGCAGCGAGTAAAATAGTGATCCCCCGCCTCGGTGGTGCTTACTTTTCGTGTGGTGCGGTGCAATAAACGGGTAGACAACCCCTCTTCAAGTGCTGATACGTATTTACTCACCAATTGCGGCGATATATCGAGTTTATCGGCGGCTTTAGAGAATGAACCCTCTTGCACTACGCTCACAAAAGTTTTCATGGTGGTTAGCTTGTCCATAATTAACAATACGTTGTTTGTAATTTATAAATAAATAGCACACTTATCATCAAATTAAAAAGCAATAAAATGGCTATATCAAAATAGACTAATTAGGAAATAGCATGGCTCAGCCCGCTTTATTTATTTCACATGGCTCGCCAATAATGGCAATTAAGCAGTCGGCTACCTCTGATTTTTTAACATCGCTTGGTAAAACGCTTAAAACACCGAGCGCTATTGTTATTTTTTCGGCTCATTTTGATGTTGCTAACGACAACTCAAGCCACAACATAGTAATTACTGCAGGCAAAGCGCCCAAAACCATCCACGATTTTTATAATTTCCCTGCCCATATGTATAACATTAAATATCCCGCACCGGGCGAGCCTTCACTTGCTAACGATATTGCAGCGCGCTTTAACGACAAAGGTATTGAGGCCGAGCTTAATGCAAGCCAAGGTTGGGATCATGGCGTATGGATACCTCTGAGCTTAATGTACCCACAGGCTAATATTCCTATAGTGCAGGTGTCTATAAATACTCGCTTAGGCGCAAAAGCTATGTACGAATTCGGGCAGTTACTCGCCCCACTTCGTGAGCAAAATATATTAATTATTGGCTCCGGCGGAATTAGCCACAACCTACCCGAAATATTTAAAAAGCCATCTACACCTAATCGCGTTCAAATGGTTAATGAGTTTACTCAATGGGTTGAACAAACGCTTTTAGCGCAAGACACAGCAGCACTGTTAGATTATTTAAACCAAGCACCCCATGTGTTATTTAACCACCCTACCCAAGAGCACTTTTTACCATTATTTGCCGCAATGGGTGCAGGCGGCACGCAGGTTAAAAAGCTCTTTAGTGATACCGAAATGAATATTTTAGCGCTCGATGCGTATAAGTTTTATTAATTTTAATTAGTACAGTGCAAGCACCTAGTCGTATATTTAATTAAAGTGTAATGGGGGTTTACAAAGCGTATGTTGGGTTAAGAGCTGCAAAGCCCAACATAAATTTATAAAATAGGCTTTAACGCAGTTTTTTAATGTAATTAGATGTGGCGTTATTTTTATGTGCGTCACCATAAATAATTGGTGACGGATAGTATTCTGCGTCTAACTGTATGTTTGAGGCTACATCATCACCATAATAATCAGCAATAAAAGCAAGACACATATCCATACCTGCGGAAACACCAGCACAAGACCAAATATTACCATCTTTAACAAAGCGCTCTTCAATAACAGTTACAGTGTTATCTTTTTTAAGATGATCTAAAAAAGCCCAGTGGGTGGTTGCCTTTTTATGCTTAAATAGCCCTGCTTTTTGCATTAAATACATACCAGTACATACAGATAAAATACTGTGGCAGTTTTCAGCAGTTTTTTTAAGATAATTAACAACGTCAGGGTCGTCCATTGCTATACGCGCACCACTGCCGCCAGGTATAAATAATACATCGGGCTGCACTGGGTCAGTAAAGTGATAATCGGCACTAAAACGCATGCCGTGCTCACCTGAGGGAGTCATAGAATTTAGCGATATTAATTTGGGTTTTTCACATAACCCCTTTTCTGCCAGCAGGCCTATTAGTTCCCAAGAACCAACTAAATCAAGCTCTTCAACTTTGTCATAAATTAAAAAATATATTTTCATACTATGTTCCTTAGTCCTTTAATTTTTTTAGCTTTTAAATAATTTGCCTAACAGGGCTTTCACATAACTGAGAAAGCCTTTTTATTTAAGCTATAGAGCCAGAATTTTATGCGTTTATTAAATCATTACTTGGGTCAATTTTATTTTTTGGGCACATTTCTCTTCCTGTTGGGTCTGTGCCTAAAACACTCTCATAAAGGCCACTTAATTCTTTAATCGGCCGGCCTTCATCATCGGTTATAAATAACCCCCAATTTACATATTCGTTATCTTCAACAACTTCGGGGTCATCCATTAGGTAAGTCATACTAAATATCATTTCTGCACCAATACATCGGGCGAACTCTGTAATCGCATTTTTGCTGACGCCTGCATCTATCATTTCTTTGATGGAGTGCATCATTCCGCTGTATGGGCCATTATCAGTTGGATCATAATTTTTTAAGATGTGCTGAATCCATTCATCGTTGTCTGGAACGACATTACTCCACGCACCCTTTAAAAATAAAAACCTAGCCAGCTGAGGGATACCCTCTTCTATTTCGCTCTCTGCCCACTGTTCAGGGTTAGAAGCTTTAAACTTTCGAAAGATTTCGGTTAACTCTTGTTTGTTCATTACGGGTACTCTAATTAGTTGTTAGATGTGGCTTTAAACAATCTACTTTCACTTAATTTGTGATTCCACATAGCTTTAAAAAGTCATGTCGTTGTAGGTACAAGTGATCAATTAATTTTTACCACTGTTTTAGGAACTTTGTATCTAGCCTCTGGTTTATTTGGCTATAAAATAGGGGAGCTAGATGAGTCGTAATTACCTTCGATAGTCGTCACCTGAGTATTTGTAGAGTAATTTACTTTTATAACCAGTTCCTGTGAGAAGGTCTTTTAGAAAGTTATCCAAATATATATTGTCAGATTCTGTACATGATTCTGGGTTTGTCTTTGAAAAAAATAGAGTCCACGCGCAATCTTTTTGCTCAGCAAACCTATAAATACTTCTGAGATCTTTATTAGGCAATATATCAAAATACCACTTGGGAGACTCTTTTATAAATTGCCCATACGTGTACTCGAGTTTCGGATCGCTCGATGGATCATCAATATTTTTGATCCCACCTTTATCCTTCCATTTGTATAATTTTCTGTAGCCCTTTTCAGCTAAATACGCATTAACGTTTTTAACTATATCTTTTTCATCACTACGGTCGCATATTAAACCATACTCAACAGCATCCATTTGAGACTCCATGTGTTTTAAATATTGGCATTTGTATTTATACAAAAGCTAGTTGCTCGAACTTATTGAAGGTCAGCATTTTCGTAACTATCTTATAGTCATAATTTTGGAGTACCAAGCGTTTGTTAAACTTTAAATCCCTAATTAATGCTTGTTGATTTTTACAATAACTCTAATAGTTTTATTATGACTTTATTCCACCGCTAAATTTACAACAATTGCGAACTTTAATTTAAAAGGTATTAGTTTTTAGCTCTTAGATTGAGTTAGACCTGCCTTAATTTGTGTCCTCTTACCCAAAATTAATTATGGGTGGCTACTAAAATAATCATCCATATAGATAAAATCCTTTCAATTATTATTATTTTAATGCTCTAACTTTTAAAACAGACAAGCTTTGTTAATTTGAGCAAGTGTTCAAAGTAAGTTAAGCTCAAAGCGACTAATCTACAAGTAATTTAAATTTATTGGGAGTAAACATGGCAACCACACTTGCATTTGACGTATACGGCACGCTTATAAACACTCACGGCGTACTGTCCTTACTTGAAGATATGATTGGCGATAACGCGCAAAACTTTTCAAATACATGGCGCGAAAAACAATTGGAATATTCGTTTAGGCGCGGATTAATGCAAAACTATATTCCGTTTTCGTTATGTACTAAACATGCTCTCGATTACGCGTGTTTATCGCATAAAACGCAGCTTAGTGATGACCAAAAACAGCAATTGCTTGAGCAATATAAAATTTTACCGGCCTTTGATGATGTTAAAAAAGGACTTGAGCAACTTAAAGCACAAAACTACCGATTGTTTGCGTTTTCTAATGGCGCTGCTGATGCGGTTAATAAATTGCTCGAAACCGCTGGCATTAGTGAGCTTTTTGAAGGTGTTGTAAGCGCCGACGATATGAAAACATTTAAGCCAAATCCAGGTGTTTACAGCCATTTCTTACGCGAGACCAATTCAACGGGCGCAAACACGTGGCTTATTTCGAGTAACCCGTTTGATATAACCGGCGCTATTTCGCATGGTATGCGCGGTGCGTGGATAAAACGCTCAGAAGATTCTATTTTTGATCCGTGGGAAATTCAGCCTAATACGGTTGCCACTGATTTAGTAGATTTGAAAAATAAGCTCGAAGAGATCAATTAAGCTGCATTTTTACTGTTATACCCCTCTTTACCGCTTAAGTTGTAAAGAGGGTTTAGCCCTTATTTTGTTAGTCCGCCTAAAATACCCAAGCTTTAAATTAACCTTTCCCCAATTTTCAAACTAACAAATCTTTACTAATTAGAGTGCACTTTAAATATTTGCATAGCTCATTTTATATACTCTGTTAGTTTTAAATGTAATTCCTTATAACTAATTACTTTCCCTTGAGTACGATAATAACCTTATATTTAGTCCTTAATCATTATTGATAATGCAAATTGTTACCATTAAGATCCTTGAACCCAAATAAGTACCAAGGACCGAAATATGTCACAATTACAAACCGCACAGCTCAGCTCTGTTCAAAACCAAACTTTATTTGAGCAAAATGGCCTACCGCCGCAATTTAATCTCGACCAGTTTATTAACTATCAAATAGCGTCGCTGCAGGGGCTTTCGGCTGTACAACAAGCTATGGCTAAAGCGCAAAAGCCGTTTTCTGGCGTGGCGGTTAATACGCTTGCCGCCACTGTAAATGATGTAGATTTAGCTAAACCTCTCGCTGATTTCCCGGCGGTATTAAACGAGCTTAAAAGCGTGTATTTAGATCACGCTGTGTATTTTCATCACCCGCGTTATATGGCGCATTTAAATTGCCCCGTCACGTACCCTGCAGTTGTAGCAGAGCACATCATTGGCGCAATCAATACCTCGGTAGATACTTGGGATCAAAGCGCTGGCGCGACCCTTATTGAACAAAAATTAATAGATTGGAGCTGTGAAAAAGCAAAGCTGCCAAGCACTGCCGATGGCGTTTTTACAAGTGGTGGTACGCAATCGAACTTAATGGCGATGCTTGTTGCACGCGAAGTAGCTGTAAGCCGTTATGCAGCAAATCATGAAGTAAAGCTGCAAGGCTTGCCTGATGTAGCCTCGCGTTTTCGTATTTATTGCTCTGAGGTGGCGCATTTTAGTATTCAAAAGGCAGCAGCATTATTGGGCTTAGGTTATAACGCGGTAGTACCTGTGGCTACAAACAATAAAATGCAAATGGATATGGATGCGCTTAACCACGCAATTGCGGATTCTAAAGTCAAGGGCGATTTACCTATCGCCGTGGTTGTTACCGCCGGTACAACCGATTTTGGCTCAATTGACCCAATTGAAGACATAGCAAAACTTGCTAAAAAAGAGCAGCTTTGGTGCCATGTTGATGGCGCATACGGCGGCGGATTACTGGTAAGCGAGCATCACCGTAGTGCCCTAAACGGTATAGAACAAGTAGATTCAATTACCATAGATTACCATAAATCGTTTATGCAACCGGTTAGCTGCAGTGCGTTTTTATTAAGTGACAAACGCCACTTTAGCCATATTACCCTTTACGCCGACTACCTTAACCCATTAGCTGAGGCCGGCAATGGCACGCCAAATTTAGTTGATAAAAGCTTACAAACCACACGCCGTTTTGATGCCCTAAAGCTTTGGTTAACACTGCGCACCATGGGCGAAGCACCACTTGGGCGAGCGTTTGATAAAGTAATTGGCCTTGCTCGTCAAACCCACATTGTGCTTAACGACCACCCTGATTTTGACGTTATAAATTACCCAGAGCTTAGCGCACTGGTATTTCGCTTTGCGCCAGAGGAGCTAAGACATAACCCCGATTTACTCGACACTCTAAACCTACATGTTCGCCAAACATTCTTAAATACTGGTGAAGCCATGATTGCGCGCACCAAAATTAACGGCCGTCATTACCTTAAATTTACGTTACTTAATGCCCAGTGCCAATTGAGCGATGTGCGCGCCGTGCTTGAACAAATTAGCACTATTGCGTGGCAAACGTATAAGGAGCAAAAATAATGAGTAACCAACCTTATGACTTTATAGCCATTGGCCTTGGCCCGTTTAATTTATCGTTAGCGTGTTTAAGTGAGCCACTGGAGGGCGTGAAAAGCTTATTTTTAGAGCAGCGTAGCCAATTTGATTGGCACCCCGGAATGATGCTAGAAGGTGTTACTTTGCAAACGCCGTTTATGTCTGACTTAGTGACCCTTGCAGACCCTACCAGCAAGTACAGCTTTTTAAATTATGCCAAGCTTAATAACCGCTTATACCCATTTTATATTCGCGAGAGCTTTTTTTTACTGCGTAAAGAATACAACCTCTATTGCCAGTGGGTGTGCTCGCAGCTTAGCAACGTAAGTTTTGAGCAAAGTGTAACTAAGGTTGAGTTTTGCCCGCAAACTCAGTGCTATACCGTTACCTGTAAAACCCCAAATGGGGAGCAGCACTATGTTACGCGCCACTTAGTGCTTGGCACTGGCCCTGCCCCATACATTCCTGATTGCGCAGTGCAAAGTAATTCTAATAACGTAATGCACAGTAGCGATTTTTGCCATCGCCTTGATGAGCTAAAAGCAGCTAAACGCGTTACGGTTGTAGGAGCTGGGCAAAGTGCGGCTGAAATTTATCACACCTTATTACAACAAGCCGTGCCACAAGGTTTACAACTAGATTGGATTGCGCGATCGCCGCGTTATTTTCCGCTGGAATATACTAAGCTCACCCTTGAGATGACTTCACCTGAGTATGTTGATTACTTTTATAATTTAAAAACTGAGCAACGCGATTGGCTTAATCAAAATCAAAAAAACTTATTTAAAGGCATTAATGGCGATTTAATTAATGACATTTTTGACACTCTTTACGCGCAAAGCCTAGATGGGCCCATTTCTACCACATTTAAAACTAACAGCAAGCTTACTAATACACGTAAAAGTGCTGGTCGCTTAGTCACTGAGTTTTACCATCAAGAGCTAAATGAAGCCTTTGAAATAAAAACCGATTACTTAATTTGTGCCACAGGCTTTAAATACAAGCGCCCTGCTTTTTTAAACCCCATTGCACAGCAACTACCAGAAGATGAACAAGGCCGCTATTTAGTTAGCCGCGAGTATGCGGTAGACACCGACCAAAAACGTATATTTGTACAAAATGCAGAGCAGCACACCCATGGCTTTGTAACCCCCGACTTAGGCATGGCGTGTTATCGCAACAGTATAATTTTGCGCGAAATACTCGGTTATGCGCCGTATCAGGTTGAGCAAAAAATTGCTTTTCAGTGTTTTGATTTAAGCGATGTAGAAACCCATTCACAGCAAAAGAGTAACGCCGCATGAGTTTACGTTTAGCGCTTATTTTGCTTACGGTTATTTCGGTAGTGTGCGACACCTTATTACTGCCGTTTTATCCGCAATTTTTTGCCAGCGAATTTTCTGTAAGTAATCCCACACTTATAGGGGTGTTTGTAGCTAACTGTTGTATTACCGTTATGCTCGCATTGCCCCTGTGGGCAAAGGTTGCCAAAAAATACCACGAGTTGGCTCTTTGGCTTGTAACGCAAGTGATTGCCGCCTGCTTTGGTTTGCTTTGTTATTTTGCAACTAACGTGTGGGAGTTCTGGTTTTATTATCAGCTTATGTTGGTGCTTAAAGCCAGTTACCTGCTTATTTACCCGTTTGCACTGCGTTTAGAGCAGCAAAGTAAGCACCTTTCTATTATTGGCTTGTTTTCGGTACTTATGCACTTTGGTGCTATTGGCGGCGCGTTAGTGGGCGGGTACTTTTTTAGTATAAATGCACCACGTTATGCATTGTTATTAAGTGCTGCGGGCGATGTAATACAAGTGCTGCTGTGTGCCTATTTAATGGTGAGCTTAAAGTTAGGTATTTATCAGCACGCGATTGAAAGCGAAAAACCACGTACTCGTACACCGTATTTTATTTGGCAATTTTGTTTTATAAGCGTGGTTGTTTACTTTAGTGCGTTTTTAATTAGGCCGTTTTTTACTACCCATTGGCAAGGAATGAGCGCGCAAAGTAGTGCATTCCAAAGTGCGCTTGTGTACGCCATTCCTGCTTTTTCAGCGCTACTTATGCTGCTGTTTAACCACTTTAGGCAGCACTTACCTCTCCCTACGCTTAGTCGCACCAGTACATTTTCGTGTGCACTTATTTTTGGCGCTATTGGGCTTTATTTACAGGCGCAAGAGTCGGTGTGGTTAGTTGTCAGCTCTCGCGTTTTATACGGTATAGCGCTGTTTCAAGTCATGGTTTTATTAGAAGTGATGTTATTTGCTAAAAGCGAGCCTGCTCACTACGGCAGTGATTTTGCCAAAGTGCATGTTGCGCAAAATATTGGCGTTATTTTAGCGTCGTTATTAGTGGGTATGAGCGTGGAATATTTTAATACCACCGTGCCTTTTTACTTTGCTGCCATTGGCTTTGCAAGCCTTGGCGCTATTTTGCTATGGCGCGTTAAATTTGTTGGCCAAGCTGCACACACAGCCACTTAATAATTAAAAAGATTTAGGAGTTTTTATGTATTTTTCATCTTTTGTAACCACGTTACAGAACACCGGTAATGTGACTATGCGGTTACTACAACAAAGCGATATGCCCATAATTTGCCAGTGGCTTACACTACCTTACGCCCATTTTTGGGGGATGAGTAAACACACCCCCGAGCAAATGTGCAGCGCCTACCAAGATATAATTAACAATCCGCACCATCATGCCTATGTTATTGAGCAAAATAATGAGCTACTTGCCTTAGTTGAGCTTTACAACCCTGAGCACGACAAACTACTCGCAGCCGCCTATGAGGTAATGCCAAACGATACCGGCATGCATATTTTACTTGCCCCAAATACACAGCCTAAACGCCATTTTAGTTTTGAAATAATGCAGTGCGTATTGCACAGTATTTTTACTCATAATGCCGACGCACGCGTAGTAGTAGAGCCCGATATTGCCAATAGTAAAATTCATACCTTAAATAAGCGTTTAGGCTTTGTGCATCCCCAGCAAATTATCCTTGGTGATAAAAACGCATACCTTGGGTTTTGTAATAAAGCCGCATTTGAAACGCATATAGATTTACATCACAAATCGCAAACGCCAATAAACACCGACTATATAAAGTTTGACCACTGGCAATGGGCAAACAGGCACTTACAAAGTAAAGCCATTAGCGAGCTGGTACACGAGCGCTTATTAGTTGCAGAGCATACCCCACAAGGTTTTAAAGTTAATATTGAAGGGGGTTACTTTATATTTAATGGCCGCGCTATGGCGCTTAATCATATAGATATAGACGAGCCAAGTTTATGCTTTTTTAACCTTAATAATGAGCAAGTAGAGCTTGATGTACTGCACTTTTTTAGTGTGCAAGGCCCTGCGCTTGGTTTAACTGGCGAGCGTTTAGCCACCTACCTTGAAGAGCTTAATGCCACACTAGCGAGTGCCTGTTATAAACGCGAAAACAACACGCTTAGCGCAGCCGAACTTGCGAAATTAGGGCTACAACAAATAGAAGCGGCAATGAGCGAAGGCCACCCTGCGTTTGTGGCTAATAATGGCCGTATTGGTTTTAGCAAAACCGACTTTTTACGCTATGCGCCAGAAGTAGGAAAACCGTTTAAAGTGCTGTGGTTAGCGGCGCACAAATCAGTATGTGATTTTGCTTATAGTGAATACTTTAGTGATTACCCAAGCCATATTAGTGGTGAGCTTGATTTAACTACCCGTGATGCGTTTACCAAAGCGCTAAAAGCACAAAACCTAAACCCTGATGATTACCTTTTAATACCAGCGCACCCGTGGCAATACCAACATAAATTAAGTGTGGTGTTTGCCAACGAGTTTGCCAATAACCGTTTAGTGTATTTAGGTGAAGGCGACGATTTATATCAAGCGCAGCAATCTATTCGTACGTTATATAACTGCTCACACCCGCATAAGCCGTATTTAAAAGTGGCGCTGTCAATTTTAAATATGGGTTTTATGCGCGGGCTTTCGCGTGCTTATATGGCGGTAACCCCGGCTATAAATGATTGGGTGTTTAATAAAGTAAACCACGACCCAACACTTAGCGCGTGTAACTTTACTGCACTAAGAGAGTACGCCACCTTAGGGTATGCGCATCATACCTTTGAGCAAAGCGCATTGGGCGATACACCGTATCGTAAAATGTTTGCCTGTTTATGGCGCGAAAACCCAAACCATAACTTACAAAATAATGAGCAGCTCACCACCATGGCCGCACTACTGCACCTAGATAACAACGGTAAAAGTATGGCAGGTGCATTAATAGATCAAAGTGGTTTAAGTACACATGCTTGGCTGCAACACTATTTTAACGCCTATCTTATCCCGTTAGTGCATTGTTTTTATGCCCATAAATTAGTGTTTATGCCGCACGGCGAAAACCTCATTTTAAAGCTTAAAAATTCAGTCCCTGTGGGCGCTTACATGAAAGACATTGGCGAAGAAGTAGCGCTGCTTAACAGCACCGAGTCCCTACCAGAGAAAGTATCGCGTATTCACATTACTATGCCTAAAGAGCTTGAATTACTAAGTATATTTACCGATGTATTTGACTGCTTTTTCAGATACCTTGTAGCTATTTTAGTAAGAGAAACGCGCATTACCGAGTTGGATTTTTGGAACGGCGTTGCGCAAAGTGTAAAAGCGTATCAACAAGCCAACCCTGCCTTAAACGAGCGTTTTAAAGAGTATGACTTTTTTAGTGATGAATTTGCACACTCTTGCTTAAACCGTTTACAGCTTGGCAATAATAAGCAAATGGTTGATTTAACCGACCCCGCAGGCAGCTTACAGTTTGCCGGAAGTTTAGATAACCCGGTATCGGCAAAGCTGTATGGCTAAGCCCATAACCCTTGCGCACTTTTTATTTTGCCCAAATGAGCCGGCTGCTGCGGCTCATCCAAGCTTAGATTTAGTGCGCAAATTAGCGATTCATTGCAAGGCGCATTACCCACATGCGCCTACGCAATTTATTAGCCGACATTTATATTTGCAGCTTTGTTGGCAAACTATGTATGCCTATTGTTATTGGTATACGTGTAAACACAACGCGCATAGCCCCATGCAGTTACAGCTCAAAATTAATGGCGCTTATAGCCGAGGGTTTAACCTCACAGGCGCGCCTATATTAAGCAAAACTGAGCAAAATAATGTACTTATTGAGTTTATTAACTGTGTAGGTAAGTGGATAAATAGCGATTATGCACTTAGTAAAAAAGAGCAAGGGCGCTTATTACTCGACACCCTAAATAGCGCATTTGAGCGCGCCCATAGCTTAAATTTAGCAAGTGCTGAGCACATTACACATTGCCATCAACAGCTACACAATTTAATCAGCAACCACTTTAATTTAAACACTCCATTTAAATTAACGGCCGAGCGCTTAACGTGCTGTCGTTATTATTTAGCAGGTTATAACAAATGCCAAACCTGCCCTAAAAAGGATATTAAAACCAATGAACACACGACTTAAAACGATAGACCTTGCCCGAGGTGCGAGCGTTTTTATTATGATTTTGGTACACACTTTATGGATGTACTCGAGCACAACACTTCAAAGTGAAAGCCTATTTGGTGCTGTTATTCATATACTTGGCAAAGGCACCGCCTCGTTTTTAGTGGCAATGGGGCTGTCTTTGGCGCTTTCGCGCAGGCAAACCCCAATGTTATTAATTAAGCGTGGTATACAGCTTTTACTCCTTGCGTATTTAATGAATGCGGCAAAATTTTGGCTACCCATTGAGGTGTTTAATACCATGCCCGAGGCGTTTATAAATGCCTATGGCTGGCAAAGCCCATTGAGTGCTGGGCAGTTACAATTTATGGTGTTAACTGGTGATATTTTACAACTTGCAGGGGTGAGTTTAGTGCTGTTTGGTGCGCTTAATATTGCCCGCTGGAAAACCACATGGATTGCATGTTTAGCTGTGGCTATTGCACTTGTAAGCCAGTTTGTTAGGGGGCAGCAGTTTGCGCTTTCGCCTTATATTAGCGATTTGTTTTTTGCTAATAACTACCAAGTTTATTTTCCGGTATTTCCGTGGATAAGCGCTATATTAACCGGCTACGTGCTTGGGCGTTTATACATAAATAGTCAGCATAATGCTGCGTACTTATTTAGCGTGTGCGCAAAGTTAGGGGCTGCATTATTAGTGATTGGTTCAGCATGGTTATTTATTGATTTTAACGGCCAGTTTGGTAACTTTTTTCACTTAAATGGCGGCGGTATTATTTATTTAATTGGCTTAAATTTATGTGCATTAGCCTTAATAGAATATGCCATTGCAAATAAATTTAATGGCCCTATTACCCGCGCTCTTTTATATGCGAGCAAACATGTAACGGCCCTTTACATTATTCAATGGGTGCTAATTTGCTGGTTTATGGGCGTATTTGGTTATCATACTCAGTCGCTTTGGCCAACGTTGTGCTTAATGGTACTTATGAGTTTATTAACTTTTGCAGTGCACAAAGTGTATTTGCAAGCTAAGCAAACCATACTCGCTATTAAGCAAAAGCCTAAGCGCATAGCATAAATTGTAAAGGGGCTTTACGGGCGCAGTTACACGCGCCCTAACCTGCTTTTATTGCTTCAATTACTGTATTCATGCGCTTTGCCATTGGCCTGTTACGATGATGACACACATAAATATTTTCGCTGATTGGATTAGCTAAATGGTGCGTTTTTATAAGCGCTGGTTTATTAAATGCGCCCACCGCATAGGCAGGTAAAACAGTAAAACCTAGCCCTAAACATACTGGTTCGAGTATTAAACTTATTTGGTTAGAAAATCCCGTACGCTTAATTTGATCAACATGTTCAAACTCGCTGTAGTTTTCGCTAAATAATAGCTGCGCGTGGTGTTTTGCATCGGGATGACCAATAAAGCCAAGTTCACATAAAACCTCCCATGTTGGGTTTTTAATATGTGCGGGGGTTACTAATAATAAAGCTTCTTGGCCAATTTTATGGCTGGTAACTTCGCTAAGCGTGGGGGCTTGGGTTAAAAAGCCTATGTCGGCGCTGTGGTTTGCCACCGCTTGCTCTACACTGGTATTAGGTGCAAAGCGATAATCAATATTAAGCTCGGTATGCTCAGCCTGTAATGCTAATAATTGGCTATAAAATTGTAGCCCACAACTACCAGGCGATTGTATTTTTACTAGGCCGCTGTAAGGCGAGTCATCTTTTAATTGTTGTTCTAAAAATTGCCATTCTTTTAATAACAAGCTGCCTTGCTGATACAAGTTTTGCCCATGGACGGTAAGGGTAAATTGTTTGCCGTGGCGCTCTAATAGCGCACATTTTACTTGCTGCTCTAGCTTTTTAATATGCTGACTTACCCCTGATTGGGTCATAAATAAGCGCTCGGCGGTTTGGGTAAAATGATTTACCTCAACCAACGTACAAAGCGTGTTTAACCATGTAGGGTTTATCATTACAAAACGTACTCAAAATGATGATTAATGATAATTTTACTTAATAAGTACAGGTTCGTAAACTAACTCCATCAACTTAGATAAGTCACACGTTAAAGAGGAAGCATTATGAGTCATACATATCCACGTAGTTTTTCGCACATTGGTATTTCAGTACCAGATGTTGAAAAAGCCGTAGAGTTTTACACTAAGGTGATGGGTTGGTACACCATAATGGAGCCTACCGTGATCACTGAAGATAACAGCCCCATTGGCGAAATGTGTACCGATGTATTTGGTCCAAATTGGGAAAAATTTAAAATAGCGCACCTTTCAACAGGCGACCGTATTGGTGTAGAAATTTTTGAATTTAAAGACCAAGAAAACCCTAAAGACAACTTTGAATACTGGAAAACCGGTATCTTTCATTTCTGTGTACAAGACCCAGATGTAGAAGGCTTAGCGGATCGTATTGTTGCTGCAGGTGGTAAAAAACGTATGCCAGAGCCACGTTACTACTACCCTGGCGAAAAGCCATACCGCATGATCTACATGGAAGACCCGTTTGGTAACATCCTTGAGATTTACAGTCACAGCTACGAGCTTATTTACAGCGCAGGCGCTTACTAAGTCGCACTTAGCTTAAAGTACATAGTTTAAAACAAAGGCCGCAGTATTTATTACTGCGGCCTTTTTGTGTTAAATAGATTTGTAGATTATTAATTTGGCTAATTTAGGGTGTATAAAAATCAATATCTTCATTTGATTGATTATAGGTACATACACTGATAGCTTACCCATTCCACAAAGTTGTACAAAAGAAAAATATTAAACTCTCATTGGAAGACATCACCGCCGATAACTACGAAGCCGTATGCGATTTAGGCCTTGCTAAAACACAAGAAGAATACCTAGCGTGTAATATGTCCTCGTTAGTTGAGGCGCACTACAATAGCGGGTATACCTGTAAAGTTATTAACCTAAACAGTACTCCTGTAGACTTTTTTATGTGGGTACAAGAAACCCCTACAAAGGTTTCTATTTGGCGCTTTATGGTTGATCAAACTTATCAAAATAAAGGCATTGGGCGCAAAGCACTAGGCATGGCAATTGAGCAAATAAAAACCACTCCAGGCCTTTGCGAAATTGAAATATGCTATAACCCGAGTAACTCAATAGCCAAAGATTTTTATACAAGCTTTGGGTTCAAGGAAGTGGGCCTCGATGAAGATGACGATGATATGTTAGCGATTATTAAAATTAGCAGCTAACTCATTCATAAGTAGGTCGCTAATTTTAGTGAGCAAACCTCAATACACTAACCGAAACACATGCTTTAAACCGCCTTGCAAGCCGCTTATATTATCAAGCTAAAGCTTATTATGTTGTTGCAAAATAGTCTTACTTTTATTTTATGTAGCGAGGCTGTTTTACATGAAATACTACGCGGCCTAAAATATTTCCTTGCTTGATTAAACCAAGCTGTTTTGTACTTGTGCTACTGGCATGGTCACCGCTTAATAGGTAGGTATTATGCAGCCCTATATGGCAAATACGTTTGATTATGCGCCCATACCTTGGATGCTCTACCAGTACTACATCACCTAGTTTGTAGTTTATATTTGGCCAGCACATGCTCAGTACATAATCTAAATCAAAAAAAGTAGGAGTCATACTCTGCCCCCTTACTTTGCTTATGTTGCACTTTAACACAGCGTGAGAGCTAGGCGCTTTTTAGGTCTGGGTAGACCACGTGCTCGCTTGGCGGGTAAGGGCTTTTTGCTTGATAGGTTGCAATGCCTTTGGTTTGCCAAAACGAGTCTGCAAATTGATTTACTAGCGCGAGTAATTGTTCAGCGTGTTCGCGCTCTATATGTTGTTTACACTTTGATGCAGTGAGCATAATTGAATGCACTAATGCATGCGTATCTGGAAACTGATCAAACTGAGGCTGTTTAAAGTAGTCGCCCCAAATTACGCGTACTTCTTCTTTTACTTTAGCTGCATGAATTTCTTTTTCGCGCACTAACCGCGCAAGTTGTGCAGTATTTGCCACTGATAGCGGTTGTTCTAATTCGTTAATAATATCTATAAATCTTATTACGCTTAATGCTGCTATTTGTGCCGTGCTTGGGTCGTATATTTTGCAAGGAATATCGCAATGTGCTGCTGCACTTTTAAATTTTAATAGTTTATCTAGGCTGTTAATAAATGAGTAAAGCATGCTGCATTTCCTTATGATTTATTGCGCTTGGCGCGTTTGTAAAATGAAAACGAAAAAGCGGCTACTACGGCTATAATGGCCCCATAAAACAGTAGGTGTAAGTACGCAGCAGACCAATGCGCGTGGTCATGACCTTCGTGGGCAAAAAGCGGTAAGCTCACCATGGCTATAAAAATAACGAGTAAGTTTTTCAATTGTTTATCTCCTTTAATTTAGGCTTTGTGTTGCAAGCGCTACGGGTGAAAATGAATAGGTTTTAATAAAAATCATGATCTCACGGTGGTTTTTGCTTAACCCCCATAATAAAGCGCTCTGATCGCTGTAATCATTGGCATTATTAAGTTGTTGCTCTAAACGCTGTTGAGCTTGTTTTAATAAACTGTAGGCTGAGCCGCATTGCGTTTGCTGCGCTAGTAACGTCGCTAAATTATGATGGGCGACCAACATGGCACATACAACGGCTTTATCTGTAGGGTGAGCGCTTAGCAAGTTGTTAGATAACGACAAAGCAACATGGTAGTGGCTTTTAGCACTTTTAATATTGCCGTTGTTAAAGCATTCGTTACCTGCTTTTGTATAGCCTTGCCATTGTAGATATTCGCTTGAACTGCTCATGCGCTAGTGCTCGGTGAGGTGCTGAGGATGTTGCAGCGCCAGCTGTTTTAGCTGAGCGATACATGTAAAAACAAGCTCACTGAGTTTGTCGTCACAATAAAACAGATCGTATAGCAGGCTAATTGATTGTGCTAAGGCGTTATGGGCTGCGTGTTTTTCGCCTAAAAAATACAGCGTGGCATACAGGCGCTCTGTAAGTGAAGTTATTTGTACAAGCTGCGTTTTATCGGCGTAAATATGCATTTGCGTTAGCAGCGTAACGCTTTCTAGCGCACTACCTAAATGCGGTAACGCCTGTGCAAACTGATACCGTTTAAATAAAGCCTCGCCACTTAATTGTGCGGTTTCAATATCTATAAGTGCTTGTTTAGGTTGGCACAAAATATGTTGTTTATGCCTAGCGCACAGAAATGGCAAAGCCATAATATGTTCCTCATTTATTTACTTGCTAAAACTGTAAAGCAGAAACACAAATAGATCAAATGATAATTGTTTTTATTTGCATTGGTGTGTTTTGTGTTTTATTGGGGTGGCTTAAAGTGCATTATAAATATATGATATTAATAATCATTTGTATTAACGGGTTTTGAAGGGGGTGTATGAAAAAGTCTATGTTCGCTCTGGCGTTAGTAACTGGTTTAAGTGGTTGTAGCACAACAACTGTGCTGCCCGATAAAAGCTCATCATTATATTACTCAGCACTTTATAATGCCCAAGCAAAGCCTGTTAGCTCTGTATTATTAGAGCCTATGCTATTAAATGCCGATGTGGTTTTAGTGGGTGAATGGCATACACACCCGGGCGTGCATTTATTTCAGGCTGAGTTATTTGAGCAATTAAGTAAAAGTAATAAACGCACTGCCCTTTCGCTAGAGCAATTTAGCCGTGCCGACCAGCCTATTTTAAACCAGTACGTTAAGGGTGAAATTGGTGAGCAATACTTAATTGATAACACCCAAGCGTGGCCTAATTACAAAAGCGATTATCGTGCGCTTATAGAGCTGGCAAAAGCGAACAATAGCGATGTAATAGCTGCAAATGCGCCTAAAAATATAGTCACCTGTATTGGCAGGCAAGGGGTAAGTTATTTAAATAAACTTGATGAAACACGGCAGAGCTATATTGCAGCCGCTATTGATACATCCCCCAGTGATTATAAACAACGTTTTATGGCATCAATGCACCATGGTTCGCCCAGTCAAAACGAAAACTATTATGCTGCGCAAGTTACCTGGGATGAAACTATGGCTGAGTCTATTGTTAACTATTTAAATAATCATAAATATGCGCAGGTAGTGCATATAGCGGGCGATTTTCATGTGAAAAATGGCGAAGGTATAGCGCGTGTTATCAAGCGTTTAGCGCCAGAGTTAAATGTTGTCTGGATATCGCCGGTAACAAGTGTGCAAGCTAATCAAAGTGGATATCAGTTGCAGGTTAACCCTTTGCCACCCCGTTATGTACAAAAAGAACATCAGCAAGCCGCTTTTAAAGCTTTAGCTAAACGAGGCGAGCAAACATCTTGCTTATAAAATAGCGACATAGTTAGTAAATCTCTTAACCAGAGCTCAGGTTAACTATGTCGTCATTTATTTAGTTTAGTTACTTCGAGCTTGATTGGTTAGCTCAACCAGCGCTTTACGAACCTCTAGCGGGCTGTTGCACTGGGTTTTAAAATTGATAAAGTAATTACGCTTTTTACTTTGTATATAAAAGCCTGTGGGTAATAAGCCGCTCATTATTGGTGTTTTATCAGCAACGTTATAGTGCTGCATTAATATGAGCGACATAGCATCTTGATGATCTTCATTCATATGACTTATCATGCTTTGCTGTTGGCCTTCGTCCCAGTTTTTTGCCTCGTTTTGCCATTCGTTTTGCTCAAGCCAAAATATTTTGCCAAAGCCACCAATGTAACGCACACGAATTACGTCTAATTGCCATAATTGAAAGTCGTGCGCGTTGCGATAGCTAGCAGCTTCGGGATATAGGGCAATATAGTTATTAAGTAAGGTGTGTGCTTGCTCGCTTGGCACAACAGAGCCGTCGCCTACAAGCGTTACTCGCCCGTGCTCGTTCTGATCGCCGTAGTCGGCGGCGTCAAATACGGTAAGGCTCATACGAGAGTCGTGCTTTAGGTTTTTAGTGTGCTGGGCTATATCGCTAATAAAAAAGTAAACACGGCCTTGTTCGTCGCACATATAAGGGGTTACTGAGCCAAACGGGTAGCCGCGTAAATTATTAGAAATAGTCGACATAACACCGGCATTGGTTTTGTAAACCAAGGTGCGTGCATCGTTTAATGCTTGCTCTCTCATAAAAACTCCTGACGTTGAGAAAAAACCATGGGTGCATCGTGATAAGGGTGAGGATTTACGTGCAGTTTCATGGCGTACATTTGTTGTAAGTTTTGCTCAGTTAATACGGTGTTTATAGGCCCACTTTGCAACACTTTTTTGTTGTGCAGCAAAATAGCGTCGGTTGCATAAAGGCTGGCCAAATTTAGATCGTGTATTGCAATAATGGCGCTGTTACCCTGTCCTACAAACGCTTTAACGCAGCTGAGCAAAGCATGTTGATGGCGCATATCAAGTGCTGATGTAGGCTCGTCGAGCAGCATTAGTTTTGGCTCGGCCGATTGTGTAAAGGCATTTAGCTGCGCTAAAGTTCGAGCCATATGCACGCGTTGTTGCTCCCCGCCCGAAAGCGCACTTACGCGACGATTTAAATAATTACTTAAATCCATAATTGCGGCGTATTTATGTACTTTTTCGCTTTGCATTTTTAATGACTCTACATACGGGTAGCGGCCCATTGCAATAAGCTCAAATACTGTAAAATCAAACCCTACGTGGTTTGCTTGCATCATAACTGCGCGCTGTGTGGCTAGGTTTTCTTTAGCGTGAGCGGCCAGCGGCTTGTTATTAAAAAGTACACTACCGGTAAAGGGGTGCATACCCGCTAAGGTATGCAGCAAAGTAGACTTACCTGCGCCATTTTCACCAAGTAGTGCAACAAGCTGCCCTTGTTTAGCGCTGCCATTAATAGCGTTTAAAACGGTATGGTTGCCAAAGCCAACGCTTAAATCATCAAACGTGATCATGACCAACCTCGCTTATTTTTAACGATTAAATAAATAAACAATGGTGCACCCAATAGCGCGGTAATAATGCCAATGGGTAGCTCGGCGGGCATTATTATAATGCGTGCTAACCAGTCAGAAAGTAGCAATACCACTACGCCAATTAGCATACAAAGCGGCAGCATATTACGTAAATGCGGCCCCACCATTAAGCGGGCAATATGCGGGACTACCAAGCCAACAAACCCTATCAAACCAGTAAGCGCTACAACCGCACCTACCCCTAATGCAACAAGTATAATTACATATAATTTAAGCTTATTAGTGTCTACTCCTAGGTACTGAGCTTGGGATTCGCCAATAAGGAGTAAGTTCATGGGCTCTTTTAACCGCCACAGGCCAACAAGGCTAATAAAAAGTAAAGGTGCTGCTTGAATTATCGTACTCCAGCTTGCCCCGCCTAATGAGCCCATGGTCCAGTAATTTATTAATCGCAATGCACTGTCGTCAGCAAAAAAGCTCAGTAGCCCAATAACCGCAAATGCTAACGCGTTAATAGCAACCCCGACTAATATAAGTGTGGTGATATTAATTTGCCCTTGCTGCTTGGCAATTAAATATACCAGCGAGGTAACACCAAGCGCCCCTAAAAACGACGCATAAGGTAAATACAACTGCGCGTTAAAATTAAACTGCGCGCTAAGTGCTATAAACGCCACAGCAACCATAGCCGCACCCGCACTAATGCCAATAATAGATGGGTCGGCCAGCGGGTTACGGCACAGCGCTTGGGTTGCCGCCCCTGTTTGGGCAAGCACCAACCCTACAAGCACTGCAAGCACAAAGCGTGGCAAACGTATTTGCATCACCACATTAATTTGCAGTGCATCAAACTGATTAAAGCGCTCGGGTGCAAGCCAAGCAATGGCTAAACGCCAATCCCACCCGGCTGGACCGTACCCTATGCTTAGTAGTGCCAAAGCAAAAATACAAACAGAGGCTAATAGCATCCATTTATGAGTTTGGCTAAGTGTTATGGGCACAAAGCGGCTCAATGTTAGGGTGTTCATAAGCGGGTTTTATACTCGTTAAGCTCATTAATTGCTGTGGCAATACGTGGCGACATACCAAGCGAAAGCAGGCTATCCATAACAAGTAAGTTACAGCTTTGCGCAGCTTTTAATAAGCGTAGGTTCGGTTGCTTACAAAAAGCCTGCTTGCCGCCAATGCTTTGTACAACATGCTTTGGCGCAACTAAAAAGTCAGGCTGATTTACAGCAAGTACTTCGGTATTAATTGCTTTAAAGCCTGAATGTGTAGCGGCTATATTAGTAATGCCCGCATAGCTAAATAATAAATTAGGCACGGTTTCTTGCCCTGCGGCAACAAGCCCGCGCTCATTAGCTGAGAGTAAAAATAGTGCGCTGTGTGTTTGCGCTTTGGCTTTTTCAGGTAATGAGTCTGTAATGTGCTTAATAAGTGATTGCGCTTTTTGTTTGGCGTTTAAGTCGGTACCAAGGCGTTTAATTAGCTCAAGTAGCTCATTAACTGAGGTGGGCTTTTTATAATGAATTAGTTTAACCCCTGTTGCCTCAATTTGTTTAAGTGCTTGGCTTCGCCCTGCGCCTTCAAGCGCTAATAAGATGGTTGGGCGCATAGAAAGTACGCCTTCTGCCGCTAAATCACGGTAATAACCCACTTGTGGTAATTGCGTAGCTTGCTGCGGGTACATACTAGATTGATCAACAGCTACAAGCGTACTTTGTTTGCCCAGCGCATAAATTATTTCTGTAAGGGTGCCGCCAGCACTAATAACGCGCTCCTGTGCAAGTGCAGGTTGAGCGACTAAAGCAAACAATATAAATAGGTATTTCATTCCATACTCCGGTTTTATTTTTTGGCTATTATAACTAGTTAAATCTAAATGAAAATGATTATCATAATTAATTGATCTTATTTTGGCTTAGTTGTAACATCTCGGCAATAAATAATAACTATTATCATTTGGAGTTAAAATGAATCCCTCTGCATTTAAATTTACTGCTATAGCAACCTTATTACTCGGATCGGGCACTGCATTTGCCGAAAACATAATTGACGATCATATTGTTGTGAGTGGCTCGCGCTTTGAACAAAAGCTTAAAGATGTAACAGGCTCAGTTAATGTTATTACCGAGCAAGATATAGAACGCCAGCTAGCTGTAGATTTACAAACTATGTTTAAATACGATTCAAGCATTGCAACCACTGGCAGTGGTGCAGGCGCGCAAACACTCACCGTACGTGGTGTTGGTGGTAACCGTGTTGTATTTATAAAAGATGGCCGACGCACTAACGATGGCTACGCAGGCGGAGGGGGTTATTTAGTTGGACGTAATTATTTTGATGTAGCAAGTGTAAAACAGGTAGAAGTAGCCAAAGGTGCTGCATCATCTTTATATGGCTCTGATGCACTCGGTGGCATTGTGGTTATAACCACTAAAGACCCTAGTGATTATTTAAAAAATAACGACAGCTTTGTAAAAATGGCGCTTGGGTACCAAGGTCAAAGCAACCAAATTGCCGCTGATATTACCGCTGCAAAAGACTTAGGCGACTTTGCAGTAAGCGCCGTGTATAGCCACCGCGACAGCGAAGAAGTACAAAACTATGACGAAAAATTACCCGGTTATGATGCTAAGTCGGATGCTTTATTAGTTAAATTTGAGCAGCAGCTTGATGAAAAGCGCACACTTAAATACACCCTCGATTACTTTAACCAAACAACTGAGCAAGTTATTACTTCTGCCGTTCAAGAAACCGAAGAAGACGACACTAATTGGTCGCTAGCGCTAGATTACCATTCAGAGGTAGCAACAGCGGCGTTTGATAAATGGCACGGGCAAGTGTCTTACAGCAGTTACGAGCAACAAAGCGATCAAATTAGTGGCGCAAGCACCTACACCGATTATAACGACTATCGCTTTGAGCAAAATATTTTAGGTTTAAAAGCAGTATTTAATAAAGGGCTTAAAGGAGAAACCACCGATCACGAAGTGGTATATGGGGTAGATGTAGACTTATACGACATCACCCGCCCTCGTTTTAAAACACGTGTTTTAGCCGATGGCACCGTTGATTTTACAGACCAAAAACAAAAAGCGTTTCCGGGGGCTGATACATCTTTAATTGGCGCTTATGTGCAAGACAGTATGTCGTTTAAAAACAGCGCGTGGTCGGTTATTGCAGGTGTGAGATATGATTACTACACCTTAGAGGCTAAAAATGATGAGCTATACGCCGACTCGCAGCTTGATGATATTACCGAATCAGCTTTTTCGCCTAAGCTAGGTGTTATATACCAAGTAGATGATAACCTATCGTGGTATGGGCAATACGTGCGAGGCTTTAAAATACCACCACACGACCAAGCCTATCAAAGCCACGGCGTTGAGCCGTTTTATCAAATATTACCAAACGCTGATTTAGACCCAGAGAGCAGCGATTCATTTGAGCTTGGGCTTAGATACGCAAGCAGTGATTTTAGCGTGAACTTAAGCGCGTTTTATGCAGCATACGATGACTTTATTGAAACGGCCGTTGTGGGTGTTGAGCCAACATATATTCCTGGCGTAAACAAAACGCTGTATCAGTATCAAAATATTAGCGAAACACAAATAAGCGGTGTTGAAGCAGGAATTGCCATGTATGTCGCTGAAAATATACTACTAGAGGCAAACGTGGCCTACGTTGATGGTGAAAATAAAGAAACCGAACAGCCACTTACCAGTATTAGCCCGTTAAACGGCTCAGTATTGTTGACCACAGAGCTTGGTGACATTAACTGGACTGCTGCATGGCGTTTAGCTAAATCGCAATCGGACGTAGTGCTTGATACAAATGGTGATAAAACCACTCAAGGGCATGGCTACGGCGTTGTTGATTTATACGCAAACTACGAATGGCAAGCGTGGCAATTAAATGTAGGAGTACTTAACTTGCTTGATAAAGAATATGTACCCTTTGAGCTAATTGCAGGGCAATCTGCAAGTGCTGATGTTAGCCAATACAGTCAACCAGGGCGTAACTTTTCAGTAAGAGTTAGCTACCAGTTTTAATTAACGCTTAATAAATACAGCAAACGCTGCATGGGAATGCAGCGTTTACTTGTCACATATTTACTCAAGTTAAATTTAAATTACTTAATGGCAAGTATGTTTAAGCAAATTTGTACACACTTAATGCGAAGTAACACTTTATAAAACCAGTGCTTTTTAAGCTAAAGCGCTGCTAGAATTTTTTAATTTGCTGCAAAATCGCGAGTTTCTAAATAGCTTGGGGCGCTTTTAAAACAGGCCTTTAGCTTACTTGCAAGCGCTGTGGTTGCTGGTGCATCACATTTTAATTTGCCATTATATTTTCCGTTAGTTAGTGCTACTAAACTGAGTGAGTCATAACTTGGTTTACTTTGTATTTTATGAATCACCAACCCTTGCCCTGCAGATAGCTTTATTAAATCAAACTCTTCTTTTTGAGGTTGTGTTATAGCGAGCTTTTTTACATATAACGGACTTTTAAAGGTCAGCTTTGTCGAAAACAAAGCCGTACCTCCGCGCTCAAAATGGCCATTAAACACAGTGGTATTTAATGTGGGTGTCAGCTTATTTATTAATAAATTTAAATCAAATTTGGTTGGTAAAATGGTGATCCGAGTTTGTTTTTTTAGTGACTCGTTTAGTGCATTTTTGATTATTTTAAGATGGATGTCATTGGTAGTTACTTCATACACTATTTGGTAGTTGTGTGGGGGGGCATATAAAGGCATGTGGCTGGCTAGTACTTTATCGCCAGCTAATATAAGTGCCATGCCATGAAACCCCACATAGCTGTGGGCTTTATGTGTGTTGTGTGCCTTGTGCTGAGGGTCGCTTGCTAGTGCTGCGCTTGAAAATAAAATAAAAATTAGCAGTATGTGTTTCATGTTAATGCTCAAAAATAAATATAGCGTCACTATAAGCTGATTTATATGTATAAATAATAGATAATAAGTTGTTAGTTGTTTCCTTTTAATCAATACGGTTTGGCGCTATGCATTTAGATGACATTGAAAAAGTAATTCATATGGCGGGTTCGCAAAACCTGCACACAACCGCTAAGCATTTTAATATTACCCCAGGGGCGCTGTCTAAAACGCTAAAAAAAGTTGAGGCAAACTTAGCCACGGAGCTGTTTAATCGTGTGGGCAAAACCTTAGTACTTAATGATAAAGGCAAAGAGTTTGTTAAGCACAGTAGTGATTTAGTTCATAATTACCAGCAGCTTACTAGCCGCTTTAAAAGCGATAAGCATAAATTTAATGCAGTTATTGCAGGCCCTGCAATTTTACTTAAAAGTGGCTTAAAAAAGTTACTTACCCCTCTTAGCAACCTGCCCTGTTCGGTACGTATTAATAATGTGTTTGAAGGTGAAGCCATAAGCCAAGTTGCATCAGGCGCGGCGCATATTGCGCTAGTAACTCGCGAGGCACTAAATAATAGCTCACACGCTAATTTAGTGGCGGTTGATGTATTTAATACTGGGTTTAGTGTGGCTGCGGCCGCTGCGCATCAGCTAGTACAAACTGGCTCTTTAACGCTTAATAAAAATCAATTACTAGAGCTTGCTTTTGCATGCCCTTTGTTTTCACCCCTGTGCGGCCTTGAGCAAGGTATAGGCTCCGACGGCTGGCAAGATAATATTGCACCGCGCAATATTGTATTTAGATGTAGCGATTACAGTGCATTAATAGAGGTAGTTCAAAGTGGCTTGGCGTTGGCGTATTTACCTAACTTTGTGATTGATGATTTAGGGCTTACAAAATTAACTGTAAAGGGGGTTAACAGTCACTACAGTGAAAGCATTGTAATGATATACAAACCTTCAAAGGCCGATGGTTGGCTTAATAAACTTATGCATTCTTTATAAAAAAGCGCTTAAAAATATAAAGCGCCTTAACCACTACATTAAGACGCTTTAGGATGAAAACTTTAATTTGCTAGCTATTAAAAATTATACGCTAACGACATTTTAAATTGAGTTGGCGCACCTGGGTAAACCCATAAAGCGTTGTAGCTGCTTTCGGCGTAATCTTCATCAAAAATGTTATTAACACTTATATTAAGCTCGGTTTGCTCGGTTAAGTTTACGTTGCCAAACACGCCTACTAATTGGTAGCTTGGTAGCCTAAAACTTAAATCGGCGGCATCACCTAAACGGCTGCTGGTGTATTGGTAGCTTGCACCAAACTCAAGCTCTTTACCCATTAACGCTGTTTGTTGGCTAAGCGTAAGGTTTAAGTTATTTTTTGGTACATTAACCAGCGGGCTGCCTTTTTCAATTGGCACGCCCCAATCTGCATTTATAATGTCGTTTGCTGTGGTGGCATCTATATAGGCGTACGATAAGTTAAACGCCGTTGCATCAGTAATATAGGTATTTAAATCAAGCTCAACCCCTTTACTATCGGCTTTACCAATAGGCGCTGAAAAACCAACGTTTACAGGGTCTGCCACTAACATATTACTTTTAGACGCATCAAAAAATGCCACAGTACCGTTTATGCCGAAGTATTCAAACTTAGCGCCAACTTCAAACGAGTCACTGTATTCAAAGCCAAACGGGTCGCCGCTTGCATCAGTGCCGCTCAGTGGTAAAAAGCCTTCTGAGTAACTGCTGTAAAAGGTGAGTGCGTCATTTAGCTCGTACACTACGCCAACACGAGGGCTTACTTGGCTTTCAGAGCTGGTCGAAAACACGCCGCTGTTGGTTTCTAAAATATCTTGGTCAACGCTGTCAAACCTTAGGCCCACTAATAGCTTAAATTTGTCGGTAATATCCATTTGATCTTGAACATAAATACCGTAAGCGTTTTGCTCTTCGTCGTTTTCGTAAAGCAGGCTTACTGCTGGGCGTTCAACATCGTAATTTGGCTCAAAAATATCAACGGTATAAGTGCCGTTACCGCCTCGATAGCGAGAAAGCGCAGTGCGTAAATCGTACTTGTATGCATCGGCACCTATTAATAAATGATGCGTAATGCCTGCTGTATCTAAACTTCCGCTAACTTCAAACTTTACACTTAAATCTTCTACTTCGTAGTCGCGATAGCGCTGCTGGCGGGTAAGTGTGCGGCCATCGTCAAATAACGATTGGCGCGATGGCGAAAGCTCAGCATCCGACGAAAACCCTGTTAATGTAGAGCTGCGGTAGTTTGCACCTACAACAAGTGACCATTCATCGTTAATATCATGATTTAACGTAATTTGATGACCACGAGAGTAAACCTGCGTGTCGCCATCGTTTGGGTTACCTAAATAACGTGAGCTTGGTACTGTGTCAAAATCGTTATCGAGTACGACAACTCCGCGGTCAAATAACTGGGCTAAATCTACGTATTCAAACTCATACGTTACACTGGTTGATGCGTTTAATTGATGATAAATAGACGGCGTAATTACCTTTTTATTGGTGTATACCTCATCGCGATAGCTGTCGCTATCTTGCCACGCGCCATTTATTCTAAACGCGGTGGTGTCGTTAATGCCGCTAGTGTAATCGCCTTCAACACGGTTAAAGCTGTCGCTGCCTAAGCTTAGTTTTAACTCACCTTGCGGCTCAAACTGTGGCTTTTTAGTCACAATATTTACTGTACCGCCGGGCTCCGAGCGCCCATAAAGTGCTGAACCTGGGCCTTTTAATACTTCGATGTATTCAATGTTTGAAACATCGCGCGGGCCGCTAAAACCACGCCCACCGCTAAAGCCGTTAATTAAATAGCCCGATGGCATGTTTTCGTTACCCGAAAGGCCACGAATAGAAAAGCTATCCCATAATGCGCCACTGTTATTTTTGCGCGAAATACTCGCCGAAAAATCAAGCGCGTCTTGTAATTCGGTAATGCCTTTTTGATCAAGTGTAGCGCTGCTAACACTTACAATAGACTGCGGCATTTGCTTTTGAGGAATGTCGCCACGGTAAGCTTGTTTATAAGTAACCGATATTTTTTCAATTTCGTCGGTTTGCTCTTGCGCAAATGTTTGCGCACTAATGCCTAAACAGGCTAAATAAATTAAAGAGTACTTCATGATGATTAGGGAAATAAACAAATGTTATATTATAACGGAAAGTCTACCATGTGTTACTTTGTAACAAAACTACTTTTTAAAAATTAAACTCAGGCTAGCAGCTTTGTATACATCACGTTAGTATGGTGATCTCTTTAGGTTACATAACGATAATTACATGAGTATAAAAACAAACGCGTTAATTTACTTTTTAGCCTTTTGCAGTGGCTTTTGCATTATGGGAATTGAGCTTTTAGGAGGGCGAATTTTAGCACCTTTTTTTGGTAGTAGCGTACATATTTGGGGCAGTATAATTACTGTATTTATGCTTAGCCTTTCTTTTGGTTATTTACTCGGTGGCAAGCTCAGTACTAAAAATGCATCGCTTACTAAATATGGACTAATATTTTTAGTTGCGAGTATTATGGTGGTGCCTATTGCGCTGTTTTCTCAGCCAATAATGGAATTTATTTTTACCCACATTGAAGATAGCCGTTATGGCTCTTTGCTTGCCTCTACGGCTTTGTTTTTTATTCCTACCGTTATTTTAGGCATGATCTCGCCTTACTCGGTGCGTTTATTAGTCACCGACAGCCATAAAAGTGGCCAAGTTGCGGGTATTTTATATTTTGTAAGCACGTTGGGCAGCGCCTTAGGGACTATTATTACCTCGTTTTACTTTGTATTGGCGTTTGATGTAAACACCATTATAAGTGCCTTTGCGTTAACCTTGGGCCTGTTAGGTGTGCTGGCAATTACTGTTAATAGCCTTGCTGGTAATAAGGAGCTTGCCCATGCGTAACTGTTTATTATTTTTAGCGGTACTGTTTTCGGTTGCGGCGCACAGTAATGTAGTGCACGAGGAGCGTTCTTTATATCGCAATATTATTGTTGATGAAACTCGTGACCTACGTTGCCTAAAATTTAATACTAAAAGTAGTCAAACAAGCCAAAGTTGTATGTATAAAAACGACCCCGACAAACTCGTTTTTAATTATACCAAGCTTACGTTTGCCAGCCTTTTAGTGACCGATGACCCAAAAAATGTGCTGGTTATAGGCTTGGGTGGCGGAACGCTTTCTAATGTAATTCATGAGCTTTACCCTGCTGCTAAAATTCATAATGTTGAAATAGACCCAGCAGTGTTAAAAGTAGCCCGCGATTACTTTAACTTTATAGAAACCGATAACGTTACATCAAGCGTGCAAGATGGGCGTATATTTATAAAACGCGCCGCTATTAAAAAGCAAAAGTACGACTGGATTATTCTTGATGCATTTAATGGCGATTACATTCCTGAGCATTTACTTACTAAAGAGTTTTTTGAAGAAGTACAAAGCGTATTGGCTGATGGCGGTGTTATTGCTGCTAATACGTTTTCGAGCAGTAAATTATACGAGCATGAGTCGGCAACGTACCACGCCGTGTTTGGCGATTTTATTAACGTAAGCCGTGCTAATCGAAGTAATCGTATTATTTTAGCGGGCATTAAAACTATACCAACGCAGGCGCAACTTAACGAGCGTATTAACGCCCTTGCACCACGTTTAAAAAAATACGATGTAGATATAAAAGCAATTAGTACCTACATGCAAAGCACCAAAAACAACCGAGACTGGCCTGCAGATACAAAAGTACTTACCGACCAATACTCCCCCGCTAACCTTCTTAACTTTTAAAACTAGTAGTGTGAACTATTTAAAACGCGCTTTACCGCGTTTTAAATATAACTTATTACTTGCTTAAATTTACTTTCGGTTATTAGTACAATCATTGGTAACTTTATAATATTATTGTAAAAATTAAACTTAGTTGTTCGTAATGAACTTTATAAGTGACTTACAGCAAAATGCTGTTTATAAATTATGGGTATTAACATGTTGGAAGTTATAGGCATCATTGCCTCTGTATTAGGAATACTCGCTTTTTTTGCTGTTGCACCAAAAGATTTACTCACTAACTTTAAAAGCTGGTTTGTAGAACCTGTTAGCTCTATTAGTAAGCACAAACATAAATTAGATATAAAAGAATTATTTGATTTACTTAACGTAGAAGATATACGTCCTGAAAACCTTTTCGTTAAAACGCCCTTAAAAAGTAGTAGCTTTGATTCGGAGTTACTTGATTACAATACAAAGCTTCCTGATGAATTAGAAATACTAAAACAAAAAGAAATAGCCGATAAAAAAGCACATTCAGAATTAAACGGCCTAACGTTGGATAATAATGGATCTTTTGGTCTTAGGCGTATTGATGTAAGTAGACCTGAGGGTACAAATGGTAAACGTAATAATATTTACAAACTTATACTAGAACCAACAGATTACTTTAGTTTTGTGTTTCCAAATTTATGCCTAGAAAAACCCTATTACAGCGATGCGACTCAAGAAAACCACACTTTAAGAGATATGCTTTCGTTAGATAAAAAAGTATTGTCTATATCAACAATGAGGAACTTTCCGCAGGTACAGTTTAAAGTTGGTACTGGTACGTTAGTCGTCACTAAAGATGGTTATGTGATTTGCTCTGTTAGATCCATGAACCAGTTTATTGCAGGTAAGCAAAGTAATGATGAAATATCAGTGCATTTGTCTGCTGCTGAAGGTATGTACCGTTCCGTAAACAATCCGCTATGTAGCGATATTGACGACCAAAATAAACCTTCACCTTTTGCTACGAGCGCACGTTCGCTTAAAGACGAACTTAATTTATCTGATGAACACTTCGACACTAAAAATATAAGTTGTATAGGATATTTTACCGACTTAAACAGAGCGCAGCCATTTTTTCTGTTTTACTTACAGCTTAATCTAACAATTGATGAGTTTTTCTCTATTTATTCTAATACAAGCGCTGATATACATGAAAACGAAGCTATTTTTGCTTTACCAAAAAATTTCAAAAATCTAAATAAGTTATTCTCGGGTGTATCTTTTAGCGAGCTAGATACTAAATATCCTGCGATATACACTGATTTTTTTACAACTAACAGTGGTACAAAAGTGAGAATTGCTTCAAACCATGCAAAAGCAGGTTTTGCTTCTTATGCCTTCAAAGATCTTGGACCCATCACTCAAAACATGATTTAACATTTATTACTTCTCTAAAAAAATACAGTGGCTTTTAAATAACCTTAAAGATTAATACTATTTAAAAACCACTATTTCATTCCCGATTTTAAATTTTAAAATATCTACATTTTGATACATCACCATACATTTACTTAGCACGCGAACGAATGTTAAAATACTTAGCATGCTAACTAATTTGGGGTGGTTATGACTACTCAAAAACCTTTTCACGAAACGCTCGATTTAACCATTATCGGTAATATGGGCCGCGTCCATAGGTTATGCCGCGAAGCCGTTACGATAGCTGTTGAGCCTTTAGGGCTTACGCAATCACGTTGGACAGCCCTAATGCACATAGATATGCGCGGCGAAGGGTTAACTCAACTTGAGCTTGCTAACAGCTTAGGTATAGAAATGCCTTCACTCACTCGCACTTTAAAACAATTAGAGGATCAGCTTTTAATCACCCGCAAAATAGATGAGTACGATAAGCGCAGTAAAAAGATTTATTTTACTGAGCAAGGCGGCACTATTTTGCATTCTTTATTGGAGACAGTCAGCGACATAAAAAATCAGTTATACAGCGATTTATCTACTGAGGAGCTAGATGCCATGGCATTGTGTTTACTCAAAATGGAACAAAACGCACTTAAATGTATTGAAGTTAATAAGTAAGGTTAAAAATGACACCCGATCAAAAATTTGCACGCTATGTAAGGTTTTCTCTCATAGGGTTTATTTTAGTATTTGTTTATTATTTAGTGGCAGATATGGTTTTACCTGTTACGCCGCAAGCGCGTGTTTATCATCCTGTTGTGCAAATATCTCCACAAATTAGTGGTCGAGTTACTAATGTAAAAGTAAGTAATAACCAAGCTGTTAAAGCTGGCGATGTTTTATTTAGTATCGACCAAGACCCATATATTTTAGCCAAAGAGCAAGCGCAATTAGCACTGGACGACGCAAAGCTGCAAAACAAGCGTTTAGATACAAATGTAAAAGCGCTTGAAGCACAAATAAGCGCAGCCAAGGCAAAGCAACACGAACAAAAGTTACTTAAAAACCGAGGCGAAAAGCTCTATAAGCAAAAGTCTATATCGGAACAAGCGCTTGAAAGCATTCGTGCCAATTTTCAAGCTAGCAAGTCAAGCGTTGCAGCCCTTGAAGCGCAATTAGCCGAGGCTATTTTGGCGCGTGGTGAAAGTGGCTCGCAAAATTTAGCAATGCGCCATGGCGCTAACCAATTAGCGCAGGCTGAACTTAATTTATCGTACACACAGGTGCGCGCTTTAAGCGATGGCATCGTTGCTAATTTGCAGCTGCTCGATGGTGCTTACGCTGTTGCTGGGCAACCTTTATTGGCTATTGTGACTAAAAAAGCTGATCTGGTTGCCGACTTTAGAGAAAAGTCACTTTCTAATATGAAACCGGGCTCTCAAGCTCGAGTTGTGTTTGATAGCCGCCCTGGTGAAGTTTACGAGGCCGTACTTGATACTTTTGAAGCGGGTGTAAGTAGCGGACAGCTAAGTGCTAATGGTTTATTAAGTACCACCGAAACCAGTAACCGCTGGGTTCGCGATGCACAGCGTCAACGTATTCATTTAAAGCTTACAAACCATCAAGATTTAATAGCCAATATGCCAAGTGGTTCTCGTGCAACGGTGCAATTATTGCCGCAGTCGAGTATTGGACAATGGTTTGGCTCAATACAAATTAGATTTATTAGCTGGTTACATTACATTTATTAAAGGAGGCCTTATGAGCAAAGTTGTTAGCCAAGGCCCACAATTAGATTCCAATGGCCTGCGCCAAGCACTGCGTATTGCAGGCGGGTGCACAATTGGTTTTACAATTAGTAAATTAATGAACTGGCCAAACGGTATATTTTTTACCGTTTACCCTATGTTGTTATTAGGTATGGTGCCTACATTTAGTCGCGCTGTTATAACGCAATTTATTGCCTCGGCTGCGTTTAGCGCCTTTGTAGTGCTGATTATGCAAGGGCTATTTTCTCATTTGCCTGTAGTAATGACCTTGTTAGTTTTTGCTGTTTTTTGCATTTTGTTTTATCAAATAAGCTCAGGCGCCGCCTTTTTATTTGGTGCTTTAGGTGTGGTGAGTTTATCTATTCAGTTGCACTTTTCAAGTTATGTAGATCAAGGAAGTAGTATTTATCCGCTTATTTTAAGTAATGGTTTAGCTATTTTTTTAACCGCGATTATTGCTGCAATAATGCATGGCATATTCCCTGATGTAACTGCCCGGCCAGGGCGAGCAATGCCTACTAAAGCAAAAGAAAGTATTCGTCATGAAGTACTGCTTTGTGCAAGTGTGGCTACACTTTCTTTTGTGGTTTTTCAGGTATTTGATTTAAACGACTCTATTTCGGCGCAAGCAGCATCGGTACTTATTTTATTTTCATTATGCTGGAAAGCCGCAGGAATGGCTGCATGGCAACGTGCTATAGGCACACTTATTGGCTGTAATGCTGCACTTTTATCGCAATTGCTTTTATATAGCCACTCAGACTTTTTACTTTTCCCAATTATTACTTTATGGATACTGTCGTTTATATTTGCGCGTTTTCATATTTTAGGTGGCGGTATACCGGGCATTGGCTTTGGCGTACTAACAACCTTTGGTATTTTGTTTGGTAACTATTTAGGCCCTGGGCAAGACCTAGTTTACAGCGCGCTATATAGATTTAGCTCGGTATCTGTGGCTATTATTTTAAGTTTGTGTGCGGTGTATGTAATGCACCATATACTTAATCGCTTTAGTGTTACTCGTCATCATACTTTTGATTAGCACATTAATTTATAAACATTAAAAAAGGCTGCAGTTGCAGCCTTTTAATTTAAGATGTGGGCTTACTTTTAAACTTTAACCCTACAATTAATAACAGTGGGCCTATAAACATGGCAAGGCCATATACGCCGCCTGTTACTGCATATTCGGGCTTATTTAAAAAGCTTATAGCAATTAAAATAGCCAGCGATGCGTTTTGAATGCCTACCTCAATCCCAAGTGTTAACGAATCAGTTAAAGATAGTTTTGAAAGCTTTGCTATGAGCAACCCAATGATCATTGAACCAATATTAAGCGCTATACACGCCCAAAATACATCGTTAAACGAGCTTATGAGTAAGGCGCGTTCTTTTATTACTAGCGCGGCTATCATGGCGAGCATAAAAAATAACGAAAAACGCCTAAAAAACGGCTCGCTTTTAATCGCAAATTCGCTTTTAAAATGACGCAGGCTTATACCTATTGCTACCGGTACTAAGGTGATTACAAATAGCCCAAGTGATGTAGTTAATATAGAAAAGCTGGCATCGTCCTGTGGTGCAAATTGGTGCATGGCAAAGCCAATAATAAAGGGGGTGGTAATAATGCTAATAGCAGTTGAGGCGGCGGTTAAGCTTACCGAAAGCGCTAAATTAGCCTTTGCGAGCTGGCTCACTACGTTTGACATAGTACCGCCTGGGCACGCGGCTAAAATCATTAACCCTATTGCAATTGGTGTAGGTAAGTTAAGTAAATAGCATAAACCTAAAGCCAGTAGCGGCATAGCAATAATTTGCCCTACCAAACCCAAAGCAATTGCTACGGGCTTTTTAAAAAGTCGCGAAAAGTCGCCAAGTGTAAGCCCAAGCCCCATTCCAAACATTATAAGTGCAAGGGCAAGTGGGAGTATGATTTCTGTTAAAAATGATGCGTTCAAATTAGCCGGCCTTTGTTGTTTTTGATGCCAATAATACTTAGTCGTTAAATGAGTATAGGATTAGCTGCGTAGTTGTTGCTACGCGTTTAACTTATCTTCATTTACTAAATTATGGCTTTTATGCTTAACTTTTATCAGTAAACACATATGTTTGCACGGCTTTGTTGTTTTAGCTTACGTTATTAGTTTTGTTAAAAGTTGTGCACCACATAACAGTGGTAAGATTTATGTAATTGGCAATGGCTGTAAAGCCCCTTTACGTTTTAACAACGTTGCTATTTATTTAAGATGTTAGCCACACGCTCACTTAATTCTGGTAATACTGTTTGCTCAAACCATGGGTTCTTTTTAAGCCAAATATTATTGCGTGGGCTTGGGTGCGGTAATACTAAATATTGTGGCCAATACTCACGCCACGATTTTACTAACTCGGTTAAAGGCCTATTTTTTGTGTGAGGTAAATGATACGCCTGTGCGTATTTACCAAGCACTATTGTTAGTTCTAAATTTGGCAGAGCACCCAGTAATTGCTCTCTCCATGCGGGCGCGCATTCTTTTCGAGGTGGTAAATCGCCCGACTTACCTTTACCAGGGTAGCAAAAGCCCATAGGTAAAATAGCTATTTTTTGCGGATCATAAAACTCATTAACACTTAGCCCAAGCCATTCGCGTAGGCGGTTTCCGCTGGCATCGTTAAAGGGTTTACCGCTTTGGTGCACTTTAATACCGGGCGCTTGGCCTGCAATTAAAATACGGGCGTTAGGGTTAAATTGTATTACTGGGCGAGCGCCCAAAGGTAAATGTGGTTCGCAGATCACGCATTTACTAACTTGCTCTATTAATTGGCTGGTATTCATGTTTATTTGGCCTTAAATGCTTAATATTTATCCTAAATGGCCATTTCTACCCAGTGAGTTGGTAAAAAATCGGTTTATTTTAATTAAAACGGCCTTTAGTTGGTAAAATCGTGATCTCTGTTTAAAAAAGCGCTGTAGCCCTTGTAATACTTAGTGTTTTTCAGACCAAACTGCAAATTCGTTACCACTGGGCTCTGTAAAATGAAAGCGGCAACCACCCGGAAATTCAAAAATAGGTTTTACTATTTCACCGCCAAACTGCGTTACTTTTTTATAAGTTGCATGAATATCGTTACTGTAAAAAATCAGTAGAGCAGCCCCATTTTGAGTAAGTGATTTAAGCGGCGCATTAAAAAAACCGCCATCAATCCCTTGGCCGCTAAACGCCGTGTACTCTGGGCCGTAGTCGGTAAATTGCCAATTAAACACGTTAGTAAAAAAGCTTTTTGTGGCTGTTAAATCGCACGCTGGAAACTCGACATAATTTAGCTTTTCGTGGTTGCTCATTATAATTTTGCTCTTTATGTTGGCCTGTAATTACCACTTTAAACCTAAGCTATTGGCTTATCAACAATGTTAAAACTGCCCAGATCAGTATTTTACTAAGCTTTAAAAATTTAATTTAGATTAACTTAATTGTACAAATGAGAATAGCTATCTTTTGTATTTGAACCCTATATAATAGCGCCTTCATTTTATCCTCCATGTTTAAATATAGGATTTGTTAACTATGCAGGCACCGTTGCATCGTGCATCTTTTACTAAGTTTAACCTTGCTGCATTATTAAAAATTGCCAGTAGTTACAGGCTATTAGTATTTTTACGTTTTTTTATTGCCATTGTGGGCGGTTACGCTTTTACCTCAGCGAGTATTGCATTATTAAGTGCTGTGTTGCCAATTGCTAAACAAGATGCGGTTTTGTTTTGCGTGTCTATTAGTATTTTAATTTATGCGATTGTGTTTATTTATGCATTTGCGATTAAGTCGCTCAAAACTGTTTGGATCAGTATTTTACTAAGTACAGGACTGTTTGTTGGAATACTAGCAGTATTAAAGGATTGGCTATGAAAGACAGTTTTTTTAGGTCGATGACCTGGCTACACACCTGGGTAGGTTTACTTACTTGCTGGATTATTTACGTCATTTTTTTTGCAGGCACGGTTAGCTTTTTTAGAGACGAAATAAACCTGTGGAACCAGCCCGCAATTCATAATGTGCAAGCTCAAACCGACAGAGTGGCCGCGCAGCGTATGCAAATTGTTAAAGGCTTTGATTATTTAAGCCATCATGGCGCTGGCTCTAATAGTTGGCGAGTAACGCTACCAGAGCAGCGCATTCCCTATTTGGTGTATGGCTATGCGAAACCAAAAGAGCCAGGGCAGCGTCGCAGTCAATTTGTAAATACCCAACTAAATCCTATCACAATGCAAGAACTACCACCTTTCGTAGATACCAAAGGCGGTAACTTTTTTTATCGGCTGCATTACCAGCTTTATTATTTAGATGCCATAACTGGGCGTTGGGTGGTGTGTTTTGCCAGCTTTTTTATGTTGCTTGCGATTATATCGGGCGTGGTAATTCATAAACGTATTTTTAAAGATATGTTTAGTTTTAGGCGTAATAAAGGGGGGCGTAGCTGGTTAGATGCGCACAACTTAAGCTCGGTGCTTGCTTTGCCATTTCATTTAATGATTACCTACACAGGTATTATTACGCTTATATTTATGTTGTTCCCCTACCCTGCGCTAACTACCTACGACAATGGCATGCGTGGCTTTTTTAACGATGTAACACCTAGCAATAACGTGACTAATAAAGCGCAAGGCAGCGCGGCAATGTTGCCTATTAATACCATTTTGGATCAGGTTTATACTAAGTGGCCAGATGCAGATATTCGCAGTGTTAGAGTAAGCGAGCCTAATATGGCGGCCTCAACGGTTACTGTTTTGGTAGACCCTGGTAAGGCGCTGCGCGATCAAACACCAAGGCTTTTATTTAGTGGTGCCACAGGCGAGCTTGTTGACCAATCGGCAGATGAACTCACTAACAGCAAGGCGCTTTACGAGTCACTTAACTCTATGCATACAGGGCGCTTTGCCACACCACTATTACGCTGGTTGTATGTATTAGGCGGTATTGCAGGCTGTGTGATGATAGCTACTGGCTGCATAATGTGGGCTAAACGCATACGCGAGCGCAGTAAAGGTAAGGCATCGCTTGGCTTACAGTTAGTAGAAGGTTTAAACCTTGCCACTATTATGGGCTTACCGCTTGCAACCTGCGCGTTTTTTATTGCTAATAGGTTACTTAGCCCTACCCTTTCAGGGCGCGACGATAAAGAAGTAACAGCGTTCTTTTTAGCTTGGTTAGTGGCGGGTGTTATTGCTCTAATTAAACGCGATAAGCTGCAATGGCGGGTAATGGCCGCTATTAATGCGCTTGCATGTTTAAGCGTACCTGTAGTTAATGCGCTCACAACTAATGGTAATATTGTTAGTTATTTAATGCATAAACAGTGGGCATTATTTATATTTGATGCGCTATTTTTGCTCTTTAGTATATTGTTTTTAGTACAAACCGAAAAATTACGTACTGCTACAAAAGCTAAATGCTCACCCTCAAGTAGCCGTTCAAACACTAGTAAAGGGCAAAAAGCATGATTGATTTACTTAGTTTTAGCCTGTGTTTGTTTGCGTTTAATGGTTTTGCGCTGGCTAAATTTAACCATTTTAAAGATGTTTTTAAAAAACGCCCAACCGAATTACAACGCAAACAGTTTTTAGCTATTGCTTGGATCAGTATTTTACTAAGTTTAGTGCTTTGTGTAGAAACACAAAGTGGCTATGGTGCACTGCTGTTTTGCGGATTTATGAGTTTAAGTGTTTTAATTATAACGATTTTTTATAATTTACTCACCGGATTCGTAAAAGTGTTTAGTGTTTTAAATGTGGTATTAATTGCAGTGAGCGGGCTATTTTTAGCGTTAAATTATCACTAGTTAGTAAAATCGTGATCTGAAGATACAAATTTTAGGCGAAAAAAATGGCAAGCTATAAAGCTTGCCAACAATAAGGGGATATTCAGTATGTCCAACACTTGCATGTCTCGTTGCAAGTGCAGCTAATATAGCCCGAACATATTTAACTTACCTTACAATGAGATGATCGTTTTATTACAGCTGTAAAGGGGCTTTACATTGCTTACTGCTCAACCCAAATTATTTGATCTGTAGCAAAACCAAGTTTTTTAGCTTTAGTTGTAAAATGTTGTTTAAGTTCATCGCTCACTGTTGGCGTGCGCGATAAAAACCATAAAAAGTCTCGGTTGTAGCTAGTTATAAATGCATACTGGTAGTCAGGCTGGTCAAGCTCAAAAATTACGTAAGCACCATAAAATGGGCCAAAAAACGACACTTTAAAATGGCCTATGTCACTGCCTTCTACAAACTTTGCTAAGCCTTCTGCTTCATCCCATTTTTGCTCTTTAGTGATATACCCTTTGTTAAGCACCTTTACTGTGCCGTCGTCGTTTACTGTGTAAGTAGCTGTTACTTGCTCCATGCCTTCTTCAAATGAGTGATTTAGGCGGGCAATTTCGTACCACTTACCTTTGTATTGCTCAAGGTCAAAGTTTTTAACGGGGGTAATACCTTCAGGTGCACTTGTGCAAGCAGTGAGTAAAAATAACCCTGTAATAAGTAAAATAGTCGTAATGGCCTTCATGAAAGCTCCTTTTTAAATGTGATGCTGTTTGTACGGCTCTAAGCAAATAAAGTTTGCTAGCCGATTAAAATAAATTGCTATAGGATCAGTTAAATACTAGAGCAATTAAAAGATTAAAGCATGAAAATATGGGTAGATGCCGACGCGTGCCCCGTGGTAATAAAAGAAATTCTTTTTAGAGCAGCAGAGCGCACGCAAACACCAACCATTTTAGTGGCTAATCATGCAATGCGCATTCCGCCTTCAAAGTTTATTAGCCGCGTACAGGTTTCGAGCGGGTTTGATGTGGCCGATGACGAAATAGTAAAGCGCGTAGAAAAAGGTGATTTAGTTATCACGGGCGATATACCCCTTGCCAGCGAAGTTATAGACAACGGCGGCCAAGCACTTAACCCGCGTGGAGAGCTTTACACGCCAGAAAACATTCGCTCGTTATTAAACGTGCGCGACTTTATGGATACTATGCGCTCAAGCGGCGTTGAAATGAGTGGCGGGCCTCCACCACTTAGCCAAACCGACCGCCAAAACTTTGCTAATAACCTTGACCGAATTTTAGCGCAAAACAAGGCCAAGTAAGTGACAGAGCAAGCTATTGGCCTAGGTGTACAAAATTTTAATGTAGCCGTGTATGTCGCAAAAGCGCCGTCGATGCCCTACTTTGAAACCCTAGAAAGTGTTGAGCCTGTAATAAACGAGCAAATAAATACCATAAATCAGCATTGTGGAAATGGTTGGCGCAAGGTGTTTAACGTATACGCTAAAGTGTTATTTGCACTACCCAGCGAGCATTACAGCTTTGCTAAACAAGCCGATAGTTGGCAAGCGTATCGCGATAAATTTTTACTGCAAAATAACAGTAAAACAGCCCTTTTATTTAGTGCGCCAATTATTAACGGCACTAATAAAAACCAGTTACATATAATTGCTGGGCGTACACATGCAAAAAACTTACTTCAACAAGGTAAGCTAAATGCGCAATTTAATTGGCTAGACGATGAGTTTGCAATTGATACAACGAATAACATTATTGTGTGCCCGTATTTCGATTACAGGCAGCTAAGTAATATAAAAATTGCGAGATTAAGCGAGCTAGTTGCCAAGCTTAAAACATCTAATTGAAAATGTAAGGAGTCAACATGGCAGGAATTTTAGAATTAAACACCTTGCTTAAAACAATGAACCCCGAGCTTAAGCAAGATGAATACATATTTTGTTGTTTAGCAGGCAGCCTTGCCGACTATGTTCATTTAAACCCACTTGCCAGTTATGTTGAAGATGAAGGCCTAACCCTTATTTTAAACGCAGACACAGCCGAGAAAGCCGGTATTACTTGCGAGAGTAAATATAATTTAATTACCCTTAATGTGCATTCAAGCCTTGAGGCTGTAGGGTTAACCGCTGCGGTATCGGCTAAATTAACCGAGCATAATATTAGCGCTAACGTAGTAGCTGCGTTCTATCACGACCATATTTTTATACAAACCGATAAAGCGCAGGCCGCGATGAAAGCACTTGGAGAGATTGGTTAGAGACTTAGTTGATATAAATCTGATCTGAGTAACATGTAATCAGTGGTTTGCGATCTTTTTTATGTAAAACACAAAGCCGATATTGCAGTATCGGCTTTGGTTGTTGTTTTATTTATCGCTGCAAAAGTGACGCGCTACAGACTCTAGTTTTACTTTATCGCCTGCAGTTACGGCTACACATTGCGTATTTTTATCAAGTTTTTGCTTTTGAATTACAGTAAATTCACCCTCGTTGGCAGCGTATAAATTATATTGATAGGCATCATTACCGCCTTCAAATAATGCGGTAAATAACCCTCCCACTAACCCACCAATTATTGCTCCGCCGAGCATTTCTTCGCTGTTGCCATCTAAGTTATCGACAAAGCCGAATCCGGCGCCAGCTGCTATTCCTGTGCCTACTTCAGATGAAAGTGTTACGGGTTGCATTGATTCTACTGATGCGTAGTAACGCTTAACTATTTGGTTTTGATTGTTTCGATCTACCCCTTGTGATGCACAGCCTGAGAGTAGTAATACCGCGATAAGATACTTTTCCATGTTGAATCCCTTAAAATATTTAATAGGGAGATTGTAAGTATGAAAGCATAAAAAATATGTGAGGAGTTTGTTTGTAGCTGTCAGGAAATGTAAGGATGTGTATAAAATAAAACACCGAGTATGCATACTCGGTGTTATGGGGTTACATTACGTAAACTTTATGTTTTTAAACAACGTACCCGCTAAAACCAAGCACTTTAAAATAAAGCTTAGGAATGCCGTATTTACACTCGTTAAGTAACTCGCTAAAGCGCATTCTATCAAGTGGGTAAAATTCACTTTCTAAGTTTTGAGCTGTGTAGGCTTGCCCTGCATCACTTAAGCCTAAATCGGCACACACTGTAATTTGTGCTTCGCGCTCAAAGTCGGTTTCGGGTTTCATTAAATCGCTGATAAATAAGTTTGCGCCTTTATTTAAATTAGCTTTAATGTTTTTAAGTAGCTGCTTTTTACTGCCGTCGTCTTCTAAAAAGTGCATTACGAGTAGGCATAGTGCGGCATCGGCCTTTGTTGAAAGTTTATCAAGCTCGCCTTCAATAACGTTAACGCGCTCTGATATGCCTTGCTCTTCAAACTCTTGTTTAGCAATGGCGAGCATATCACTAGAGATATCTTGCGCAGTAAATTGCCAGGTAGGATTTAATGCTGCTAGGGCGAGTACTTCTTTTCCTGTACCAGCGCCTACGACTAAAATATGCGCATTATCCTTAAGAGTTGCTTTAAGTTGTGCATTGGTAACTTGGTGTAATAGCTCATAACCAGGCACTAAGCGTGTTATACGGCTATTGTATTGAGTTGCTTGCTCGTCTTTAAATGTTGGCATTTTTAACTCCTTTAATCAGCTTATAAAACTTCAACAGTGGAGTATCCACCACTTTGTTTACTTACATGTACTTGCGTGGCTACACGTTCGCTCATTTCACTCACGTGCGATATAACCCCTACTTTGCGGCCTTGTGCTTGTAATGAATCGAGCGCGTCCATAGCAACGCTGAGTGTTTCGCTATCTAACGTACCAAACCCTTCGTCAATAAACAAAGAGTTGATTTGAACTTTATTTGACGAAAGCGATGCAAGCCCTAATGCCAGCGCCAGTGATACTAAAAATGACTCACCACCAGAGAGCGTATTAACCGAGCGTTGTTCGTCGGCCATGTCGCGGTCAATAATGGCAATATCGAGCGATTGCGCAATGGCTGTGAGCTCGTAGCGTTTGTTAAGGGTTTTTAAATGGCTGTTAGCATAATGCAGTAATATTTTTAACGTTTGTGTTTGCGCTAAGTTACGCATGGTTTTACCTGTTGCATCGCCCAATACCTTATTAAGTAGGTGCCACTGCTCTACTTGCTTTTTAAGGGTAGCGAGCTCAGTTTGTTTACCTTCAAGTGCTTTAGCATTTTGATTGTGCTGCTCTATGGCGGTATTAGTGGCAAGTAAACTATTTTGCTGCTCAGTTTGCTTTGTATTTAATGCCGCTAATTGTTCGCTAAGTTCTGTGTGGCTTTGTGATGGCTTGTTAGTATTTTGATGATCTGTATGCGCACTTTGTTGCTGTTTAAGCGCAGCATTTGCATCTAAAAGTGCAGCTGAAAGCTGCTCAAACTGGGTTAAATGGGCTTTAATTTGCTCGCTGCTTAACGTTAGTAAAATTGTGATCTGCTCATGCGTTGCCTCATTATACTGGGCTTTAAAGTCACTAAACCACTGCTTATAACGCGCATCAAGGGTTGTAAGCTCTGTGCTTTGCTCGGCTAATCGAAGCTCTGCGTTTTTAAGCTCAATTGCATGCTCGTCTCGTTTTTTTACAGCACTATCATAAGCTTGCTGGCTCGTGTTTAACTGTGTTTGGCACAGCTCAAGCTGTGCATTAATTTTTGCTTGATAGTCGTTTGCGCTTATTTGTTCGTTATTAAATAACGCAAGGCGCTCACTTTGTATTGTATTTTGTAGCTGCTGAGCGCTGACTAAATCATCTTTTAGTGTTTTAAGTGCACTCTCGCTTTTAGTAATTAGCGGCGTAAGTTGCTGCAATTGCTGATTAGCAGTGTCTATTTGTTTTTGGCTTTGCTCAAGTTGCGCATGTGTTTGCTGATACTGCTCAACCTGCTGGCTTAAATCGCTTAAGTTAAGTGAGCCTGTTTGTAGTTGCTGCCAAAAGTTGCTGTGTTCAAATTGTGCATTAAGCGTTGTAGTGAGCTCACTAATTTGCGACGTTAGCTCAGCGTGTTTTGTATTTATTTGGCTTAGTTTATTGGTTAAATCACTATTTAAATTATGCAATTGTTGCTGTGTTTGTTGCTTTGCTTTTAGTGAGTTTTGTTGTTGGTTTACTTTTTCTTGCAGGGAATTTTGTTGTTTTTGCGATTCAAAATACTGCGCTTTTTGCTCATTAAGCTGTTTATAGGTTTCATCTAGCTGCTCTGCTGTAAGTGCATTTAGATGAGTACGCGCAGCCTCCATGGTGGTTTTCATTTCGCTTCGTTTAGCATTGAGCGTTTGAATGGTTTGTCCGTGCTGAGCGTGTTCGTTAACGAGTACGGCATGCTGTGTTTGATGCGTGTGTAACTGCGTTTGGGCACTATCGTGCTGCTTTTTTACATTAGTATAGCTGGCTTCAAAATCGGCTATTAAGTTGTTTAATTGCGAGTTTTGGTTAGTAGCATAGGGGTGCTCAGTTGCACCGCACACTATGCAGGGCTCGTTAGGGTTAAGCTGTGTGCGCAAATGCTCTACGTTTTCGCTGGCACGCAGGCGAGCTTGGTTTAGCGCGTATTCGTTATGTTTTAGTGCTTGCTCGCACGTTGCTAGGTTTTGTAAAAGCGAGTGCTGCTGTTGTTCACTTTGGCTAAGTTTAGCTGCAATGTTATTTTGCGCTTGTGTGCTTTGCTTAAGCTCTTGGGTAAATTGTGCGTAGCGTATTCGCTGCTCTTTTAAATAATCAATATTTTTAAGTTCGCTGTCGCATTGCTCAATATTAAATTGGCGCTGTTGCTCGTTCAGCTCGTTTAGGTTTTTTTGATCATGGCTTAGTTGCTGCTCTTGCTGCTCTACTTTTTTATTTTGCGTTGTTAAAAGCTCTGCCTGTTTGCTTTGCTCAGTAAGTAACGCCTGGTTTTGAGCAGCTGTTGCTTTAAGCTGCTCATTAGCGCTTAGATACTGATTAAAGCTATGTAGGTAGTAATTCCAATCATTTGCTAATGGCTTAAGCTGCGTGTGATCAGCAAGCCATTGCTGATGCTGCGTGTTTAGCTTAGTTGCTTCGTCAAGCGCGGTTTGGCTTTGCTTATGTTGCGCGTGTAAATCACTTAATTGCTGTTGCTCTTTGTCGTGTTGCTGAGTAAGGCTAGTAATGCTTTGTGCGTGTATAGCAAGCTGGCTGTCTAGCTCGCGGGCTTTTGCAATAATTGGCTCAGCAGATTGCTTTTGCTCTTGCGCTGTTTTTAACTCGCTTTGCTTTGTTTTAAGTGTTGCGGCCTGCTCTTCTATAAGCGCGGCATGGTCAATATTTTTTAAGTCAGTTATTTGTGTATTAAGGGCGTTATTTTGCGCCGTTAAATACTCATGTCGCTTACGGTTATCTTTTATTTCTAGCGCACTTTGTGCTTGTTTTGCTTGCTCGCTTTGCTGTGCAATTGCTTCAAGCTCGCTATTAGCATGCTGCTGATTTTTTGTGGCTTCTTCAAGTGCTTGCTCAAGTGCACTGGCTTGCTTATACCAGTTTAGACTTTGCTCTGTGCTTATTAGCGCTTTTTTAGTATCTTCTATTTGCTGTTTTAGCTCATTAAGCGTGGTGTGTTTTACTGCTAATTCGTCTTCACTTAATAAGGTATAGCTTGCGAGGCTTGCTTGAAGTAAATCAAATTTATCTTTTAATTCTTTGTTGCGCTCAAATATACGTTTACCAATAAGACTAAATTTGTCGGTGCCCGTTAAGCATTCTAATAATTGCGCGCGCTCATCGCCGGTGGCTTTTAAAAAGGCAGCAAATTCGTGCTGCGCTAATAATACCGCGCGGGAGAATTGCTCAAAGCTTAAACCTATTTTGGTTTCTATTTCTTTTATGGTTTGGCTTTTGTCGGCTATGAGGGTTTCATCTGGCAAGGTAACTAACGTGTGCTCAGCTACTTTTAATTTACCCGTTACTTTTTTATGGGTGCGCTGGATTGAATATCGCGCGCGGTAAAGTTGTTTGTCTTGCCCAACAAAGTCAACTTCTGCGAAGCCTTCCCACTTTCCTCGGCGCAATAAGTTACGTGCATCGTTTAATTTTATGCTGTCGCCATTAAAATCAATCAGGTTACCTTTATCGCCTTTTAGCCGTGCTGTTTTTGTGTAAAGTGCTAAACAAATGGCATCTAAAAAGGTACTTTTACCCGCGCCTGTGTCACCGGTTATAGCAAATAAGCCCGCATCTTTTAGTGGAGCTTGAGTAAAGTCGATTTCGGCGTCAACAATAGATGCTAAGTTATGTATGCGTACTGCGGTTATTTTCATAGTTGCTCTTGCTCCGTCAGCTCATTTATAACATCGCTTAAAAGTGCTTTTAGTTCATCGGGTACACTTTGCCCGGCCATATCTTTATCATTTGCGAATGCTTGCTCTAATAAATTTTGTGGATTTAGCATTTCAACTTCACTTAAATCTTCAAACACAGACTCGTTGTCGTCTGTTGCTGATTTTTCACGTACTCGTTCGATACCGCAAAATCTTACATTTTTGCCCTCAAGTGCTTGTTCTATTTGTTCTCTGAAAGTGGTGTCGGTATCACTTGATTTAAGCTTTACGCGTAAATATGGCGCTAATGTACTTTGCGCTGTATCGAGGGTTTTAATTTGTTCGCACAGTTCATCTAATGGCACAGACTCCCCTTTTGGTAAAATAATAACATCGGCTGAGCGCGGAATGTAAAGGGGGTTTACAGTTGTGCTAATACTCTGTTTTTCATCGCTTTTAAATTCGATAATATTAACTTGGTGAGTGTAATTACGCTCTGAAAACGACATAGGAATAGGCGTGCCGCTGTAGCGAATAGCGTCATTTTTAGCAACTTGTTGCGCTTTGTGTAAATGGCCTAGAGCGACATAGTTGGCTTTACTGCCAAATACATTGGCTGAAATTGATTCTTCCCCGCCTATCACTAAGTTACGCTCTGAATCGCTTGATATGTCGCCGCCTTTAGCATGTAAATGGCCCATAACTATTAACGGTGAATTTTGCTCATTAATTTTATAAGCATGCTCAAGGGCAAGCTCATAAGCTTTTGCAACGCCTTGTGCGTAGCTAGGGCCGTTTTTTGTTTGGCTTAGTGAACTTATATCGCTTGAGCGTAAAAAAGGCATAGCGGCGATTACAGCGCGTTTATTATTAGTGTTTATTTCTATAATAATATCGCTAGGCGCTGATACATCAAAACGCCCTACTACGTGTGTATCAAATTGAGCAAGCAAAGGCTGAGCCGCCAAAATACGATTTGCAGAGTCATGGTTGCCCGCGATAAGAACCACATGTAATTGTGGGCACTGCTTTTTTACGTCTTTTATAAACTGATAAAGTTGGTTTTCGGCGCTAGCGCTTGGTGTTGCCGTATGATAAATGTCGCCTGCAACTAATAATAAATCTATTTGCTGCTCAACAAGTGTGGCAAGTAACCAGGTAAAAAATGCTTGATGCTCTACACGGCGGTCGTGTTCGTAAAATTGTTGGCCAAGGTGCCAATCTGAGGTGTGGAGGACTTTCATGTCGCGCTCTTAATAAAACCGTAAGAGCGCCAATATACCCAAGGCAGTTAAAGATGCAAGCCTTGGGCGTGCTTTAGCGCTAGGTTAAGTTATACCACGCTGCAAAAATAACCGGTAAAGCTAAAAGTGCCATTAATAATGGTAATTTTAACGTTTTAGTTTGCTTTGCTTGTAATGCTTTAAGTGCGTTTGTTTCGTTACAGGCCGCTACTTTATCAATATAAAAATAACCTGAATCGAGATACTGCTTGCAGTTGTTCTCACTTGCTGGGATTGCAATTAGTTCTTGTTGTTTTTTTAGGATGTAAAAATCCATAAGCCCACCGCATTTCTTACTAGTAATCGATACAAATTTGAGGATAAATGTGACGAATTTATTTGCCTCAAATAAAAAGGTGGGCGATTTTAAATACAAACAGCAACAAAGATCAACCTAAAATTACACTATTTTTAATTTATCGTATAAATAGTTAAAATTAATGAAAACACCGCAATATTTGCGCCAATTATTAGCCACATTTTACTGTGTTTTTGTTCAGTAGGTAAGCGTTTGAGCGCATCTTGCTTGTCGCATGCCGACACCACATTAACATACGAATATTGGTTAGCTTCGTAGCGTTCAAGTAATGATTTTTCAGCAGGGATTGCTTCGAGCTGATGATCTTTTTTTACGATGTAAAATTTCATACGTTGCCCCTTTAACACGTTACTTAATTTAACTTTAAGCTATTACTATGAATTAGGCCTGAAGCAAGTAAATTCAAAGGTGTGTACCTGTTTTGATACGTGGACTCTTCTGAGTTTTGTAAACCCCCTTTACACTTTTTAGCTTGTTGCATTTTGTTACAAAATAACTGTATTTTTTTATACTTAAAAATAGGCGTATATCACCCTAAAAATACGGTACTTGGTCGCTAATTTATTGAAGCTTGAAGGTATATTTGTCAAAGTACGCTCACAAAATTATTTTAGGACTAACAATGAAAAAAATAAGTCTTACGCTAAGTGCTTTTGTATTGCCGTTGGCAATATCTAGTGCAGCTATGGCGTCTTCAGTTGAGCAAACAAAAGGCTCTTACGTTGATAAGTTTCGTCAATTAGACGAAGCTCTTCCAACACCTAATGTTTACCGCAGTGCAGCCGGTGAGCCGGGTGAAAATTATTGGCAGCAACGTGTTAATTACGACATTGATGTAAAGCTAGACGAAAAAAAACGCCGTATTACTGGTAGCCAAAGTATTGAATATAAAAATAACTCGCCACATACATTAAAATATTTGTGGTTACAGCTAGATCAAAATATATTTAAAAGCGACTCTATTGCTGAAACAACTAAAACTTTTAAAAGCACACTTAATAGCTTACCTGCGCAAAAGCCAGCTAAGTTAAGTTTAGGTGAGCTTCGCCGTCAGCAGTTTATGAGCGATAACGAACTGGGTTATACAATTAGTGGCGTTAAAGATGACAATGGCAAAGAGTTACGTGTAACGGTTGTTGATACATTAATGCGCATTGATTTAAACGAGCCATTAAAGCCAGGCAAAGAAGCTGAGTTTAGTATGAACTTTGCTTTTAACATTGTAGAAGAAGATGCCGTTGGCGCACGCTCTGGTTACGAGCACTTTGAAGAAGATGGCAACGATATATTTTTACTTGCTCAGTGGTTTCCACGTTTAGCTGCTTACACAGATTACGAAGCATGGACTAACAAACCGTTTTTAGGTTCTGGTGAGTTTACGCTTGAATTTGGTGACTACGACGTAGAAATTACGGTTCCTGCAGATCACATTGTATCGGCAACAGGTAAGCTTGATAACGCAAGTAAAGTACTTACACGCACTCAACGTAATCGCTTAGAAAAAGCAGAAACGTCAAAACGCCCTGTGTTTATCGTTACTGAAGAAGAAGCGTTAGAAAACGAAAAAGAAGGCACCGACAAAACTAAAACCTGGCACTTTAAAGCAGAAAATGTACGTGACTTTGCTTGGGCGTCTTCTCGTAAGTTTATGTGGGATGCAAAAGGGTATCAGCAAGGCGGCGACGTTCAACCGCTCGTAATGGCTATGTCGTTCTTCCCTAAAGAAGGTGGCGATTTATGGAAAAAATACTCAACCGAAGCTGTAGTGCATACGATGGAAGTGTACTCTAAGTACTCGTTTGATTACCCATACCCAGTGGCTCAATCGGTAAATGGACCAGTGGGTGGTATGGAATACCCAATGATTACCTTTAACGGTCCGCGTACGAAGCTACAGGACGATGGTACGCGTACTTATTCGCAAGCTGAAAAGCGTTTTTTACTTGGCGTAGTTATTCATGAAGTTGGCCATATTTACTTCCCTATGATTGTTAACTCAGATGAACGCCAATGGACGTGGATGGATGAAGGTTTAAATAGCTTTTTAGATGGCGTTGCTGGTCGTGAATGGGATCCTACGATTCCTTGGGGCGTTGAGCCACGCGATATAGTGAGCTACATGAAGTCTGAAAACCAAGTACCTGTAATGACTCAGTCTGACAGCGTATTACGTTTAGGTCCAAATGCTTATACTAAACCTGCTGCTGCACTTAATATTTTACGTGAAGTTATTTTAGGTCGCGATTTATTTGATTTTGCATTTAAAGAGTACGCTCAGCGCTGGAAATACAAGCGTCCTACTCCAGCAGATTTTTTCCGTACCATGGAAGAAGCCTCTGGTGTTGATTTAGATTGGTTTTGGCGTGGTTGGTTTTACACCACAGACCATGTAGATATTTCGCTGGATAAAGTTTATCAACTGCGTTTAGACACTAAAAACCCAGATATTGACTACAGCCGCCTACGCGATATTGAAGCCGATAAGCCAACGTCTTTATTTGTTGAGCGCAATCGCGCTGAAGGTAAAAAAACGTGGGTTGAGAAAAATACTGACGTCACAGATTTTTACGACGAAAACGACCGCTTTACTGTTACCAATAAAGAGCGTAACTCGTATAACAAGTTCTTAAAAGGTTTAGAGCCTTGGGAGCGTAAAACGCTAGACCGCGCGCTTGAAGAAGATAAAAACTATTATGTTATGGAATTTTCAAACCTAGGTGGTTTGGTAATGCCTATTTTGTTAGAGCTAACTTATGAAGATGGCACTACTGAAGAGCGTTATATTCCTGCTGAAATTTGGCGTCGTAATTACAAAAACGTTCAAAAGCTAATTGTTACTGATAAGAACAAACCACTTGTTTCGGTAACTGTTGATCCACGCTGGGAAACTGCAGATGTGGATGTTGAGAACAATAACTACCCTCGTCGTATTATTCCTTCGCGTATAGAAGTATTCAAAAAGGAAAAGAGTAAAGCTAAGGTTAGCCGCGATATCATGCAAGATATTAAAACTGAGCTTAAAACGGACGAGAAAAAAGACGAAAAGGATGACGGTGAGGAGCAACAGTAATGCGCTTTTTGCTTGTTATTGTTTGCCTTTTAGTTGCTGCGCCAAGTATGGCGCATCAATTAAAGTCATCAGTTACTACTGTGCTTTTTAATAAACGTACGAGTAATATTGAGCTTATGCATCGCTTTTACTTACATGACACCGAGCATGCTGTAGGTAAATTATTTGAAGGCAAGGTTGATATTATTAGCAATAAAGTTGATCAGCAGCGTTTTGCTAAATATGTTGAATCGCACGTGGCTTTAAAAACGCTCAGCGGTGAAACTTTGAAGCTTAACTCTGTTGGAGCACAAGTAGATGGTAAGTTTTTTTGGGTATACCAAGAGGCAGCCATTCCTAAAGGGATTAAGGGTATAAAAATGAGTAATGGCGCACTGCGTGATTTATGGCCATCTCAGGTAAATATGGTAAACGTTGAAGGTAAAGGAAAAATTAAAACCCTTAACTTTAGCCAAGACGATACTTGGCTTGAAGCCCGCTTTGAGCAAAACTAATATTTAATACTTTCCCAACCGACGCGCACTGCAGTTAATGTGCGCGTTTTCTTTATACGTTTAAACTGTGTTCATTTTTGATCTGCTATGTGTAAATTTGCGTAAAGATTGGTAGTTCAGTTTGTATATTTACCTTTTCTTGCACATGCTACAATTACCAATTATATTTACTGTGTTATCAATAGATTGATAGCGGTGAAAATAAATAATTTAAATATGGTTTCATTTATCCTTTTATATAAAGGCATAAGCAGTAGAGATTTTTATGTTTAAATTTCATTTAGTACTAACTAAATTCAGGGAATGATATGACTACTCAGGTAGAGGCTATTTATGGTGTTATTTTTGATTTAGATGGAACCCTAGTTTCGTCAGAATTAGATTTTTCGTTAATAAAAGCTCAGATTGGTTGCCCTTGTGAACAAGATTTACTTGATTACATTGCTCAGTTGCCATCCCCTTATATGCGTGAGGAGGCAATGAATATTGTTCATCAACACGAGTTAATAGATGCTCAACATGCCAGTATTTTACCGGGCGTGGCTGATGCCGTTAATGCTTTAAAAGCAAAAAAAATTCCTATGGCTATTGTTACTCGCAATTTTGATAAAGCAGCTGCGATTAAGCTACAAAATAACCCACTCCCTATTGAAACAGTATTAACCCGAAGTGATGCGCCAGCAAAGCCCGATCCGAGTGCGTTAAATGCAATTTCTACACTATGGAATATAAGCCCTAGCAATTTATTGTACGTAGGGGATTTTCTATACGATATACAAGCTGCACATAATGCGAATATGCGCGCTTGTTTATACGCTCCTGATACCACTCCAGCATACGCCGACCAAGCAGATTATGTTTTACATGATTTTATAGAATTAGTGACTTTGGTAGACAGCTACTCTAAAAAAATAGAATTATGTTAAATAGTGTGCAGTTTTATTTATTCAACAAATAGAGCTGCATTATTTAAATTTGATAACTAGCCCAATACGACTGAAATTGATAAAATATGGCAAAAGGTAACGTATTCATTAGAGGCACAAAATGGGCAGAGCATTTGTAGTTCGTCAAAGTTCTATGATCAAAACAGCCAACGCAAAAACAAAAATAAACTCAAAGTACGGTAAAGAGATTTACGTTGCAGCAAAAAATGGCGAACCCGATCCTGAAGTTAATCAAACACTACGTCGCTTAATCGAAAAAGCTAAAAAAGACCAAGTTCCAGCACACGTTATTGAAAAAGCAATTGAAAAAGCAGCCGGTGGGGCAGGGGAAGATTACTCTGTTGCTCGCTACGAAGGGTATGGCCCTGGAAATTGCATGGTTATTGTTGATTGCTTAACAGATAACCCAAACCGTACAATAAAAGATGTGCGCTTACCGTTTACTAAAACAGACTCAAAAATTGGTACTCCTGGGTGTGTTGCACATATGTTTGATCATTATGCAGTACTTGGTTTTGCTGGTGATGACGATGAAGTTGTACTAGAAGCACTAATGATGGCCGATGTAGATGTGAGCGATGTTGAGTGCGAGAATGGTAAAGTATCGGTTTTTGCTCCGCCAACAGAATACTTTAAAGCTAAAACTGCCCTTGAAGACGCATTTGAAGGCATTAACTTTGAAGTAGACGAAATAACGTTTATTCCTCAAGTTAATATTGAAATTGAAGACGAAGAAGTGATTGCTAACTTTGATAAGTTTATAAATATGCTTGAAGATTGTGACGATGTACAAAATATTTATCACAATGCTATTGTAAAAAATTAGAGTAAACTCCTAAAAATATTAAAAAAGCGCGTTTTGTGTAAGCAAAACGCGCTTTTTTACGTTTGAATAAATGTTAGATATTCATGCATATTATGCTTATTTGGATATATCTTTTACAAATGTCATAAAAGTACAAATATTTTAATTTCAGGTTATAAAAACCAGCTCCAAGGCCGGTTTAGTAACGTTAAAGTGTATTAGCTTTGCTGTGATTTATATTTGATACGGTAGCTATGCAGTAATGGCTCGGTGTAACCACTTGGTTGTTTTGCACCTTCTAAAACTAAAGCGAGAGCTGCTTGATAAGCAATGCTATTTTTAAGTGATAGCTCGTTACTTGCCATCGGTTTATAAGCGCTGTCGTGCTCGTTTTGGCCATCAACTACTTTAGCCATTTTAGCCATTGTTGACTCTATTTGAGCCTGCGTACATACCCCATGGTGAAGCCAATTAGCCATATGTTGGCTTGAAATACGCAGTGTAGCTCTGTCTTCCATTAAACCTACATGGTTTATATCGGGCACTTTTGAGCAGCCAATCCCTTGGTCTATCCAACGTACAACATAACCTAAAATGCCTTGTGCATTGTTTTCAAGCTCACTTTGAATATCTTCTTTTGAGAGCGTTGTAACATTGTCCATTAATGGTGGCGTAAGTAAGTCGCTAAGGCTTGCTTGTGCACGTGTCGCTATGTTTTGTTGCTTGTTAAATACATTTACATCATGATAATGCATTGCATGTAAGGTCGCCGCCGTAGGGGAGGGTACCCATGCGGTATTGGCACCAGATTGCGGGTGCGCAAGTTTTTGCTCCATCATTAGTGCCATTTTATCTGGCATTGGCCACATGCCTTTACCTATTTGTGCTTTGTGACTTAAGCCACAAGCAAGGCCAATATCTACGTTACGGTCTTCGTATGCTTGGATCCATGGCTGCTTTTTAATCTCAGCTTTTGGTAATACAACTCCTGCATGCATTGAGGTATGAATTTCGTCTCCGGTTCTATCTAAAAAGCCGGTGTTAATAAATACAACACGCTCTTTAGCTCTATGTATACAGGCTTTTAAATTTGCAGAGGTGCGGCGCTCTTCATCCATAATGCCCATTTTAAGTGTATTTTTAGGTAAACCGAGTGCCTCTTCTACGTGGCTAAACAATGTGTTGGTAAAGGCGACTTCGTCGGGGCCATGCATTTTTGGCTTTACAATATTTATACTTTGCGCGCTTGAGTTTTTAATGCCTGTTTTTTTGTTTAAGTCGTGCAGGGCTGCTGTGGCTGTAAACATTGCATCCATAATGCCTTCAAATACAGGCTGACCGTAAATATCAGAAATAGCCGGATTAGTCATTAAATGGCCTACATTACGTACAAACATCATACTACGGCCTTTTAAGGTCACTGTGCCACCATCAAGAGCTGTGTATGTTTTATCGCTTTGTAAGGTGCGCTCTACCGTTTTATTTCCTTTTTTAAATGACTCAGTTAAATTACCTTGCATAAGGCCTAACCAATTTTTATAAACTTGTACTTTATCCTCGGCATCAACTGCGGCTACAGAGTCTTCGCAATCCATTATGGTAGTGAGAGCGGCCTCGAGTACGACATCTTTTAAGCCAGCTTTATCGGCTTGGCCAATAGGGTGGTGATGGTCTATTTGTAGTTCTAAATGTAGGCCATTATTTTTTAATAAAATAACGCTTGGGTTTTGTGCTTCACCCTTAAAGCCAACAAGTTGTGAAGGGTTAGCAAGCGTTGTTTGCGAGCTGTCGCGAAGCGTTATAACTAGGCTGCCATTAACTACTGAGTAATTAGTGCTTTCAATGTGCGAACCATTACTTAGCGGTAATGCTTTATCTAAAAACTGGCGTGCATAAGCCATTACTTTAAAGCCGCGCACTGGGTTATATGTGCTGCCTTTTTCGGCGCCGTCTTCTTCACTTAGCACGTCTGTGCCGTATAGAGCGTCGTATAATGAACCCCAACGAGCATTTGCTGCGTTAAGCGCAAAGCGTGCATTACTAACAGGCACAACTAATTGTGGGCCAGCTGTAAGTGCGACTTCAGGCTCAACATTTTGAGTCTCAATACTAAAATTTTCAGGCTCTTTTACCAAGTAACCTATTTCTTGTAAAAAAGAGTGATATGCAGCGCTGTCCCACGATTTATTTTTTAAGTGGTAGTCGTCTATTTGCTGCTGCAATTGCTCTCTTTTTTCAAGTAGTGCACGGTTTGTTGGCGTCAGTGTTTGCACTATATTTGCAAAGCTTTTCCAAAATTGCTGCTCTGATAAATGAGTACCTGGAAGTAGCTTTGTTTTAACAAAGTCAGCTAGCTGTGTATCTACGCTTAGCCCTGAGTGTGTGAGAGTGTGAGTCATAATTACCTTCCTTAAACGGTGCCGTGTGTTGTTTTTATAAGTGTGTGTTAAACAAACAATACCGCATAAATACAGTGTTGAGTGCTTTTTGCTCATTCATAAAATATATAGCCGTAATAACAACTATAAATTTACTAAATCTAAAAAATGAGCCTAATGTTGAATTAAGCAAACGGAGCACACACTCCTAGCCACTCTCACAACATTAAAATAATTTATAGACCCGTTCGAAGGATTTTTATTATGACAACGTACACACACGAAACAGACACTCTAGCGACCCTTTGCCAATCACAAGGTAATGCGTGGAAAGCAATTAACCCAGAGTATGCAAGCCGCATGCGTTTACAAAACCGCTTTCGTACTGGGATTGAAATTGCACAATACACAGCCGACGTAATGCGTGAAGATATGGCTGCATACGATAAAGACACAAGCCAATACACACAGTCTTTAGGGTGCTGGCATGGTTTTACTGCGCAGCAGATGATGATGGCTATTAAGCGTCATCAAAAAACAACTAAACGCAGTTACGTTTACTTAAGTGGTTGGATGGTTGCAGCGCTTCGCTCTGCATTTGGCCCATTACCCGATCAAAGCATGCACGAGAAAACATCGGTACCTGCATTAATTGAAGAGATTTATACGTTTTTAAAACAAGCTGATGCACGTGAACTAGACCATTTGTTTAACGATTTAGATGAAGCAAAAGCAAATGGTGGTGATGTACAAGCTGTGCTTGATAAAATCGATAACTTTGAAACCCATGTAGTGCCAATTATTGCCGATATTGACGCTGGCTTTGGTAACGAAGAAGCAACCTACTTACTTGCTAAAAAAATGATTGAAGCCGGCGCGTGTGCCATTCAGATTGAAAACCAAGTGTCTGACGCTAAACAATGTGGCCACCAAGCGGGTAAAGTGACCGTACCGCATGAAGACTTTTTAGCAAAAATTAATGCTGTTCGTTACGCATTTTTAGAGCTAGGGATTGATAACGGTATTATTGTGGCACGTACCGACTCGTTAGGTGCAAGCCTTACACAAAAAGTGCCGGTATCTCAAACGCCTGGTGATTTAGCTAGCCAATACAACGCCTTTTTAGAAACTACACCTATTAATGGGGTAGATGACTTAAATGAAGGTGATACCGCAATGAAAATTAACGGTGAGCTTTGTAAACCAACTCGTCTTGAAAATGGTTTATACCAGTTCCGCGAAGGCACTGAAAAAGACCGCGTAGTACTTGATTGTATTACTAGCTTACAGTCGGGCGCTGATTTACTGTGGATTGAAACAGAAAAACCACATGTTAAACAAATTGCAGAACTGGTAAATCGCGTTAAAGAGCAAGTACCTGATGCTAAGCTTGTATACAATAACTCTCCTTCATTTAACTGGACGCTTAAGTTCCGCGAGCAAGTGTACCAAGAATGGCAAGAAGCTGGTCGTGACTTAAGTGCTTACCCAAGCTTAGGTGACAACAAAGGTTTAATGGCACCAGAAATGGATGACACTGAGCTTGCTCAAGCAGCTGACTTGCTAGTACAAAACTTCCAGCGCGATGGCGCACGTGAAGCCGGTATTTTCCATCACTTAATCACATTACCTACGTATCATACTGCTGCACTAAGCACTGATATTTTATCTGAAGGTTACTTTGGTGACATGGGTATGCTGGCTTATGTACGTGATGTACAGCGCCAAGAAATTCGCCGTGAGCAGGCGTCAGTTAAGCATCAGGATCTTGCTGGTTCTAACATTGGCGATACTCACAAAGAGTACTTTTCGGGTGATAATGCACTTAAAGCAGGTGGTGAAGATAACACCATGAACCAATTTTAAATTCCTAACTAGATAGTGTTACTCAAGGGCCGGTAGGCCCTTTTTTATTATTTTAAATAAAGTTACGTCACTGACGTACAGCTACAGATCATACTTTAACTAACCAAATTATTTTGGATCACGATTTAACTATCTGAGTAAATTTACAGATCAGAGTTTAACTAACACGGTGTAAAACACATTTTTAACGCTAATTTTTACCGTAAAGGACCTTTGTTGGGCATTAAAAAGCCGATAAGTTACTAATTTTAGATTTATGGAAAGACTAAATGTGTTTTATAAACCGATTTTTTACTAACTTCTCGTTGCTATAAAACAAAATTTTACTAACTGAGAGGTTATAAACAGTGGCTCAAACCGCTTTTTTACTAACTCAAACTAGTTAAAATAGTATAAACCGAAATTTTACTAACTGAAGTTTTAGCTAAGTCCGATATTTGTCTGCCATAAAACTGTAAAGGGGGTTTACAGTTTGAATGCTACAGCAGTAAATTTAAAAGCCACTTATTTAAAGTGGCTTTTATTTGAACTATAGATTTATTATTTTGAAATTAGGTTATTTAGTATGCTTATCAAACCACCATTGAATGTAAGCTACTTTGGTCATTAAGTTAGATGGGCGGGTAGTAATACCGTGAGACGCATTAGGAATACGCACCATGGCTGTATCAACACCCTGTAGTTTTAACGCTTGATAAAACTGCTCAGTTTCTGATATTGGTGTACGGTAGTCAGATTCTCCAGTAAGCAGCATGGTTGGTGTAGTTACATTACCTACATAGCTTATTGGTGAGCGCTTCATGTAGTGCTCAATGTGATCCCACGGTTTACCCGGAAACCAGTAATCGGCAAAAAATGGATAAAAGTCAGCAGTTAGTACAAAGCTGATCCAATTAATAACGGGTTTAGCAACCACCGCTGCTGCAAAGCGGTCAGTGTGGCCTACAATCCATGCTGTTAGTACACCACCGCCGGAGCCACCTGTTACAAATAACTTAGACTCATCTATAAAGCCTTTTTCTATTACTGCATCAACGCCGGTCATTAAATCATCAAAGTCGTTGCTTGGGTAATTATGGTGTATGGTTTGAGCAAATTCTTTACCGTATGAATCACTCCCACGAGGGTTCATATATAAAACTACATTACCTTTGGCGGCGAATAACTGTACTTCAGCACTAAAATGAGGACCATAATTAGCAACCGGCCCGCCGTGTATTTCTAGTATTAGTGGGTATTTTTTACTGCTATCAAACTCAGGCGGGTACGCAATCCAGCCCTGAATAGGCAGCTCATCGTAGCTTGATTTAACCCATATTTCTTCAACTTTAGCTAATTGCTTGGTATCGAGTGCATCGGCATTTAGGTTTGTTAAACGCTCAGCTTTACCTCGTTTAACGCTAGCTATATCTGCTGGGCGTTGAGTATCTCCCAACGTAAAAGCGACATCACCATCTTCACTCACATCAAAGTCGCCACCCGAATAAGGGCGACCAAAAGCAACGCTGCCAATTTGCTCAGTGATTACTTTACGTTTACCGCTTCGAGGTTGATAGGCAAGGGCGGTTTGGCCTTTATCGGCATAGCTAAAGTACACACCTTTTGAGTTAGCACTCCATTTAATTTTCCCAACGCTTCTATCAAAATTAGGGGTTAAACTTTTTGTATCACCCGTTTTTAAATCACGAATATAAAGCTGGGTATTTTCGTAATTAGTGCGTTTGTCATCGTAACCTGTGTACGCTAAATAACGACCGTCGGGAGAGATTTTAGGTTGCTGATCAGGGCCATTTCTATCAGTTATTGGCTCAATAGCTAAGGTATTTAAATTAAGTTTATACACTTCGCTATTGGTTGGTTTAAGTAAGTTTTGCTCGTGTCTGTTTGCTGAAAAATAAAGTGATTTCCCATCTTTACTAAAACTAACATCGCCAGCGTTATCAAATTCATCATTTGTGAGTTGCTGTGCATTCCCACCGTTGGCATCTATGGCAAAAAGCTGGCTAAATCCTTTTTGCGTATAACCGCCACCATCTGCTCGGTAGTAAACATCGTCAATAAATTTTGCTGGCTCTGCCCACGTTGCACCTTTTGGCTTTCCCGGTAAGCTTACTGGCGCCGAAGAGTTGCTTGGAACAAACATGCTAAAAACAAGCTGGCTTGAATCTGGGCTCCACGAAATAGCACGAGGGGAGCTTGTTAAGTTACTAATTTTTGCTATTGCACCGGTTTTTAGCCACTTCATATAAATTTGGCTACTGCCATCGCGGGTAGATATAAAAGCAAGGCGCTGACCATCTGGAGAAAGCACTGGCGAGTAATCCATATGCACGCCAGAAGTTAATGGCTGCAATTGCTTAGTTTTATAATCAACAGACCAAATATTACCTATTTTACGGTCGGTTTTTATATCCATACGGTTACGAACAAAATAAACCGTTTTACCGTCTTCGGTCATATCTATTTGATTGGCGTATTCTAAATTGAATACGTCTTGTAATTGCAGTGTATTTGTTTCAGCGTAGGCTAAATTACTGCATCCTAAAACGAGGCTACTGCCAAAACTAAGCGCTAAAAACTTTTTCATTTGTGATCCCTGTTGTGATTTTTATCATTCTAAATGTATTTATATGATAGCTTTTCAGGGATTAAAAGGGAGATGCGGTGAAGCTCTTATAAAACTCTATGAGTTAAGCTGTAAAGGGGGTTTACAGCTTCAATTAAAGGTAATGTAAAGACTTAGTCAGCTGATTCGCACAGTGCTTTAATATCTTTAATAAGCGCTATACCGTCTGCATTGTCGCCATGTACACATAAGCTATGTGCGTTGAGCGTTAGTTTTTTATCCGAGCGAGTTGTTACGCTACCATCAGATAAAAGCTGAGTTACTTGCTCTAGTAATGCTGTTTTATTGTGAACGCTGCCTTCAAGCGTTCGTGATACTAAATGTCCGTCATCGGTGTATTGCCTATCTGCAAAGGCCTCTAGTATTAACTCAACGCCTAAACTTTTAGCTATTTTAGTGTGCTTATCGGCATTTTTAGTAGCTAAAATCATTAATTTTAATTTGCTAGGGTAGTTGGCAATAGCATTTATAACCGTTTGTAACATTTGCTCATCAGCCATCATGTCGTTATAAAGTGCGCCATGTGGTTTAACGTAGCTAAGCGTTAAACCTTGCACTTTTGCCATCCCTTCAAGAGCCGCTATTTGATAATGCAGGCAATTAGTAAGTTCTACTTCACTAAGGTTCATTGAGCGCCTCCCAAAACCCTGTAAATCAGGGTAGCTAGGGTGAGCACCAATTTGTACCTTATGCTGCTTAGCAAGTTTAAGAGTTTTAGCTATTACATCAGCGTCACCTGCATGAAAACCGCAGGCAATGTTAGCCATATTAATATGCGGCATTACATCGTCATCTAAGCCCATGTTCCATGAGCCAAAACTTTCGCCTAAATCGCAATTTAGTTTCATGTTAGTGCGCCTTTTGCGGTTTAATTGTGACAGGTAAAACGCCATTTGCTTGCTCTTTACCAAGCAATACTTTTGCTAACGCTGTAAAAGCGGGGCCAGAAACCCTCTCGTCCTCATCTATATCAATATTGTACGCGTATGATGCAAGTACTGCCTGAGCATATTCACCATACGTAGCAATATCGTAAGGCGCTCTTAAACTGATAAACACGGTGCTTTTATTACTTTGCTTAGCCATTTTTAATAATGATTCAAGCGCTTGAGGTTGCTGTGCAGTACTAAGAGCAAAATTAGGGTCATCTTTTAAATCGTCCATTCCGCCAATTTCTACTGCACTTTGATTAGGTGTAGCATTTGCGGCAATAACTACATCAGCAGATTTTATTTGCCTGCCAGCTTGTTCGGGATCAAATCCTTGTAAGCTAGAACAAGTATAGGTAAATACTTGCTCGCTGATAGTTTCAATTGCTTGCTGCATTGCCATACATTTGCGCGTGTCGGGCATAATAATATGCAAACGCTGTGCGTTTTTTAGTTTTAGTGGCAAGGTGTTATCAGTATTTTTTACTTGCGTAATTGCCTCTACGGCAAGATCTGCTTCTATTGCGCGGTGAGCTGTGCTGCCAATAATCTGCTTTGCATTAATAAGCGCGGGAATAGGATCAAAATTAGTGCTTAATCTAAATTTATTTTTAAGAGAGGTAATACGCTTCGCAGATTGTGCTATTTCGTGTTCATCGAGCTGTTTTGACTTTACAGCCGCGACAAGCTCTTTAATTAGCTCATCTAATTTGTTTAGATCATCGGGTGTTCTTATTTCTATAGGCATAAGTGCTATATCAACACCTGCCGCAAAGGTATTTATAACCGCTTGAGTTGGCGTAAAAAAGTGGCTAATACCCGCCATGTCAAGCGCATCTGTAACTACGACTCCTTGATAGTTAAGCTCGTCTCGCAAAATATCTGTAATGATAGTTCGTGACATAGTGGCGGGTTTAATCATGGTTTTACCATCAACGCTTACAAAGGTGCTGCTATCGAGTTGCGGGTATTGAATATGTGCTGTCATTATCATGCCAGGATTTTGCTTAGCAATAATATGTTTAAACGGCGCTAGATCTTGCTCGTTAATAACCTCTTTTGAATGGTTTACTTGAGGTAGCCCTGTATGGCTATCGACACTTGTATCACCATGCCCAGGAAAGTGCTTTAAAGAGGTAATAACACCATTACTTTCAAAACCAGCAACTTGAGCTGCACCTAGTTTGCCAACCAGTGTAGGATTTTCACCAAAGGAGCGAACATTTATCACAGGGTTGTCTGGATTCATATTTACATCAACAGTAGGCGCGTAGTTAACATTAACCCCTAATGATAAAAGCTCTTTTGCTATCACTGTTGCCGTTTTTGTTGCGTATTCAATACCGTGCTTTTTATAGGTTGCGCCAATCGACATATTACCTGTAAAGGAGGTGGCTACATCACGGGGTAAACGCGCTACACGTCCGCCTTCTTGATCTATTGATATAAATAGCGGCAACTTACTGCTTGATTTGCTTGCAGCAGTTTGTAGCTGTGTATTAAGCGTAATTGTTTGCTCAATTGATTGTGTATTTTCAGAAAATAAAATAACACCACCAATATTGTGTTTTGTTATTACGTTAGCAAGCTCGCTTGGCAAACTGGTCATTGGGGTACGGCATTGCTTGCTTGATCCTTGCTCACAGTAGTAGCGAAAGTCGAGTATTAACTTTTGGCCAAGTTGCTGTTCAAGAGAAAGTGCTGATTTAGCAAAAGAAGATTGTAATGGCATTAAGCACCCAGATAAAAAAACAAGAGACGATACAACATACTTATTTAGCAAAATATTCTCCAAAGCTAAATAAAATTAGATAAGTACACGCAGCTTATCTATTTTTACGCGCAACTGCAAAGCGCGTATTGTTAACGATTTTTAGTAAAGTATAGATAGTATAATTAATGGCTAAATATTCAGCTAAGAGTTATAATTGACGGCTTTTTTACACTTTAATGTATTATTAATAACGAGTTGTGGAAGCGTTTTGATTAAAAAATTATTACCTGCTTTAAATTTAAGGTTTCTTATATTATTGCTCGCATTTTCTGCTGCAATGAGCACACTAGTGGGAAGTTTTTACTCTACTTATCAGGTTCAAAAAGAGCAGTTAACTACATATACATTAAATAGTAATTTAGCCTATGCTCAAAAATTGGCATCTGCAACAGATAACTTTTTAAAAGCAGCTCTACAGCAACTTGCTTACTCGGCAAAAGTTATTGAGCAGTCAGCGAGTGATTCAAAGCTATTAAGCAAAGAAGTAATTAGATTAAATCACCAAACAGACAGCTTTAATTCTGTTGTTATTAATGTACATGGTGTTATTGCTGCAACTTCACCGTTACTTGAAAAAATTATAGGAAAAGCAATTAACTCCCCAGGAGCTATAGAGGCTTTAAAAGAAAAGCGGCCTCTAATTAGTGAGCCCTATATGTCGGCTGCGGGCAATTTAATTGTATTTATATCGCACCCATTATTTGATAAAGAAGCTAATTACATAGGTTACGTTGGTGGCTCTTTATATTTAAAAGAAAAGAATATTTTAAATGAGCTTTTAGAGCAACACTACTATAAAGGTGGCTCATACCTATATGTTGTAAGTTCAAGTAAGCGAATACTTTATCATCCAGAGCCTACAAGAATTGGTAACGTAGTAAATAGTAATAGCGTAATTGATGACGTGGTTAGCGGTGGGCAAGGTAAATCACTGGTTGTTAATAGTGTTGGCAAGCCAATGATAGCAGGCTATGCACCTGTTGCGTTGTCTGGCTGGGGAATCGTAGCGCAGAGACCTTTAAAAACAACACTTTCTTCACTGGATATATTAACGATTGAAGTGGTTAAACGAACAATTCCTATGGCATTGATTACGTTTATATTTATCGGTTTATTTGCGCATTTCATTGCAAGGCCACTAAAACGTTTAGCCGACAATGCAGATACCCTTGACGATCCGCAAAGTTTAGAAAAATTAAAAGCAGTTAAATCTTGGTATTTTGAAAGCCATAGATTGAAACTAGCAATGTTAAAAGGGGTTAATATACTGCAAATGCAAATAGGACAGCTTCGCCACGATGCGCAAACAGATCCTCTTACAGAAACACATAATCGAAGAAGCCTAAATGGCTTGCTAAATCAGCTTATATTTAAACAAACAACCTTTGCTATTTTAGAAATTGATATCGATTTTTTTAAACGAGTTAACGATACCTTTGGCCATGATAAAGGTGATGAAGCACTTGTTTATTTAACAAACATCATTAAAAAATTATCAAGGAAAGACGATATTGTCGCACGTATTGGCGGCGAAGAATTTGTGCTTGTACTGCCTAACGAAGACAGCCAAAGTGCTTTTAAAATTGCAGAGCGCTTACGTACCACTGTTGAATCATCAAAAATAGATACTATTGGCTACATTACTATTTCGATAGGTATAGCAACTTGGCCAGATCATAGTAACGATATTGACCAAGTATATAAGTGTGCCGATAAAGCCCTTTATCATGCAAAAGAACACGGTCGTAATCAAAGTGTGGTGGCTGATTTACTGTAGCTGTTACCACTTTTAATGTAATTACAGATACTTACTTGTTTTTATATATTAGTAATTGAGATTAATATTATTAGCTACTCGTAGTTATTTAATTAGCTTTAAATGCTTGACAAAATATTCGAACTCTATATAGTGGGCCGCAGCTAGAAAGAAAGCATGTAATTTATAAATCTCCATTTCGTTGTTGTATAAGTAATACTTGTAGTACCGTCCTGAAGTTTTTAAGTACCATCTCATTTTTTGCTACACCCGCTCACATGAGCATATTTTTTATTTTATATCAGGATATTACAATGTCTAACATCGTATCAGGTACAGTTAAGTGGTTCAACGAGTCTAAAGGTTTTGGTTTCATCGAGCAAGAAAATGGCCCAGACGTTTTCGCACATTTCTCAGCAATCAAAAGCGAAGGTTTCAAAACTTTAGCTGAAGGCCAACGTGTAGAGTTCACTCTTTCACAAGGTCAAAAAGGTCCTCAAGCTGATAACATCACAGCTGTATAATTTTACTTTTTAAGTAAAATGAAAAAAAGCGCTTAAGGCGCTTTTTTTGTGTCTGAAATTTGACTCAACCCAACCTGCACCTATTATTAATGTAAGTTTATCAAGTAGGTATTGTTATTATTAAGTCCTTCCTTTCACTCTTTTTTATTTTTTTCAGCTATTATGCACAAGCTGAAGCTTTTGAGCTCACAATTTACACTGAGCATTTTTCGCCATACAACTTTGAAAATAAAGCGGGTCAGCTTGTTGGCATAAATCTCGATATTGTAAAAGATGTATGTATTGCTTCAGACATAAAGTGTGATTTTCAAATGCTGCCGTGGAAAAGAGCCTATAGCTTAGTTCAAAAAAAAGAGCATTCTGGCATTATCTCTATTGCTAAAACGGCTGAGAGAGCTCCTATATTTAACTGGGTTGGGCCTTTGGCATCTAGTCAAACATTTTTTTATAAGCTTAAAAAGAATACCAATCTTAAAATGAATAACCTAAATGATGCAAAGCAGTTTTCACTTGCTATTGTAAGAGGGGATATTTACGAATCTATAGTAAAAAAAGTAGGGTTTGAATCAGGTAAAAACCTTTTAGCTATAGGCGATGAAATGCAGTACATGCACTTATTTTTAAATAGTAAGATAGATTTGATTTTAGGATCTGAGTACACCATTGGCTACCAGCTATCTCCATTTGGGTATAGTGAAGACGATATAGTTAAATTGCAGGAACTACCAATACCTGAAATAGCAGGTAACTACATTGCTTTTAATAAATCTGTACCCAAATACATTGTAGAACGATTTAACAAAGAATATGTAAAGCTTAAAATAAAAGATAATTTTGCGGCCTATAAAAGCCGCTATAAGCTCTAAATTTAGTGATTTTCAGCTAATCCTTTACGCTGTTTTATTTGTAAAAAAGACTTTTGAAGGGCGTTAACTAAGTTTATATCTGTCTTTTTATTAGCGGCTAAATACGCATCCACAGTGAGTTCATCAACTTTGTATACAAATTTTAAATACTCCGGATCAAGCTTTAAGTAATCACTCATTTGCCTCATAAATAAAGGATCATCGACAATTAAATCTACTTTTTTTGCCAGCAATAGGTTGTATGATTTTTGAATGTCACTTGTAAGTACAACATTAAAACCTAGCTCCATAAGCGTTTGTGTAGAAAAGTCGTTCCTTTGCATAGCAATTTTATAACTTTTAGCTTGCTGTGTATTTTTAATATGAATGTCATCTCGCTCTGAAAGGGCTATAAAACCAAGCTTAAAGTGCCCAATAGGGGCAATCCAATAAAATTTATCCTCTCGTTCAGGTGTTCGGGCAAGGCTGTAAATAAAAGTATTCTTTAACTCCCGAGCCACTTTGTAAGCCCTTGCCCAAGGATACATATGAATATCAGGGGTTAGTTGAGCATTTTTAAATATATCCCTAATCAGGTCTGTAGAGTGGCCCATCACCTCTCCATCCATTAATACTTGGTTTGGTGGAGCAAGCTCTGTTACTACTAAGTAAGTGTCTTTAGCATTAGCAAAAAAAGAGGATGCTAAACATAAAAAATAAAGAGTATATTTCACAGTTGCGAGTCATTAGTCGTTTATTAATCGAATAATAAGTGTGGCTTAAAATGTTAAAAACACCAAAATTAAATAACCATTAGCTGGCTTAAATAAAAAATAAATGAGATTAAATAGTAATTTAAAGTGCCCTAGTCAAATAATATGGTATTGATATTGGTGTCTCATTTAATGAAGGGTCACTAAATAAGTACTAAAGAGTAAATCTGATAAGAGAAAGGGTTGTTTGTAAAGGGGGGCTGTTAAGCATAGAAGGCGAGATTTAGCTTTATCAACGATCAGATCAATTTTTTAAAGTCCTAAAACGATAAAAGGGCCTTGCGGCCCTTGGTGAAGTATCGTTCAAGTCAGATAGTGCTTTAACCCCTTAAAGGACTATCTTCTTGTTTTGCAACACCTGAGTTCATCTCAATAAGTTTCTAAGCTAGCGAGAGGAAAAACCCAGCAATTGCTGCGCTCATAAGGTTAGCCATAGATCCTGCTAACACTGCTCTGAGCCCTAAGCGTGCGATATCCTTCCGCCTGCTAGGCGCCATACCGCCTAACCCACCTAGTAAAATGGCTATCGATGATAAGTTAGCAAATCCACACAATGCAAAAGTAACAATTGCCTGTGTGTGCGCGCTTAACGTATCGCGATAATTTATAAAGTCTAAGTAAGCAACAAACTCGTTTACTACTATCTTTTGACCAATAAAGCTGCCGGCTATAATTGCTTCATCCCACGGTACACCGAGTAGCCATGCAACAGGAGCAAATAAATAACCTAATATTTCTTGTAGCGTCAATGTTGGGTAATCAAACCACCCGCCAACACCACCTAATAAACCGTTTAATAGAGCAATTAACGCTACGAAGGCAAGTAGCATTGCACCAACGTTAAGTGCTAAATGCATGCCGTTAGCGGCGCCTGATGCAGCTGCATCAATTACATTAACGGGTTTATCGTCATCATTTAAATCTAAATCTGCTAAGTTATCTTTAGGAGTTTCTGTTTCTGGCACAATCATTTTTGCCATTAAAAAACCACCTGGTGCGGCCATAAAGCTTGCCGCAATAAGATACTTAAGGTCTACACCAATAATTACATAACCGGCCATTACTGAGCCTGCTACAGTGGCTAAGCCACCCACCATTACTGCAAACAATTCAGACTTAGTCATTGTTGCTATAAATGGCTTAACTATTAGCGGTGCTTCAGTTTGGCCTACAAAAATATTGGCCGTTGCTGAAAGCGATTCTGTCCGCGAGGTTTTCAATAATTTTTGTAAACCACCGCCTAAAATTCTAATTATCCAATCCATAATGCCAAGGTGATATAAAACAGCAACAAGCGCTGAGAAAAACACAATAACCGGCAATACTTGAATTGCGAATATAAAACCCAGTGTATCTTGTGACGCTAGCGGGCCAAATAAAAACCCAATACCGTCGTTTGCATAGCCAATTACCGATGAAACGGCTGCCGACATGCTAGTTAATACATTTTTTCCTGCTTCAAAAAACAGAACAAAACCGCCGATAACAACTTGCATGGCAAACGCTATACCAACGGTTCTTAAACTAATTGCTTTACGGTTTGTTGAAGCCGCAAAAGCAATACTTAGCAGCACAACCATGCCAACTAAGCTCATAAATGTTGTCATACCCATGTTTCCCGTTATTATTCTTGTAGTAAATATTTGATTTTACTTTTAATAATATCAATCGCAACACGGTTCATACCGCCTCGAGTCACAACTAAATCAGCATTATGCTTAGAAGGCTCAATAAATTGATAAAACATCGGTCTAACAGTTGCTTGATATTGCTCAACAACAGATTGTAATGTTCTGCCTCTTTGCTCCATATCTCGTTGCATACGGCGCATTAAGCAAATATCTAAAGGTGTATCTATAAACACCTTAATATCAAATTCTTTATTAAGCGCTTTATCGCTCAGTAATAAAATACCTTCTACTATTAAGATTTTTGCAGCAGGTACACGTCGCGTTTTATCGCTACGGGTATGTTGTGCATAATCATAAGTTGGTACTTCTACAGAGTTTCCACTACGAAGTTGTGTTAAATGCTCAAGCATTAGTTCATGTTCAAATGCATCAGGATGATCGTAGTTGGTTTGAGTACGATGAGCCATAGGCAAATGCGACTGATCCTTGTAATAAGCATCTTCTTCGATAATGGCGATAGCACCAGGTTCAAGCTCGTTAACCAGTTCGTTGTATATAGTTTGGCTAAATAGAGATTTGCCCGACGCTGATGCGCCAGCAATGGCTATAATAGTAGTTCGTGTCACTAAAGTTCTCACCCACACAGAAGGATATATTGTTGGTAGATCACAATAGCAAAAAAGACACGATTAATCTCTTTTGCTTCGCTTAAGAACGCAAATTTATAATGTTTAGGTTTTATGAAACAGGACTTTTGTCCTGTACGAAAAATTCGATCAGCAGATAAAGTAACCACCTAGAAGCAAAGTGAGGTCAAAATGGCAAGAGCAATTATCTTAATGGCGGATAGCCTAGGAATCGGTGCAGCACCAGATGCAGACAAATTTGGTGATCTTGGCGCCAATACATTCGCTCACTTACTTAAAGCATATTATGACGAAACGGGCAGTGCACTATCGCTACCTAATTTATCTAAATTAGGTTTAGTAGATGCATGTGAAGCTGCCGGTGGGGAAACGTGTTTAGTGTCAGACCGTCAAACACCACAAGGTGCTTGGGGTTATGCTAAAGAACTTTCGAGCGGTAAAGATACACCATCGGGTCATTGGGAAATGGCGGGTGTACCTGTGTTATTTGATTGGGGTTACTTTCCTAAAACACAGCCGAGCTTCCCACAAGAATTTATAGACGAGTTTATTGCTCGTACAGGTATTCCTGGCATTTTAGGCAATTGCCATGCATCAGGAACCACCATATTAGAGCAGCTAGGTGAAGAGCACGTAAAAACAGGTAAACCAATCTGTTACACCTCAGCTGATAGCGTGTTTCAAATAGCCGCGCATGAAGAGTCATTCGGCCTAGAGAAGCTTTATCAAGTTTGCGAAATCGCACGGGCGCTACTTGATGAAATGAATATAGGACGAGTGATTGCGCGGCCATTTTTGGGTTCAAATAGTCAAGACTTTGCCCGTACAGGTAATCGTCGTGACTATTCAGTACTTCCGCCAGCACCTACCTTGTTAGATGTATTAGCAAAAGACGGTGGCGAAGTAATTAGTATTGGTAAAATTTCAGATATTTACGCGCATCAGGGCATAACCCAAAAGCATAAAGCTCCAGGGCTTATGAACTTACTTGAAAAAACCAGTGAAGTTATTTCAAGCGCGCCAGATCGCAGCCTAATATTTACTAACCTTGTAGATTTTGACGAAAAATTTGGTCATCGCCGTAATCCAGTAGGTTACGCAAAAGCATTAAAAGAATTTGATGACTATTTACCAACTATACTTAAACAGTTAAATGCAGATGATGTATTAATGATCACTGCCGATCACGGATGTGACCCAACCTTTCCAGGTTCAGAGCACACTCGTGAATACGTACCTGTAATAGCTTACAAGCCAGGTATGAATAACACACCATTAGGTGAACGCAACAGCTTTGCAGATATAGGCCAAACCCTAGCACAGTGGTTTAACCTTTCTGAGCTTGAATACGGTGACAGCTTTTTAGATAAGCTAACTACACCAAATAAAAAGGAAAACAATTAATGAGTACTCCGCATATCAGTGCAAACGTTGGTGACTTCGCCGAAACAGTATTAATGCCTGGCGATCCGCTACGTGCGCAATATATTGCTGAAAACTTTTTAGATGATGCAGTACAAGTTACAGGTGTTCGTAACATGTACGGTTTTACTGGCACTTATAAAGGTAAACCAGTAAGCATTATGGGTTCTGGCATGGGCATTCCATCAATGTCTATTTATGCACGCGAACTAATTGTAAGCTTTGGCGTTAAAAACATTATACGTATTGGTACATGTGGCGGTATTGGTACCGACATTAAAATCCGCGACGTAATCTTTGCACAAGGTGCAAGTACAGATTCAAACGTAAACCGTGCACGTGTACGTGGTTACGATTTTTCTGCTATTGCAAACTTTGATCTACTTTTAAACGGCGTAAACGCTGCGAAAGAGTTAGGTATTAAAGCAAAAGTAGGTAACGTATTTACTACCGACACTTTCTATCAAGCAGACGACACCTTTTATAAAGATTTAGATAAGTTAGGTGTACTTGCAGTAGATATGGAAACAGCGGGTTTATACGGCGTTGCAGCTGAATACGGCGCAAACGCAATGGCGCTATTTACCGTAAGTGACCACGTAATCACTGGCGAAGCAACACCAGCCGATGAACGTCAAAGCACGTTTAACGAAATGGTTAAAATTGCATTAGAGTCTATCTAATTAACCAAATAACCTGAACTTTGGTTAAGAGATTTATTATCCAGAGTTTAGGTTAAATATAACAGTTCCTTGGTAACGTATTCACTAAGTTTTGGAGACACGCCCAAAGTGAAGTGAGACTAAACCTCCAAAGCCGCATTTTATGCGGCTTTTTTTATGCCTTAAAAAATTATATAAGTGACTTATACCAATCCGCAATAATACTTAATTATTTTCAGGGGCTAAATGTGTCGCTATCTGCGTTAAAAAATTCTCATTTAGAACAACTAAATAGCGATTTTTTTGCCTTGCTATCAACACGTTTATCTATCCTCAAAATAGATCACTTAATTATGCTGATTGGTATTACAATAAAGCTTTTTATGTGCACAACTTGTAAGCACTATTTTAATTTACTCGCTATCAAATAATGCCTCATCATCGTTCTATATTGTGCTGTAAGTCTTTGTGACTTAATGCTAATGTTTATATTGAAGTCGGTTATTTAAATATTCTGCGGGGGACGTATGTCTAATTGGGTAGAAGCAACAGTAAAAAACGTTACATGGTGGAGTGAAACACTTTTTAGCTTAACGCTTAATGCAGACGTAGAGCCATTTAAGGCAGGGCAGTTTACTAAGCTTTCAATAATGGATGGCGATAAGCGAATTGCTCGTGCTTACTCATATGTAAATGCTCCCGAAAACCCTGATTTAGAATTTTATTTAATTAACGTTATAGATGGATTACTTTCACCTTACTTAGCTAAATTACAACCCGGCGAAACTGTACTTATAGAGCAGCGTGCTACAGGCTTTTTTACACTTGACGAAATCCCGCAAAGCGATCAGCTTTGGATGCTTGGTACGGGCACTGCAATAGGGCCATTTTTATCAATATTGCAGCAACCCGATGTATGGCAAAAATACAAAAGCATTAATATAGTCCATGGCGTAAGGTTTAATAACGATTTAAGCTATCAGGCTCTTATTAACGAACTTTTAAGAGTGCACCCTGAGCAGCTTAATTATATTCCGGTAGTAAGCCGAGAAGAGCCTTTACAAGGCTTGAGTGGCCGTATTACTAGTGCAATTGAAAACAACAGTTTGTTTGAGCACGCTAACTTAGAGCCTACTCCAAATAACGCACAGTTTATGATTTGTGGAAATCCGCAAATGGTAAAAGATACAACAAATTTACTACTTGATAAAAAGTTTACCCGTAACCGCCGCAAAAAACCCGGCAACATCACCGTAGAGCAGTATTGGTAAGCTACATTAGTGGTATTAACTACCCGATAACGTTAAAATTTGCTATGTTGCAACCTTATACCAATTTTATCAAAAATATGAGCATTCTATCGCATTAAATAACTCACTAACTGCGTTAAAAATTATTCATATAGAACAGCTATATGTCACAATTTTCGCCTTGTTATTGTGCTATTTTCTTGACGCTATAATAGATCACTTATTTAATGCAATTGGTATTACACGTGTTTAGTGTTCATTTTAGGAAAGTTATGAAACCGTTATCTATTATTTTGGCCTCTTTAATTACTACCGTTGCGCTTATTACTTATGCAGCAGATCAAACCGAGCCTGAGCAAAAAGAAGCACAGTCGAGCGAGCAAGTACCGGTGAGTGCACAAAAGCAAAGCACCGAAGAGGAAAAAGCCACTACACAAGCAACAACTGACGATAAAGTAAATACACTTGAGTACAAAGCACCTGAGATCAAAAAGCCAGTTATTGATAACACCAAACCAGATGATTCAAAAGTATTAGGCAACGAGCAAAGTAAACCAGCTGAACAACCTAAAAACAAAGTAGAAAAAGCAGTAGCCGTAGCAGAAGCTGAAAAAGCAGTAACTCAAGCGAAAGAAGCGCTTACTGTTAAACAGCAAACTAAAGCTAAGCAGTCTCGCGAATCTTTAGCCGTAGTTGAACAATTAGTAAAAGCGTATAACGCACGAAATATTGAAGAATTTTTGCGTGTATATGACGAAGATGTAGAGTTTTATATTTTCCCAAATGAGCTACTATTTAAAGGAAAAGAAAAACTAATAGCACGCTACGGGCTAATGTTTAAAAAGTTAAAGTGTATTCATTCATCGCCAATTAAACGCATTGTGCATGGCGATATTGTAATAGATCACGAGCTATCAGAAACCTGCTCAACCGACGAAAACGTGATTGATAAACGCTCAGAGCTTATTTCGAGCTACCAAATAAAAGATGGAAAAATAGTACGTGTACTGTTTTTTAGATAAAGGGTAAGTATGCAAATAAATGACGACAAAAAAATTCGCTTAATGTATCGCATTGAGCCGGGTTGTTTAGGGCCTCAGGGTGCTGAGCATATTGAAGATTTTTGTCGTTATGCCAACAAACATATTAAGTCGCCATTTTATGCTCAGTTTGTATTTTTACCACGCTACGATAAAAAAATTGATGAGCGTCAATACAGCGTAAATAGCCGCAATTTATCACTTGTGCAGGCACGTGCCTATTTAAAGCACTTTGATATAGATATAGAAGAATTTGAAGAGCAGCTCGACGAACTTCTTACTAAAGCCATCGATTTATACTTTAAGCGATAATCTTAAATCGCTTAAAGCTATTACAGTTTGTTTTATTGAGCTTTAACTTGCAGCTATAATCTCGTAAAACCCTTACCCAGAAATACCATTCTATTTAAAGCTTTAAAAACAAAAAAAGGGCCTAAGCCCTTTTTAAATATCAGCACGTCCTAGCTAATAACAATTACACTTGCTCACCCGCTACAATAGTATTAAAGCTATCGTTATCGTGCAAACTTGCAAATGCACTCTCATGCAATAACTCGTTACGTAAATTAGGTGAATACTCTAAAGCCATTTTAATATCGGCTAACGCATCGGCATGTTTGTGCGTAAGTGCATAAGCACAGGCTCGTTGCCAATATGCATAACCATAGTCACTATCAATATCAATGGCTTGGTTACAAAGCTCAATAGCCTGCGCTGTTTCGTTTATTTCAAGCAGGGCATCGGCTTTATAAGCAATGGCTTCAACATCTTCAGGTTTGCGATTAAGTATTTCGTCAAAAATTTCAATTTTGTTCGCAAAGTCGCTTTCTAAATTGGCACGCATCCATAATGAATGAACTTCGTTAGTTACCGATATACGCTCTTGGTTACTGAGTATTTCTTCTGAGCGAACGCGTAGTTTTTCTTCAAGAATTTTTAAGCGATCTTCGTACTCGTCTGTAATAACACTTACACGCGTATTTACTATATCTTCTACTTTATTTTTAACATCGCGCAAAGAGTTCCAGCCTACTAATACTAAAATAGAAGCGGTAGCAGTAATTATAAAAAATACATTATTAATGGTGTCGGTGGTGTACGTTAAAGCGCGGTCGGCGGTATCTAATTGGGCATGCGTTACTTGTTTAGTTACATCTTCTCGAAGCTTTTGCTGATCTTGTCGGACAGCTTTTAATTCGTCAAGAATGTAACGCTCCATTAGTGGTTTGTACATAGACTCTTTAAGTTGATCAAGGGCTTGTTGTTCTTCTTGTGCTGTAGGTGCCTGAGGCCTTTGCTCTGCAGTATAAGCCGAGGAAGTAAAGAGTGTAAAACACACACAAACAAAATAGAGGTAATAACGCATTGGTACGCCTAGTTAAATTAATTAAATCTTACAAATACTTTAACACGCGCGCACAATGTTACCCAATTAAAACGGGCAAAAAAAAAGCCAGCTCAAGGAGAGCTGGCAAAAACTGCTTAAAACAACAATATGTCGTAAGGGTTCACAGGAGAACAACTTCATACTAACTGAATTTATCTGAACAATTACTTAACTTAATTCAATTAGTTAAAAATAAAGAAAGGTGCATTGGGCTTAGTAATACACCTTTGTCGTTATAACTACAATTTCATGGTGAAGGGGGGTATTCCAATGTGCGCTTTGATAAACCAAGGCCACTTTCAAACCCTTCAATTACCATTACGCCTGCTTTTGTAAATTAGATCAGTGAGTGTTTAAAATTAATTTACAAGTTTTACATGCGCCGCAAACTACGTTTTAATCGCTGATTGTTACTCTATTCACAAATAAACTGCCTTTAGAAAATTTAGCACTTTGTAAAATAGTGCACTATTTTAAGTTTATTCCTAAATGGTTTTACGCAAACCGAGATAAATTCGTACGAACATCTGAATTATCAATAGTATCAATCGATTTAATTAAATGTTTATAGGTAGCTAATAACGGGGGGGATGCCTATATTACTAATACAGATTATAAGAAGTGCAATAACCGTTAAATATCGATTTTAAATAAATAATTTAAATAAATAAGGATCCACAATGAGCAAGCCAACAGCGGGTAAATGCCCTGTTATGCACGGTAGTAATTCAGTTGTTTCAAAAGTAAACACCGATTGGTGGCCAAACACACTCAACTTAGACATTCTTCATCAACACGATACTAAATCAAATCCATACGGCACTAATTTTAACTACGCAGAAGAATTTAAATCTCTAGATTTAGACGAAGTAAAAGCCGACTTAAAAACCTTTATGACCGACAGCCAAGATTGGTGGCCTGCCGATTGGGGCCATTACGGTGGTTTAATGATTCGTATGGCATGGCACTCAGCGGGTACGTACCGTTTATCTGATGGTCGTGGTGGCGCAAGTACCGGTAACCAACGTTTCTCGCCTTTAAATTCATGGCCAGATAACGCAAGCTTAGATAAAGCACGCAGACTTTTATGGCCACTTAAGAAAAAATACGGTAACAAACTTTCATGGGCCGATTTATTTATTCTTGCTGGTAATATGGCATACGAATCAATGGGTCTTAAAATTTATGGTTTTGCAGGCGGCCGTGAAGACATTTGGCACCCAGAAAAAGATATTTACTGGGGTGCAGAAAAAGAATGGTTAGCACCAAGTGATGAACGCTACGACAATGTAGAAAAACCAGACACCATGGAAAACCCATTAGCCGCAGTACAAATGGGCCTAATTTACGTTAACCCTGAAGGTGTTAATGGTATACCCGATCCACAAAAAACGGCAGATCACGTACGTGAAACATTTGCTCGAATGGCGATGGATGACGAAGAAACCGCAGCGCTAACAGTGGGCGGCCATACAGTAGGTAAAACTCACGGTAATGGTAAAGCAGAGCACTTAGGCCCAGAGCCAGAAGCAGCAGACGTACACGAGCAAGGTTTAGGTTGGAATAGCACCAAAGAAGGCGGCTTTGGTCGTCATACTGTAACTTCAGGCCTTGAAGGTGCATGGACCACACACCCAACAACATGGGATAACGGTTACTGTTACTTACTATTAAATTACGAATGGGAATTAACAAAAAGCCCAGCGGGCGCTCATCAGTGGGAGCCTGTAAATATTAAAGAAGAAGACAAACCGGTAGACGTAGAAGATCCATCAATTCGTTTAAACCCAATGATGACCGATGCCGATATGGCTATGAAAGTGGACCCAGCGTACCGTAAAATTATTGAGCGTTTTAACAACGACTTTGAATACTTCTCTGATGTGTTTGCACGTGCATGGTTTAAGCTTACTCACCGTGATTTAGGACCTAAAGCATGTTACTTAGGTAAAGACGTACCAAGCGAAGACTTAATTTGGCAAGATCCTATTCCAGCAGTTGATTACACATTATCAGACGATGAAATCACAAGCTTAAAAGCACAGCTACTTGATTGCGGTGTAAGCGCGAGTGATTTAATAAATACAGCGTGGGATAGTGCACGTACGTATCGTGGTTCTGATCGTCGCGGTGGCGCAAATGGCGCACGTATTCGTTTAGCACCACAAAAAGATTGGCAAGGTAACGAACCTGCGCGTTTAGCAAGTGTACTTAGTGCCCTTGAAAAAGTACAAGTAGGTTTATCTAAGCCAGTAAGCATGGCTGATTTAATCGTTTTAGGCGGCACAGCGGCTGTAGAACAAGCTGCAAAACAAGCTGGTGTTAATGTAATAGTACCATTTGCACCAGGACGAGGAGACGCAACAGACGAAATGACTGATGCAGAATCGTTCGATCCGCTTGAGCCTGTTCATGATGGATTTAGAAACTACCTTAAAAATGACTTTAGCGTATCCCCAGAAGAGCTATTGTTAGAGCGCAGCCAATTAATGGGCTTAACAGCACCAGAGATGACTGCACTTATGGGCGGCATGCGTGTACTAGGCACAAACTACGCAGGCACTAAACATGGTGTATTTACCGATAATGTAGGCACGCTATCTACCGACTTTTTTGTAAACCTAACCGACATGGCCAATAACTGGAAGCCATTAGAGCCAGGTATTTATAATATTGTTGAACGCAAAACAGGCACCATTAAATGGACAGCCACACGCGTAGATTTAGTGTTTGGTTCAAACTCTATTTTACGTGCCCTAAGTGAGTTTTATGCACAAGACGATAATAAAGAACGTTTTGTACATGACTTTGTAAATGCTTGGGTAAAAGTAATGAACGCAGATAGATTCGATCTTAAATAATCTACGTGGTAAAACTAAAAAAGGTGGCAAATGCCACCTTTTTATATAAGCGTTAAATCATCCACCGCAGGCGTTAAACGTGATCACGTGAGAGGCAAAGTTTCTATCATTTACGCTCAACAAAACCCACCTTTTTACATAAAACGTTAAATCATCCACCGTAGGAGTCAGCTTGCTCACGTGAGAAGCAAAGCTTCTAATCACTTGCACTTAGTAAAGCCTATCTGCATTCATTCAAACTTTTTCAACAGCTATAAAAAAGGTAACCAAAGCCACTTCTTTATATAAGCGTTAAATCATCCACCGTAGGCGTTGAGCTTGCTCACGCGAGAAGCAAAGCTTCTAATCGCTTACGCTCAACAACCCCCAATTGCATTCATTCAAATATTCAAAAACCAAACATTAAAAGGGTAACCAAAGCTACCTTTTTACATAAAGCGTTAAATTATCCACCGTAGGCGTTGAGCTTGCTCACGCGAGAAGCAAAGCTTCTAATTACTTGCACTTAACAAAGCCAACCTACGCTTAAATTTTTAGCTACGTCTATTCAAACTATCAAAAATCAGGCATTAAAAAAGGTGGCAAATGCCACCTTTTTAGTAAAAATTTACTTAATTATAGTAGTGCAAAAAGCTTTTGAAGTTGTGGCATGTATTCGCTCACAAGCTCTAAGTTACTTTCGCTAACTAGCGAATCAGTAGACTCTTCAGCAGCGCTTGATGCTTTACCAAACGAGCCCATTAACGAGCTAGCATCACTACTTTTTGCACTTTTAAGGCTCTGTAGGCCGCCCATTACTTTAGTTGCTGTTTCTTGGTTTTCAGCAGAAAGGCCTGACTTTAAGTTTTCGATGTAAGCCATAGATACTTCAGAACCCACAGATACTAATTCTTCAGGAGAAAAACCATAACGATTTGTCACGCTTGCAAAGCTTTTGTATAGGTCTTGTTCTTTGATCATGTTAAGCGCAGTGTTAGCCATTGAGCTTTGCTCATCAACACTTTGATCGGCAGAGCCACCAAGCATGCTTGCTAAATCTAGGTTTTTTAACGACTCTTGGCTGCTTGCCCAGTTAGACACTGCAGGCAGTGCTTTCATATAGCTTTGTAATTGGCCTTCGCTAATGTCTTCTGCAAGGCTTGAAAAACTCATTGCTAATAAGCTAAGTGATAAAAGTATTTTTTTCATTGGGCATTTCCTATTGTTTAATTAACGCTATTTAAAACTAAATGTAAGCGCTTGCCAATACATAACTAAAGTATTAGGTGTATTTAGGCTATAAAGTAGTATAAATACTTCAAAGTCCTATAAATTAAGCTGATTCAGCACAAATATAGTTACAAATGTTATAATGCATTTTTGTCGATAAGAGCTGAACGTAATGTTAACTATTTCAAATACTGTCACTATAGATGAATGGGAACTTGAGCTAACCGCTATTCGTTCGCAAGGTGCCGGTGGCCAAAACGTTAACAAAGTAGCCAGTGCTATTCATTTACGCTTTGATATAAATCGCTCAAAGTTACCTGACTTTTACAAAGAGCGATTACTAAAGCTAAACGACTCGCGCATTACTAAAGAAGGCGTTTTAATAATTAAAGCGCAAAGCCACCGCACACAAGAACTAAACCGCGAAGACGCACTAAGCCGCTTAAAAGATCTAATTCTTAGTGCTACAAAAGTAAATAAAGCTCGCCGCGCAACTAAGCCAAGCCGCAACTCGCAGCGCAAACGCATGGATAAAAAAACCAAACACGGGCAAACCAAAGCCCTGCGCGGTAATATTAAGTTTTAACCGCACAAAAAAACGGCGCTAAATTTGGCGCCGTTTTTTGTAAGCTATTAAAGGTAAAAGCTTACGCTTTTTTCATTTCAATGCTTGATAGGTACTCGTCAAACGTACCTTGAAAGTCAATTACTTGCTTATCTTTAATATCAATAATACGCGTAGCAAGTGACGATACAAACTCACGGTCGTGGCTTACAAAAATAAGCGTACCTTCAAAGTCTTTAAGGGCATTGTTTAATGCTTCAATGGCTTCCATATCCATGTGGTTAGTTGGCTCGTCCATTACAAGAACGTTTACGTCTTGCATCATTAACTTACCAAATAACAAACGGTTTTTTTCACCACCTGAACAGTTACGCGCTTTTTTGTTTGAATCGTCGGCAGTAAACAACAAACGCCCTAACATGCCACGAACCATTAAATCGTTATGCTTAGCTGTACGCCATTGCGACATCCAATCAAACAACGTTAAATCGTTATCAAAATCTTTTGTGCTGTCTTGCGGGCAGTAACCAAAGGTTGCATTTTCAGACCATTTAATTTCGCCTTCATTACTTTTAAGCTCGTCTACTAAACAGCGTAAAAAGGTTGTTTTACCCACACCGTTTTCGCCAATTACCGCAAGCTTAGCGCCTGCTTCTAGTAAAAAGTCGCCGCCGCTAAATAATGTTTCGCCATCAAAACCGTGGCCAAGCTTATTAACTTCAAGCGCTTGACGGTACATTTTTTTGCCTTCGTCAAAACTTAACGATGGGCTCATACGGCTCGATGCTTTAACTTCATCAAGCTTAATTTTATCCATTTTTTTAGCGCGCGAACTTGCTTGTTTAGCTTTTGACGCGTTAGCACCAAAACGGTTAACAAAGTCTTGAAGCTCGTCAATTTCGGCGCTCTTCTTAGCGTTTTCAGCTAAAAGCTGCTCACGTTGCAGGCCTGCCGCTTCTAAAAACTTCTCGTAGTTACCTGGGTAAATACGCAGCTCGCCGTAATCAATGTCGGCCATGTGTGTACATACCGAGTTTAAAAAGTGACGGTCATGAGAAATAATAATCATGGTACATTTACGTTTGTTTAGCTCATTAGCTAACCACGTAATAGTATGAATATCCAAGTTATTGGTAGGCTCATCGAGTAGCAGTATGTCTGGGTTTGCAAACAGCGCCTGTGCTAAAAGCACACGCAGTTTCCAACCTGGCGCCACGTTTGCCATTAAACCGTAATGAAATTCTTTTTCTATGCCGGCTTCGAGCAAAATTTCTTCTGCGCGGCTTTCGGCTGTGTAACCGTCCATTTCGGCAAATACGCTTTCAAGGTCGGCTACTTTCATGCCGTCTTCTTCGCTCATTTCTGGCAATGAGTAAATACGGTCACGTTCTTGTTTTACTTTCCAAAGCTCAACGTCGCCCATAATTACCGCGTCTACAACGCTGTATTGTTCAAACGCAAACTGGTCTTGGCTTAGGTTACCTACTTTTAGCCCCGGAGTAATCGACACATTACCCGCACTTGGAACAAGCGCACCGCTTAAAATTTTCATGAAGGTCGACTTGCCGCAGCCGTTAGCGCCAATTAAACCGTAACGGTTACCGTTACCAAATTTAGCTGAAATGTTTTCAAACAACGGCTCTGCGCCAAACTGCATCGTAATATTTGCGGTGGAGATCAAAAAGTTAGTCCTAGAATGAGTACTGACAGGGGCCAACTGTAGCAAAAACGCCACAAACAAGACCAAGCAATAGGGTAAATTAGCTGGCGAATTATACAGATCAGCCCGCTCGAATGAAAGGTAAAAGGCGGCTAATTTTTATAACTTAAATTTAAAAGAGGAAGGTATAAAACGCAGCTTAACGTAAGTAGCGGTTTAATAATTACAAATGTACTCAATGTAGGTATTTAGTGCAGCGTTTTATAAAATTAATAAATACTATAAATTTGCTCAATAGCGGCTTTGTTTTTTTTAATAAACGAATTAATTACAGCAACCTCGGCAAGTGTGGTCGATTGTTTACTCATCATAAAATGTACTCCATTTATATTAATAGGGGGCGTACTTTTTACGGGCATAACCGTGTTGTAGTGCTTAGCAAAATATTGCGCAACAATAGAGTCGTCAATTACATAATCAACCCGTTTTTTATTAAGTAAACCAAAGCGTTTATTAGCATCAGCCGTTAGCACTACTTGGTTAGCGTATTGTTTTTTTACTTTTTCAAATTCAGCGCCAAAAAAGCTTCCTCTATTTACTGCAAGGCTATAATCACTATCAAAAAGAGATTCTAAGCTGGTTACATCCTTTGCGCCTTCATGCTTATAAAGCAGCATAATTTCTTCGCGGTACGCAGTAGTAAAGTGAGCATATTCAGCGCGTTTTTTAGTAAAGCTTGCTGCATAAGTAATATCTATATGGCCAGTTTTAAGCTCTTGCTGCACCCGCGAAAAGCTCGGAAAATAAACCCATTCAATACAAAAAGGCGAATCCTTAAAAATAGCATTAACTGTATCAACCTCTGTGCCTACAAACTCATCACCTTGCTTAATTAAATAAGGCGCCCAATTAGTTTCGTTGGTGCCCATTATTAATGTTTTAGTACACGCGAGTGCATTACATTGAGTAAATAAAAAAATAAACGCCATTAGTAAAGTTTTCATATAAGGTCCTTACAAACGTGTTACTCAAATAGCGCTTTAAGTGCGGCTTTATTTTGTAAAATAAGCTGGTTAATTACTTTAACCTCGTCAACCGACACCGTTTTTTTGCTTAGCATTAAGTGAATGTCGTCTTTGTTTATTGCTTTAAAATTTGGCATAGCCACAATGTTTTTAGCGCGCTTACTAAAATAAGTGCCTACTAGCTCGTCTTCAATGGCAAAATCAATGCGTTGCTTATTAAGCATTTCAAAACGTTTACTAGTTGCGCTGGTGTACTCTATTTGGCTTTTGTGTGTTGTTTTATATTGCTCAAACTCAGTGCCATAGTAACTACCAAAATTAGCGCCAATGGTTAAACCTTGGTTAAAAATATCAGCCAAATTTTTAACTTTATGTGTATTGTTTTTGTTTTCGTATAAGCGCATTACCTCGGTGCGGTAGGCTTTTGTATAATAAGCATATTTAGCGCGCTCACTGGTGTAACTTGCCGCCCAGCCTATGTCTATCCGGCCATGGCGCAGCTCAGTAAAAGCCCGTTTAGAATTAGGCAGCATTTTTATTTCAAAACAAAAAGGCGAGTCTTTAAAAATAATAGTTAACGCATCCACCTCTTTACCCTGCAACTGGCCACTAATGCCCATTACATACGGCGGCCAAAAAGCATCATGTGCGCCAACGCTAAGCGTTCTTTCGCAGGCAAACACACCCCAAGAGGTACTAAACAACACACACAATAGTAAGGTTATTAATTTATTCATTAAGTCTCTGAGGTAAGCTTTTTTTGTACGTTATTAAAACAGTATAACCTAGCAAAATAATATAATGGTGAAGGAGTCATTAAAGTTGTAAAAAAATGTATCTAAAAAGGAGGGGGTTTTACGATTGAGAGAAATGATTAGTGCAAAATTCAATATAGTAAAAGCTGACTTCACAGTTGCGGCTACTTCACCTTGCATATAGTTTGCAGTTTATATGCATGCTAAGTAGTTATTCAGTGCAGGTTTTACGCAATCATAAAGACAGAAGGAGGATCTAGTTTAAAAAACTAAATCCTCAATACTTTTAGCATTCCTAAAGCTTTTAGAGCCTTGCATGACATGATATGCCCATGCTTTTGTATTTTCTTGACTAGTGTGTTCTGGGTATAGCATTTGTAAAGTCATTTCAGTAGCTAATGTAGTGTCGCCCAACCAAGTAACTTTATCTAAAGAAAGAGTACCATCTAGATCTATTGGCTCATTGTTATAGCGGTTTCCACTTTCAACGGATATAAAAAACGCCATTCTAGCTAGTATATTAGGTGTTACTTTTGTTCTGCCCTTCATACGCCTTAAAAATTCATCTGTCTCTTTGGTTAGCTTCATGCCTCTGTTAGGTAAAATCATATTGCGCTCACCTCTTCTTTTTCCCAAAAATATCCCGCTGAAACAGAAGATGTTTTTGTAACTTGATCAAAACTAATGTCATATTTACAAGAAATAGAATCTTTCATTTGCCCAATATATTGCTCATTTACTTCAGTATCAGTGGATAAAATAATGACCTGTTCAGAAGCATTCGGAAAATAATGTTGAACAAGCTTATCTCTATGATTTGAATCGAGCCTGCCTAAAGGTGTATCTATAACTACAGGTAATTTTTTACCAGAAACACTAGCAAGTGCATCCAACATAGCAATAGCAAAAATTTGCTTTTCACCTGCAGAAAGTCCATTTTTATCGATGTTATTGCCGAAGTCATCTACCAAAACGACATTATAGCTATGAGGGTCAATACTAATATTTAGTTTAACATCTTCTTTTCTATTAAGTTTTTTATAAGATTCTATAAACTTAGTTTCAATCTCTGTCAGTTTTAATTTAACCAGTTCATTCGAAAACTCATCAAGTAAAGTAATAGTTCTACTTGCTCTTATAGCAGAATCTTCTTCGCCAAACGCTGTTTTCATTTCTTTTTGAAGCTTAACTAATTTGCTTGTTAAATCTTGAGCACTTTTAAACAGAGTTTTTGCGTCAAATAAAATCGCCTTATACTCTTTAACAAAAGTACTTTTCTCTTTCTCTAAAAGCCTTAATTTGTCAAAAGAAACCTGCAATTGTTCCTGCTCAGGAGCTCTTGATACATTTATTGAAGCATTTTCAATTGTGCTTTGTAGCTTTACTAACTCTAGTTTTAACTCTTTAGCATTTTGTGAAGAAATAAGTGCTTGCTGATTTACTTGTGCATGGAGTAATGCGCTTTGTTGTTCACTTAAATCAAAACTTATTAAGTTAGCCCCAGGTTGACTGTAGTCATCGGCGGCCTCTAATAATTGAGCTCTTAAAGCAAAAAAATCTTTTGAGCTATATTGATCTAAAAAGCCATTAAGCTGATTTTTAAAAGCTACTTTTTTGGCCGAGTCTTGTGTCTTTGTTATTTCGGTAAGCAAAGTAGTTAGGGTTTTTTGTGCTAAGCTCAAAGCATAATCGCCTTCAAGTTCATGCTGTAAGCGACTTTCAAGTACTGCTTTATTTTGAATATTAAGATCTATTGATTGCTGAGTATCTTCACGGCTTGCTGCCCAAGCTCCTCCTCCAGATAATAACTCTTGCTCTGCTAAAGTTATTTTACTGTTAAGCTCTGTAATGCTGTTAAATATTAAGTCAGCTTCATTACGCTTTAGAAGAGCTTGTGATAGTAATTCATCTTTCTCAGCTTCTAATTCATGATATTGCTCTTTTAATTTTTCTTCACTTGCTGCTATACCAGCTTTGCGCAGATAAATTCTTAAATCTTCTTTTAAACGAGTAACTATATCTAAGCCAAGTAAACGTTTTACTGCATGCTGTAAAATTATGCCTGAGTTATCTTCAGCAAGCTCAGCTATTTTCTCACCATCGAAAAAGACTAAATCAGCTATTCCCGCAGGGATCAACTCTATTAAGAATGCTTGAGCTTGCTCATAGTTAAGCTCAAACTTTTCTACACCATCTTCTACAATAACAAGTTCGTCAATTTTACCGTATTGCCACTGACGTTTTACGCAATAACTATAGCAAACACCTTGCCTTACATAATCAAACTCAAGCTCTAAATATGCTCTTTTATTATCAGTTTTACCGTCACTGTTATTAATAAGTTTTTGTAATTCTCCAATAAATGCAGGATTTGAAAGATTGCCTGAAAAAGCTTGTCTCCCTAGTAGGGCGAATCTTATTGCAGTCAAAATACTTGTCTTACCTGCGCCGTTTAAGCCGCCGAACAGAATAATGGGTTTATGTTTTTGAGGTTTTAAATCAATTTCATGTCTACCCGCAAACACTCTAAAGTTATTTAAACGTAGCTTATTAATAATCATTTTTATAAATCACTGTTTATTAGCGAGTCAATTCCGTCTAACTCAGCTTGAATTTCATTTATATCTTGTAGTAACGAATACTGTAAAACTTTCTCTGATTCACGCTTTTGCTTTGCAGCATCCACATTGCCCCAGTCTTGGCGTAATACTTTATCTAAACGATTAAAAATACCTTGGCGCTTGCCTAAACCAGATACACTCAGCTCTAAATCAATTAGCTTTTTCACTAGCTCGGCATCCACCTGATGAACGTGAGCCATATGATCAATCATTTCAGATTCAACATTAGTAAACGTATTTCCATCATCTTCTAAAAACTCAACAGGCCCATTGGGATATACACGTTTATAAATTTTAGGTAAGTCGTCGGCCCAGTCGGGTGTTAGCGGATCATTTCGCCATTGGTGACGTATTTCATGGAGTTCGGCTTCTGTAATTAATGAAACTTCACGGCCTTGCTCATTAATTTCTTTTTCCATGGTTAGTAGGTGCTCTAACCACTCTTTACGTAGGTGTAAAAAGTAAGGCCCATGAATAAACTCGATGTCTTTTTCTTCTTGCATACCGTGTTTAACGCTCACTTTACCGTCGCGTCTTCTGTTTTGGCGGTACAATCCTTTTACACTGGGCTCAGTCGTTGAGTGCAAAAAGTTTCTAAAAGAGGCTAAAGGTTGTAACCAAGCTTCACCGTTCGCTATAAGTCCATCAATTGCTTTATCCTTAGTAACAACAGTGCAGCTCCAGCAACCAAAACGAGATTTACCACACCCAGGTGAAGAGGCTGTTTCAACCAATGGGCACTCACCACTAGTTGAGTTTGTACTATCATAAAGCTCCACTAAAGCGATATTTGAAGTACCCCAAGGTGTTTCCCAAGGGCCTAGTTCTTCATATTGCCCTGGCGCAATTTGTTGTCCTAACAGATGCCAAACCTCTTGTACTTGCCAATCTTTTATTGGCGCGTATCGGCGATAGTGAGGGTCTGTTTCATCAAAATACTCTTTGCCTGAATGGTACTTTTCTAATATATCTTCACGGTTTTTACTTTCTTGAGAGCGAGAACCGATAACGACTATAGGGGCTTGTTCAGCGCTAAACTCAGTTTTAGCAAAGTCTTTAAAAGGGTTTAGTTTTATTTTTTCAGTACACCAACGGTTTAGCTTTAAATTAGGTGCAGGGTAACCACGCCCAAGTAAACGAGACCAAAATGTATCACTCGCTTTAGGTGTAATAATACGAGTTTCTATTGGCAAGTCAGTGATGCTAGCTGCCCGCTGCAATGTATTTAAAGCATGCAGTGCTTTTTGTAAGTAAATAGGCACTTCAGCTAAGGTATCGCAAAATACAACGTAAACTTTATTAGTACGTTGTTCAGGGCTTAAACCAAGTAGAGCTAAATACACAAGCGTTAATATAGCGGTTGAATCCTTACCGCCACTAAAAGCTACAACCCAAGGTTGGTTTTCACGCATGTATAAATACTGAATCTCTGCAAGTTGCTCCTTTAAAGGGCGATCGGCAAAGGTTTGGTCTTCGATAAAATCCATGTAGTCATGGATATCGTCATAATTTTGAAATTCAAACATGATTACTACTAAACTCTTCTTCTAGTTTTTTATCATCGCCTTCAAGTTGTAAATCAAGAGCCTGCCTTAAAATATTAGCAGTGAGTTTAATATTACTAGAAGCTTTGGACAATTTTCCGTGGTGCAATGCTCTATTGTCCCATATAGGGTTGCTCTTTCGCCAATCTATTTTGCTTAACTTTTGCAGAACGTGCTGCCAATCTTTAGGATGCTGAGCAATTAACGACTTACCCATACGCCCTAACGCATGCAAACCAATGCCATGAGCATGAATATACTCTTGCCTAAAATTAGCAGGAGAGAGCTCTTTATTATGTACTTGTTGCCATTCAGTTATAACGCCAAAACACGCTTGCCAAAAACTAACGGCAATTTGTAAATCACCATCTTCAAAATGTGACTTTGCATTTTTACTGAGGAGTATTTGGCTTGCTTGTTTAATACTACTTAAAGTGAATAACTTGGCACTTTTGGGCGAAACAGTCGATTGTTCCATTTCAGTAAAACCCACAAAAGGCTTTATCTCTGTTGCTAGGTAACGTGCAACACCTGCAGACGAATCCCTAAAATCATATAACGCACTAATTGAAGGGCTAGGCTTTACAGCATACTTATTTAAATCGGCAAACATTTGTTGGCTACGTTTTAGACCTTCATCAACAAAAAATAACACAGATATATTATCTTGACCTAGCTCAGGCATTTCTTTTAATGCTTCTTCAATGGCAGCGCGGCGATGTTGCCCATCATTAATCAGTATTTCAGCGTCCATAGGAACTTGTAATACACCTAAGTCGTGAGCTCCTTCATGAGGTATAAACCGCACTTCAGTACCAACAGATGCGGTTAGCGATGAAAACACATATTCTTTTGGGTTATCAACTAAATAACGAACCATTTCAGGGAGGCGTGTCCGATTTAAGGTACGTTGTGCCCGCAATTCTGCAGGCACTTCCTCTTCATCAAATAAAAATATTTTAGGAATAATTCTAAGTGGGCAAGTAGCAATGTAAAAAGGGCGACCTGCTTGCTGCCCTCTTACTGCTGGAAATGAATAGCAATATTTGTTTTCAAACATAATTAAATTTAGTTTGTTATTTTTAGCAAAGCTTAACATTTTAAATGGTAATTTATAATCATTTATTTGTTAAAAATAACAAATTTTTTATCCATTCAGTTTGCATTAACTTTTTATTTTAGTTTTTGTTCCTTTTTCGGCTTTGAATTATTTATAGTTATGATTTAATGAGGAAAAATATAGAAGATGGATTCTCATATGAGCTCTCAAAAAAATATTATTCTAAATTTAGAAATGGCAACGGATGTTGTTAATTTGAAGTATAACGAAGTATTTCAGGTGGAAGCTCGGAAAACTATTTTTGATAAAATAAAACTTCAGCTTCGCAACATTAATAAAAAAGAGCCTAATTATGATGACCTCTTTTATGAGCGGTTTCATAATGCGATTACTGTAAGCGGCCCTCGTGGGAGCGGGAAATCAACATTTTTACGGCATGTATTGACTTGTCTTCATTCACCTGGAAAAGTCGCAAATGAATCACAAGTGGCTGAAATACCAGAGGGTTTATCTGTATTAAGAGTAATAGATCCTACTTTAATATCTTCTAAAGAGCATGTATTAATTATTTTAATTTCACAAATTCGTGATGCTATTTCAAAAACAAAAGCCTCTATTCATGATGATAAATATAAAATCTATGAAGAAGCATTGAAAGACTTAGCTGGTGGGTTATGTCAAATTGATGGAATAGGTTCTTCAAATTATGGTGATGAATGGGAAGATCAAACTTATATTTTAGAAAAAGGGCTTCAAAAAGCAGCTGAGGGGCGTAACTTAGAGCGGAACTTGAATAAGTTTTTAGATGCAGCTTTAAAAGCCTTAGGAAAAGATGCTTTTGTAGTTACATTTGATGACATCGATACAAAATTTGAAAAAGGTTGGCCTGTCCTTGAAACAGTACGTAAATATTTGACTAGTCCGAGATGGGTCATATTAATTTCAGGTGATATTGAATTATATTCTAGATTGATAAGGTCAGCTCAATATAAGTCTTTAGGTAAAGAAGTGATGAGTTATGAGAGGCCTTCTAGCCAGTTCCATGGTTCAGCGAACTTAACAAATTTCAGTCAAGATGCGTTATTAGACACGGTAACAGAATTACAAGAACAATATATGATGAAAGTACTCAAGCCTGAAAATCGGGTAAGTATGCTCACTTTACATCAAAAAGCTATGAGAACTTCGCTAGATAGTTATTCTACGAATATCAAAGTTAGAGATTTTTCTGGAAATAATAATGAAGATGCTTTAGATGAAGTTCTTGATACATTTCTCTCATATTGTTTAGGGCTAACTCAAGAGCATGAACAAAGAAATGCCTACACTGGTTTACTCAGTATGCAAACTCGTACATTTCTCCAGCTTTTGAAAGCTATTATGATTGATTTAGGTGTTAAAAACTATATTGAGGAGAATGATCTAAGGGGCTTAAAAATATCTCAATCAGGTCTAGATGAGTTTGCTAATAGAGTTGTAGGGATTTTTAATTCATCATTTTCTAATTTTAAAATTCAGTTATCTCATCTGAACGTTGCTGAATACTCAATGGTAACTCTTGCTAGTTTATTTTGGCTTTGGGCTGAAGAAGAAGGTTGCTGGGATCAGTTTGATAAGCTAAATACATCGTCAGATAATGAATCCTACAATGCAAGAGTGCTAACTTTTTTGGTTCTAATAAGTAAACATACAAAGTTTGATTTATCTCAAGCATTTAAATGGATGATATTTACTGCCTTTCCAAAATCGCTAGTTATAAAAATAAATACTAATAAGAAACAAGAAGATAAAATTAGTGTTAAGGATATACTGAATTATTTGAGTATTAATGACTTACATAATGGACTTGTTGATAGTACGCAAAAGGCATTAATTTCACTTTTAGCGACAGAAAAAAGTGAGCCAGAGACTGTTGGGTTATTTTCAGTACCAAAAAATAATGAAATAAGCTTGCTTTTTGAAGTAAATTTAGAGCGCTTCTATGAATTGTCAGGTTCATTTAGTTATAAAGAAAAAATAAAAAAGGCTAAGAGTGCAGAGCAGAAAAGGCAATTACGTAAAGAGCTAAAAGTTTCATTTCACAAAACTATATATCAATTGGGTAGATCAGATACAGACTTTCAAAGTTTTGGCATTCTTGCAGAGTGGTTAAAAGAAATAAGTAGATTATATGTTGCTCTGGAGAATAAAAATAAGTTTAAGAACGACAGAACGGTTGGGTTTATATATAACACGCTACAGTCAATAGAAACAATTTATGATTTAGGTTACTTTATCAATTTCGCGAAAATTTCAGTTAAAGATTATAAGAAAAGCTCGGAAACAAACTTTCTTTCTGGCGTATCTGTATTGTCTTGTATCTTTGAATTATATGAGAAAAGAAATCTTAATATAGTTGAGCTTAAGAAAAATTTAGTAAATGTTATTCCTCAAAATGTACACCTTATGCCTAAGTGGTATCCAGCAAGTTCATCACCAGGAAGAGAAGATGATGTTGATAGTGATGAAGTTAGTGAATTATCTGATGTGGCTAAAGAATATTCAGGAGAATTTTATAATAACTTACTAAAATGGCTCTTAGCTGTTAAAAATTATTGGCCAGATAATTTTTTATCAAGTGCATCACTTAACAACCTCTTTAATCATTTTATTGAGAATATCAATGAGAAACATGAACCTTCAATTGGTTGCCAGCTTCACTCTCAAATTGTTTTATTTCTTCATTATTGTTTAATTGAAGATGCAAACCGAAACAACGTCCCTAAGCTAAGCAGCAAAGCTTTAGAAAAGACGGAAAAAGAACTCCATTCAAATATTAAGAAGTATTTAAAAGAAAGTACTTTTTTGAAAAAAATTGAATCAGATAGCACGGAAAAATCAATTTATAATTCACACCAGAATATGCTGATAAATCCAAAGAAATCAATTTTTGGTTTGTTATTAGCTTGTCCAATTATAGGTTTGTTTTTAAGAAAAGAACCAATAGAAAGAAGTTCATCAGGGAAGTGGGATTGGCACCAAGCTCACGCTAGTTGCTTTATATCTTTGACTGATAGTAAGTTTGATATTCTTAGTGATATAGAAGAAAACTGTAAAAATGATAAGTATATTAATGGCTTGAAGCCTTCCAGCTATGAGGAGACAATATCTGTAAATTATCGTTTATTTATTGTGGCAAAAGATGAATACCTTGAATCATTAAGAGTAACGGGCACAATTGATGAAGAAAATTTATCATTTAATAACTTATGGCCAATTTTAAATACGATCCCAATTACTACAGATTGGCAGAAGCTTAATATAAAACTAGATTTGTATGATGTTACAGAGCAAATTGAGATAGTTGACTCAGTTACAGCTGAAGAGAAAGTCATGGGCGAGGATGAAAGTGCTACCGATGTTGGAAGTACTACCGATGTTGAAAGTACTACCGATGTTGAAAGTACTACCGATGTTGAAAGTACTACCGATGTTGAAAGTACTACCGAGGGTGAAAGTACTACCGATGATAGTTTGCAGCAAGATGAGCTAGATTTCTCAAAAATAGCATCTAAAGATAAAACTTTAGATAAAACTTTAGATAAAAGTAAAATGAGTTAGAGATCATGCCCTCAATCTTAATTAGAGAGAGCTTCAGAAACACGGAGGCTCTTGGCAGCTATCAATCTAGCCATCGTTTGAATGAGCGCAGTTTAAAACAGTTTTTGTTTCAAGGGATAAGGAGGCGTAAAGCTGAATTGCCTGATCATGTAATTAAAAATAAATTAAGTAAATTTTTAGATTCAGATACAGGCTCCGTATTAAGCTTTTTAAATAAAATTCTCAGTACGCTCGGCGAGCGATATATTGAGCCAACATTTAATGGTCAATTTTTAGTAGACTCTAAGTTGTTCGGTGAATGGCAGGAGTTAATAACCGAGGTTCCGCCATTATTTGGTATTTGTAGTGCTTTAAGAGATTTTTATACTTTCCCGAATCATAACAATAGAGCAGAAACAAAATTATATTTTGAGCGATTTCTAAGACCTCAAATTAGGTACAGTGCATTGCCAAGCATAAAAGATCCTAGGTTAGATGAACTTGTGGAGCGGTTAAAGCTTGATGATTTACATATTCACTTAAATGGTTCAAGCGAAATCGAAATTATTTGGCGTACTGCTCTACAAAAGCCCAGAGCATTCGCAAAAGAGTTAAAAGGTGCAAGTAATAATAAATTAGTTAAGGAATTGTATTCAGCAGAAGAAGTTGGTTTAACTCAAGAAAAACAACTGGGTAAGTTAAATGTAGCAAAAGCATTGAGGGTTTTATTACTGAATGAAGTTTTTGGTCAAGATGCCAATATAGTTCAAAAAACCTTTTTTAAAAGAGATGAAGACGAAACAAAACAAGCTTTTAAAATACAATTAATCAATATAGAGCAGGTTAATAAACTAACTGAATTAAGTAACTCATTCAACGTATCTGAGATTTATAATTTTGACTTTGATATTGAGGGCTCTCTTTTAGCTCAACTTAGTCATATTGAAGATGATATAAAAACCCCACTTGCTTTAGAGTCTTTCTATTTGATTGCCATGTTTGGGTATTTAAAAAAGACCAAAAATGAAGCGTTTGGACATGCACTTTATTATTATTTACTTATAAAGTGCCAATTTAATAGATTGGTTGTGCAACAAACTCATCAGTTCGGTTTTGATCAATTTCAAAAGTTTACTGTTAATGAAATGCGCAGTACTACGGAGAAAGAGTATCAAACCAGATACCATCAATTAAATTACTCTGATTTAGGTGACTTAGATTATTTAGAAGGTCGTTTTGCTCCTAGCAGAGACTTGCCTAGTAATGTGGATCGTTTAAGAACTATATTAGCAGATTACAAGCACTATCAAACCACAGAGCAGCGAGCCAACAATGCCATTATCGATAAAAATAAGAAAGTAAACCCATACAGTTTAAAAGATCTTCTGTGTCATAAAGCTAATGCTACTAGTTTGAAGCTGAGTTTAATCGCACACTTTATTAAGCGCCCTGACAAGCATATAAATAAATTAGTTAATGGTGAAATAAGGCTTTCTTGGCAGTGCAGGCATTATGAATTGCGCAATCAATTAGAAAAAACACGAAGAAGCTTAGCTGCATTACAAGAACAGTATATCGATTTAAGTGATTATTTATTTGGATTTGATGCAGCTGCCAATGAATTAGATGCAGGACCAGAAGTATTTGCACCTATTTTTAAGCGGTTAAGAAAAGCTGGTTATCACAATTTTACTTATCATGCAGGCGAAGACTATGTGCATTTGCTATCAGGAATTAGAACTGTAGCTGAAGCTATCGATTTTTTAGATTTAAAAACAGGTAACAGAATTGGGCATGGCACAGCTATTGGTATACATCCAGAGCTATGGCGTGAACGTATTGGTAACAACATAGTAATGAAGCAAGGTGAGCGCTTAGATGACCTTGTTTTTGCTTATAAACATTTTTGTGATCATGAGGTCAATGGTACCCTTCTACATTTAATTGAACGCGAAATCAGAACACTTTCAGCACTTATTTATGAAGAGCAATACTCACCAGTTGAGTTATATGATGCATGGGAGCTGAGATATATTGATCCAATCTTAGCCTTCGAATTAAAACGGCAGCATGGAAGCTATTTACGGTCAGAAATAAAAAAAGAAATAGATGATATTTTAAAGACTAAAAAAACTAATAAAAAAGCTTTTGAAATATTTGAAAAATATCATGGTGTAAATAACGCTGATTGCGCAATTCGCTACCAAGAGCTTATAGAAGTAGATATGACATGTCCGTGTGAGCGTGCTTTTAATTATGAAACTTTTCGCATATTGCAAAAATATGTAATTGGTAAAATTAATCGTCGGCATATGGCTATTGAGAGTTTACCAACGAGTAATGTGAGAATTAGCTTTTATGAACATTACCGAGAACATCATATTTTTGATTGGTTAGGAGTAACCGATGAAAAAGGTATGGAAGTACCAGTAGTATTGGGTTCTGATGATCCTGGTATTTTCGCCACAAACTTAAGAAACGAGTATGCTCATATTTTACTCACTCTTGAAAATGATATTGGTCTTTCATCTATGGATGCAATTGCAAAACTAGAGCAAATAGTTCGTAACGGTAAAATTTGGCGTTTTAAGAAGTTAAGTTATTAAAATGAAAAAAGAAAAACCAAAAAAACTAAGCTCACCTCAATGGGCTGATTTTACTAAATACCAAACCTTTGAACGCCAATGTAGCAAATACTCTGACTATTTAAATAGTTACGTTAACTGGTTTGCTAAAAAAAGTAACGTTTGTCGTTTTGCAATGAAACAAGGGTTATTTTTAGCCATGTTCGCAGGCTCGTTATTTTGTATAAATAAATTTGAAGGCAGTTATGACGGTATTGAATTATGGCTTTTAGTATCGTTACCATGCTTAATTTTAACTATTAGTTTACTCCCTGACTTTGTTACAGATAGAGGCGTTATCAAGTCAAAATCTAACTGGTGTTTTATCACAATTTATTTTGTGCCAGCTTTATTAAAAGAACTGGAGTTAAATTGGGAAGCCTGTGTTATTCCTTTACTAGGTATTGGCTTAGGGATGACATTTATATTCTACTTAATAAATAGATTAGAGGGTTACACACGTGCGTGGTCGCGTTACAGGACAGCACAATATAAAGTATCTTTAATTAGCTGCCAAAAACAAACAGGATTACTCACTGAAAAACAAGCACTTTATCGTTTGCACCACGTAATAAATAGTGAAGTTGAATCACGTCATAAAGAGATTATTAGCGACTTACATTTTTTTGGTGATAAAGTTAATGGCTTGATCGGTAAACAAGCAAGCTTGTAGATATTTAAGGATGAATATGTCAAAAATGACGATTGTTGAGGCGGCAAAGGAGGCTCTTTATTTATTAGGAGCAGCAAGTAGCCTAAAACAAATTTATAGTAAGATTATGGAGCGTTCATTTTATAAGTTCGGTGCAAAAGATCCACTTGCTGTTTTGCGAGTTCAAATAGAAAGGCATTGTGAGCAAACATCGTGGTCTTGCGAAGCAAAAAATAAATTTTTTATAAAAGATGAAAAAGGTTTGTATTCGTTAGTTAGCTATAAACAGAAAATGCCTGTACCCGACCAAATAGCAGAAAGTGCTTTAGATAATTTGAGTTTAGTTAAAGAGCTCGCCAAAAAACTAAAACAGACAACAATTAACCATATTATTGATCATCTATATAGCTTAGAACCTGAAGAATTTGAACTATTTTGCCAGCGGTTCTTAGATAGGTATGGATTCGAGGATATGATAGTTACTCAACGCGGCCGTGACGGCGGAATAGATGTTCACGGTTACTTAGAAGTGGGAATTTCACAATTGCATGTTGCAGCGCAATGTAAACGTTATAAGCGCACTAATAAAGTGTCGCGTCCTGATATTTCACAGTTTAGGGGGGACATTCAGGGCGAGTACCAGCAAGGTATTTTTATAACCACTAGTGAATTTACAAAAGAAGCTCAAGATATAGCCTTCAAAAGAGGTTGTGTACCAATTGTTTTGATCGATGGACAAACACTTGCTGAGATAATGATTGACCGCGAAATTGGAGTAACAAGAAGTAATATTCCAATTTATGATTTTGAGATTGATTTAGTTTGAATTTGATACACGAAAACTCAAGGAATAAATATGTTTTTTAAGACAACGGTTTGGAGTTCGGGAAAGCCTAATAACATTACTGGTGCTGGTTTTGGCATAAGAATCCCAAAAGAAATTAAAGAAAATATTTTTAGTGAGCAATGGGGTCACGTATTAATCAAAACTAATAATCACTCCTTTAAAGTTGATATTACACCAGGCTTTTGGAATAAATGTAATGAGCTGCGAAATCCACAAATAGGACTATGGTTAATTGAAAATAAATTAAACCATTGGAAAAGTGGTTTTCCTTCTGAGGTAGGGGTAGAGTACCTTGGCAGTCAAGACTTTAAGTTAACTACAATATAGTCTAGGAATTAGGTTTTTTAGTACCAAAAAACCTATCCCCATTTAATTCCACACCCCAATAGTCAAACACCTTAAGTAAAATAGGCCAGTTGGGCCACTCTGCTTTGGTTACTCCTTTGAGCATATCGGCTAATTTTTTATCAAAGCGTTGTTGGCTTTTGTATTCACTACTGCTTTTTTGTAAATAATCTATTTTGTTATATAAGGGCTGATAGGGGTAAATATCGCCGTAATAAAAATAGTCGATATCTTGCTCTAGCATTTTTACTTTTATTCGCTCAGTGAGTAGCGGCAGCTTTTTATTAAAGTCATCGTATTTTAAAAATGTTACTTTGCCCGATCGCATATGTATTTTTACTAAATCTACGTCGTCAATATCGCCATACAATTGCACCGCACAGCCTATGTATACACGCAGTATTGCGGGGAGCTGGTTTAAGTAACGAGTGGGTAAAATATATGAGTGGTTGTCGTGTAACTCACCGAGCTGAATTTGATCAAAGGCTTGGTAACAGGAATTGCCAATATTAGCGGGGTCTGCAATCGAGAACAGTAGTTGCTTTGCTTGCTCTAATGCTTGGTTGTAATCGCTAAAATGTACTTTTAAATCTCGCGTCAGCCTTGCAGGCATATGGCTTTTAGCTTGACGTTTACCAAATAGGCTAAGTGCAAAATAAACCAGTAAATCATGTTTTCGTTTTTGTTTCGCTTGCTCAAACTCATTTTGCTCATAGTAATTTTGCAGCAAGCTAAATGCTTTGTTGTGGCTGGCAAAGTATTTACGCAATGTTGCGCTTTGTTCAAACTCATCGTTTGCAGGTAAACGGCCTAAGTGCAGGCAATGTTGCCAAAAATCATCAAGCAGAGTTTTGTGTTTTTCAAACAAGGTTTTTTGCTGGGCTTTGGGTAAAGCTTTTGGCTGCGGCTTTTGGGTTATATGTTGCCAATTATAATTTTGAAATTGTAGCTCTAAATGATGTGCCTCTTCTAATTGTGGGCATTTAAAAATAGCGATAATACCTTGCCCAAACGCCATTGTTTTAACGTTTAGGGCTTGCTCTATGTAAGCTCTTATTTGGGCTTGGCTATAGTATTTTTGAAAGGTGTTCCATTTAGTGATTACGCCGTCTTTATATTGTTTGAAGTGTTCTTGCTTAGTTTCGTTAGCAAGCATTACTGATACTAAAAGGAGTTTTTGTGTGTACTGATAGGCTGCTTTTAATGTGTCTTTTCGCTCTTGTTGATCTTCAATGACATTGAGTACAAAGCCCAAATTAACAATATCACTTTTTTGTTTATTGCCGTTTGGCCTGTGTACTGGGTCCCATGCGTTTATATTTAACCCGTGTGCTTCTAGTTCTGTTGCGTCATCGGCTAGGCCGCAGCCGTAATCGAGTATTGAATGATCACCATTTAAGTAACCATACTTTGCTAGTTTTTGAAAAGGCGCAGAGAGCCTATCACGATTTATAGCTGTTAAATGGCGCTTTATTGTTTGTGGTTCATTTTCAACTATAGGCTCTGGTAACTCGGCTACTTTGTGTAATCTGCCTTGTTCATCAAGTTTAAAGGCTTTGCGCTTTATTAAGTTTTCCCATTGCTGTTTAAAGCCAATACTCTTTGTGTTTTGGTACAGGCCTATTCGTTCACCTTCGTCGGTAATATCTTTAAATGTTTGGTAGAGCGGGTAACTTGGAAGTACAAAGGTTTCTTTACGGTGCAAAATAGGCGGGTTATTTGAGTTACTGTAGTTTGTTGTTTTTATTGTTTGTTCGTCACCATCAATTGTATAGCTGGTGTGGAGTTCGGGGTATGCGTATTCATCAAAGTGAGGGTAGTTAAGTAACGTAAATTTTAGATCGCGTTTATAGAGTTTAATTAGGTTCCAAGGCTCATTTGTGTTTAGTTTGCTTACGGTGCTTTGAATAAAACTTAGTAACTCAAGCGGTAACGCTTCCTCTAATGAGCTTTTGTGTAAATAAATAGCTGTTGGTAGTGATTTACCATGTTTGAGCTTTTTCACTAGATCACGGTATTGAGTGAAGTTTAGCGTTGAAGGTAAGTTAGCAGCCATTAAAATTACTCAAGCAGTTAAGATAGTTCAATATACATAACGGTAATATCAACAACAAATTTAAAGGCCGCTGTTAAGGCAATCCCCCCGTCATTTTGCCTGAAAGGACTCAATTGATGAGTAATTGATTGCATGGAAGCAAGTGAAGCCGTGACTTCGCCATGGACGGTGAATACACGGCGGTTACGTTCATATCGATTTAGGCTTTGAGGAAATTGCAAAATGCTCGGGGCGCCGAAAGATTCCAAAGAGAAGTCGGCGGTTACTTCTCTTTGGTTGCCATCGCCAACGCGATATTTGTAAATTATTTTAAAAGCTTCGCTTTTCGCGCGAGCAAGCTTCGCGCCTACGATACATTTTAAAGCTGCTGCTAAGGGCACTTCCTAATGATTGCCATCGCCAATGCGATGTAGGTAAACACAATTTAAAAGCTTCGCTTTTCGCTCGAACAAGCTCAGCGCCTACGATACATTTAAAGGCTGCTGTTAAGGGGCTTCTGACTGGTTGCCATCGCCAACGCGTTATTAGTTAATTATTTTAAAAGCTTCGCTTTTCGCGCGAGCAAGCTTAGCGCCTACATTAAATTTAAAGGCTGTAGCTCAAATATTTCCCTCTTCAATTTCACCTGAAAACACATAATTAATGAGTAATTACCTCGCATGGCGGAATTTTGTTCCGGACAAATTCCAAGTACCTAAATCCCTTTAGGCAATGCGAGTAAAGCGATGCTTGCAAATGGGTGAAAAACGTAGTTTTGAACGAGAGGGTAGGGATACCCGAACTGGGCAGCGTACAGGGATGTGAAAGTTATGCGTTCATCGCGTTTACGTTCATATTAATTTTGTATTTGAAGATATGTGAAGTTGCGGGCGTCGAAGGGTTCCAAGGGGCGTTCGGCGCTATGCGCCCCTTGGTTGCCATCGCCAACGCGATATTTATTAATTGTTTGTATTATTTCAAAAGCTTAGCTTTTCGCGCGAGCAAGCTGGGCGCCTACAACGAATCATCAACCCTGAGTAAATAGCTGTGTTTATATCTTGTAGACGCAAAACTTGTTGGCGTTTAAGAGGTGCGTTTATTACATTATGGGTATGCATTAATAGGAAACTAGTCAGAAAAATAAGAAACAATACACAGACACAGCATCATCCCTGTAACTGAAATTAAGTGGATCATGCCTATTGTTTTATCAACGGGACGTGCATATTTGGCTACAAAACGACCATCAAACATTGGAGTTGGTATACGAGAGCGTTCAAAAAACATCGCAAATACATAAAATGAAACACTAGCGCCAATACCTTTATCCCAATTTGGGGGAAGTACACCATCCTTTTCCATATTTTTATTAATATGTTTAACAGAAATTCTTGAAAACAATATGCCAGAGGCAAAGGTACCTATCATAAATACGATCAGAGAATACCCAGCTAAATGAGCTGCGGGCATCTAAAATACCCCTTCAAATATAGGTTTTCTGTCGTATATGTTTTCAGAGGTTTGTTTCATAAATTTGCTCATTTCATTACTCGCTGCAAAACCGACATATAGTCCTACACCTAACGCAATGACCCACCCATATGGAGTTAACATAAGTAAAGAACTTAAAGCTGTTGTTGTAACCGTTCCGACATAAATACCAGTTGCAGTAGCCGCCCCAAAACTAGCTAGTTCGGTTGATATACTTCTTTGTAGGTTGCCGCCATTTTTATAATCACTATAAACAGAAACTCCTCGCACAACAGCATCGACAGCAATCATCCCATAACCTAGCCAACGAGCATTATTTTCGAGACGTTTTATTTTGTTTAATTCAGCAGTACTACTTATATCAAGTTTAGATGAATGTCTGGCACTTTTAGCTATATGAACACCACGGTCAGGGTTAGACCAAACAGTACCTCTTCGACTTGCACGGTTAGTATTCATAAAACGCTGTAATTCAGCTTGGTATTTAACTTGCAAGTCTTTAAATATAGCAAGTGCTTTTTGCTCTAAAGCAACCATGTGGTATTTAGGCATACCTGATTTATGTGCGGCTCGAATGTCTTTTAAAGATGCTTCATATTTAATCGCTAAATCAACAAATTTTGAACTGCGAGCTTCTATTGATGTGGCACCTGAACCAACAATAGCATGTGTGTTACTTTCTAAAAATGGTATCACTTGAGCTTGAAAATCAGAAATTGCAAGCAAGGTTTCACTCCCAAAATCACGTAACATACCTGCAATATTTCTTTTTGATTGAGCTGGTAGTAGCGAGAATTGTCTGAGTATATTTTTTTGTTCTGAGGTAGGGTTATCTGAGAATTGAGAGTACTCTTTGCGCCAGATATATGGTGTACCAGAGGTAATCACATCACTTTTTATGTGATTATTATCTTTAGAAAATGTATCTTCCTTGTCTGTTTTACATTTTACTACTTCTGCAGTGACTGCATCCAAGCAGATTCTAATTTCTAGAGCCATGATCAGTATCCTTACTTTTTAATTGTTTAAAAAAGGCTAATGATTTTTAACTAAGTAGTCAATACAAAATTATTTTACACTTAAAAAGTGTAAAATAATTTGCTGCTAGTATTGTATGAAACTCAATACAGCACATAGGCCTTTTCGCTGATTGAGGATTATAAGCCCGTTACTAACGAGCAAGCGCGATGTAGAATAGCACCTACAAACGTTAAAGCTTAATTGGCGTACTTATCTCACAATCTTTGCATACTAAAGAGTAACTTTCTCTACGCTTACTTGTTTTCGTATTACTACTAGAGCAGTTAGGGCACGGCATTTTCATTGGTGTGTTTGCAGTGCAATTACCGCATTTTACAAAGTAGCCATAGCGCCCAGAAAGAGGTTGCAAATTGGTCGCGCTATTACATTGCTTACAAGCTAATGTTATCTCTTTGATTAGATCACTTTTAGGTTTTACTTGTTCAGTATTGGTTTGCTCAGACGCTATTAAAGCCTCATCGTAAACAGGTTCTGATTCGCTTATTTCTGCAGGTGCATATGAAGGCTCTTGTAAGTTAGGCGATATATTTTGATCTAAAATAAACTGACAAATCCTATCGAGTGTTTCTTCACTGAACCATGGCCGAACGTTTGTTGTAAAAAGGTGAAGTGCATTAGGTTTAGATGCTGGAAGCTTCATTATTTCGAGTAATTTATCAGTTATAAATTCCGATTTAACCAGCCTCTCTTCAATTGTTTTTGGTGTGTTTTTTCGGTTGATAATGGCGTTACTCGATATGGCACAAATACTATGCCACTCTCTGCCACCAAAACCCTGTTGCAGTTTGCCAAATAATTTAGTGAGTAGGTTTGGTGCATTGTCGCGCATTAGGCTTTTTAATAGTTCTAGTTGTAATTCAACCTGTTTTATTGGCGATGGCATACCTTGCCAGTTGCCGCGATAACTGCGACTCCATTCTTGATGCTCATTAATCGTTACTTCCCCTGTAATACTTTTAGATTCGATAAGAATAAAACCATAGGTGTACGCGATTAGGTGGTCTATTTGTGCGGTTTCGCCATTGTGTTTAAATTTTACATCGTTAAACACAAATACCTGACCATGATCTTTAAAGGCGCGACGTAAATAAAAGGCAACGTCAAGTTCTTGTTTTTGACCCGCTTTGATCTTAGCGTAATTGGAAGTTGATAGAGCTTTATCTTTTAAAATCATGCGACATCCTTTCTGTCATATATGTTTAAATCATATCACTGAAGTACCTAATAAAAATACTGTTGAAGGGCTTTTACGCTGTTAATTTATTAAGTTATGAGAAGCTGCGCTTCTAACGTGAGCAAGCTCATCGTCTACAAGCGCGATATAAAATCGCGCCTAAACACCACATCCACGCCAGTGTAAAATTCACCTTGTAGACGCGCAACTTGTTGGCGTTTTAAAAGCAGGGCTTTTACGTTGTTAATTTATTGAGTAATGAGAAGCTGCGCTTCTAACGTGAGCAAGCTTGGCGCCTACGGTAAACTTGAATGCCGCTGCTCGAAGCTCATTACGTCTCTATTTAAATAATATTGCAATCATAATAAATACCGCTAAACTAATCATTAATGTATTAATGACCGATTTGGTAGTCATTTATGAGATCAGAACAAGCATTAAAGCTGGCGCGTCGCTTGGGTGATTTAATTCGTCAGCATCGTACTTTACTTTATACCCAGAGCACGTTCGCTAAGATGATTGGTGTATCTCGCTCCACGGTACAAAAGCTTGAACAAGGAGAGGTAGTAAAAAGCGATATATTGTTTGAAGCCCTTGTTGTTCTTCAATTGCAAGGCTCATTGCTGGATGAAATTAACGAGCTAGCCGCAGATGTGGGCGGTTATAATGCAAGACAGCGTAAAAGCAATAAAACTCAGGTGATTAACGATGACTTCTGAAGCTTATGTATTTATTGACGGTTTAGAAGACAGCCCCATAATTTGTGGTTTTTTTAAGTTAAATACACAAACTGGCCGAGGTGAGTTTAATTATGGTAAAAGTTACCTTGCGCGCTCTGATGCGTTTGCGCTCGATCCGCTGCATTTACCATTACAGCCTGGCATAGTTAGTTATTCTGCCAATAAAGGTGTGTTTGGGGTGTTAAGTGATGCGGGAGCTGATTCGTGGGGGCGTAAGCTTATACTGTCGTTACATAATACCAAGCCAAAGAATGAGCTAGAATTTTTACTCGCAGGGTCTGGGTATGGTGTTGGCGCCTTGGTATTTAGTTTGTCGCGCAGCGCATCAAAACATAAAGCGAATAAAAATACATTAGCCGATTTAGCCTTGTTAGATCAAGCAAAGGACGATTTGCTCGCCAATAAAGCGATTTCACAGGAAGCAAAAAAAGCCTTTGAATTTGGCCAAAGCATGGGGGGAGCAAGACCTAAAACCTCTGTAAAAATTGATGAAAAGCTTTATTTAGCAAAATTTAATCGTCAAGACGATTTGTTTAATTTAGCTAGGGCTGAGCATGGCGCTATGCGTATGGCTAATGAATTGGGGATTCGCACTGCAAATACCCGTATTCATGAAACAGAAAATGGCGATGTTCTGTTAGTTGAACGTTTTGATGTAAGCGATGACTTACCAACTCATCACTTTTTAAGCGCCAATAGCTTATTACAAAAACCAAAAGTCGCGATAAGCGACTTAGCAACATACTATAGCTACGGTGAACTGGCAGAATTTATTCGCCACCACACAGGTGAGTTCGCTGCTGATGCTACAGAGCTCTACAAGCGAATGGTATTTAACGTGTTTATTGGTAATACCGATGATCACAGCCGAAATCATGCATTTTTGTATCACTTTGCTGGGCAAACGTGGCGTATGAGCCCCGCTTATGATATCACCCCTATTAATAACTCAAAGCAGCATGGCATAGGGCTTGGTGATGATGGCCGATATGCTAGTATCGATAATTTATTGTCGCAAGCCAAACGCTTTGGCCTCAACAAGGCTCAAGCAACAAAAATAATTGCAGAGGTTGAAAGCTATACTCGCCAGTGGCCAACGCACTTTAAACGTTTTGCTAATATCAGTGATGTTGACATAAAGCGCTTAGAAAGCGTGATCCCTCATATAAGTTAAAGATTATTTAAGCATTCATTAGATAGTTAATGACTGATTAAGTGGTCATTTATTGGTTGGCGCTTTTATGAACCATAAAGAAGAAATGAGAAGGCAGCGGGCTTTTGGTAAAACCTAGCTTGTAGCTCTAAACCAGCGCCAGGTTAGTCGGCCTGAGCTTTATTTGTGGGCTGATAAACGCCATTATCTAACGCATAAAAGTAAGCTTGATAGCGGACGGTTTGCTCAAATTTAAGTAATTGCTGATTAAAAAATTTCAAGCCGCTGCTTACTGTGTTCGTTATTTTTGGCGAGCATCATAAAGCTTTGAGATGATGGTTAATCGAGCTAGATAAGTTAGGTAACTTACTGGCCAAGGTAAAAAGGTAAAGTTAACTTTAATATACATAACGGTAATAACAACAAACTTAAAGGCTAATGCCAAGACAATTTCCCCGTCATTTTGCCCGAAAGGACTTAATTGTGAGTAATTGATTGCATGGCGGAATTTTGTTCCCGACAAATTCCAAGTACCTAAATCCCTTTAGGCAATGCAATTAAAGCCGTGACTTCGCCATGGACGGCGAATACACGGCAGTTACGTTCATGTCGATTTAGGCTTTGAGGAAATTGCAAAATACTCGGGGCGCCGAAAGATTCCAAAGAGAAGTCGGCGGTTACTTCTCTTTGGTTGCCATCGCCAACGCGATATTTGTAAATTATTTTAAAAGCTTCGCTTTTCGCGCGAGCAAGCTGAGCGCCTACAGGTGTTTAGGTGGGCTTCGTCGCGTGAGTTTGAATAATGCGACATGTACCTGTTTTTAAGGTATAAAGTAAACATTATGATTATAGGAACTCATCATGGATGATTTATTAAACCAAGGTTTAAGTCTTTTATTTGTTATTGGTAGTGTTTATTCATTACTGGGTGTTTTGTTTGTCAAAATATGGCTTCATCAAAAAAATGCAAAACTACCTGTTGATCGTAAAAAGCTTAAACGTGTTGCAGCGCAAACATTAAACGAACAAGTAAATAACAAGATTGTTGATGTAATTGGCCTGATTTCTTTGTCTGCTTTAATAGTTACAATGCCTTTTGCTATTAAAGGCATTGCTGAAATGTTTGCCAGCGGCAAGTTTAATTACTTCTTCATTATTATGATTGCATTGGGTTTAGTCTACGTGGCACGAAAGCTTTGGGTTGAGTCAAATCACTTAATAAAACTAAAACTCGGGCGCGACGCAGAATTAGCAGTTGCTTCAGAGCTTATAGAATTACAGTCACACGGTTATCAGGTATTTCATGATATACAAGCTGATGGTTTTAATATCGATCATTTGGTTGTTGGGCCAAATGGGATATTTGCCATTGAAACCAAAGGTAGGCATAAACGGATAAAAGACGATACAAATTACAAAGTTAAATTTGAGAAAAATCGTTTAGTGTTTCCCTCTTGGTTTGAAAGTAAGCCGCTAGAGCAAGCTCAAAATCAAGCTAATTGGGTGAATAAATGGCTGCAAGAGGCGACGGGTTTTAACACCCAAGCTTTGCCTGTTTTATGCTTTCCTGGTTGGTTTGTAGAGCTAAAGCAGAGACCTGCCTTCCCTATCGTTTCTCATAAACAAATAGTTAAAATGATCCTTTCAATGCGACAGGTTAGCTTAGAGCAAGAGCAGCAGCGTGCTATTTGTTATCAAGTAGTACAGCGAGCCTTGAACGATAGTAAGGCAATTTAAAAGCTTCACTTTTCGCGCGAGCAAGCTGGGCGCCTACGATACATTTAAAGGCTGCTGCTAAGGGGGCCTCTTTTTGATTGCCGTCGCCAACGCGATAAAAGTAAATACATTCTAAAACCTGTGCTTTTTGCGCGAGCAAGCTACGCGCCTACGGTTAAAAATCAAAGCGCGATGTAAAACAGTGTCTACGGATGTTTAAATTACAGTTTCCTATAATTTAAAAGCGGTGGTGCTTGCAAAGCAATGAGGCGATTAATTCCACTATTTGCCTCATTGAATGAGGCAATTAAATCATATAGACTGAAGCTAATTAACTTAAGGGCTAAAGACTATGTGGATATGGCAACAACAAAACTGGCCAAACTTTACGTGGGACGATGCGGCGCTTGCTCCTTTACTAAGGGAGCTTTCATATAACCAAGGTTTGTTAGTGGGCCGTACGGGCGTGCAAAGTGCTCATCAAAAGCAGCAAGCTCTTGATACCTTACTAGCGAATATTATTCACTCCAGTGCAATTGAGGGCGAAAAGCTTAATGCATTTTCGGTTCGCTCTTCGCTTGCTAAAAAGCTCAACATTAACGAGAAGCCTTACCCCACAACAGTGCAAAGCGACAATCTTGCAGAAATTATGCTTGATGCAATAACGAACACAAATTCACCGCTTGATTTAGAACGCGTGCTTAGCTGGCATCGGTTATTATTTGCAGGTGAGCAAAGCTTGTTTACTAACATTGAGGGCGGGCAGTTGCGTGGCGGCGAGCCAATGCAGGTGGTGTCGGGGCGTTTAGACAAACCAGTATTACATTTTACAGCACCCCCTAAAAAGGTAGTAAATAAAGAGCTGTCGCTATTTTTTGATTGGTTTAACAACACGCAAAACGATCCACAAATAGACCCTTTTATTCGTGCTGCTATCGCACACTTATGGTTTGTAACTATACATCCGCTTGAAGATGGTAACGGGCGAATAACACGGCTTATAACCGATTTGGCTTTAGCACAAAAGTATGCAGAGTCTATTCGGTTTTATGCTATGTCGGTGGCTATTTTAGACGATAGGAAAAGCTACTACGAGGTGCTAGAAACCACGCAGCGTGGTGGGCTTTGTATAACACAGTGGATTAAATGGTTTTTATGTACGCTTAATAATGCAATACACCATACGCTTAATAATATTGAGCAAACAGTTTTTAAGACCAATTACTGGGCAAGTAAAGAGCAAGCAAAACTAAGTGAGCAACAGGTAAAAGTAATTAATAAATTACTCGATGGCCAATTTGAGCACGGCATTAGTGCCAGTCAGTATCAAAAGGTGGCTAAAGTTAGCCGTGCGACTGCAACGCGCCATTTAGCTGATTTACAAACGCTTGGTTTCATAACAAAAATGGCTGCCGGTGGGCGCAGTACACGTTACAAAGCTGCTCAATGAGGCAATTAAATTAATATTTGACTCACTATATGAGGCGAATAGCTGTGTTTAAGTTGAACAAGTAATGTTGAATGCTTTAATTAAAGCGCAAGGTAAACTTTTGCCCAAAATTTAAAGCTTCGCTTTTCACGCGAGCAGGCTTTGCGGCTAATGTGTAAATGGTATTTTATATGTAGTAGGTTGCTATGAGTGTGATAAGCCGCGCTGTTTCCTCCCTCTTAGGTTTAAAACAGTATCTTAATGTGAATCAATTCCTACCTAAAATTTTTTGCTGGTATATAAAAGCAAACAAATAAAGCATATCGATATTTATAGTAACTAATTTGTACCTATAAAGTAATTTATTAGCGTGTGGTTTAATAAATATGCAGCTTTTACTTATGTGAAATTGAAATTGCTTAATAAGTTACTTGATAGACTATTCGATCTTGGTATTATTGTGGGTCTATATAAAAAAATTACTGTGTAAGGCGTTTTGTAGATTTACAAATAATGGGTAATTTACGCAAGCAATCGTAGATAATGAAAAACACGGTGTTCAATAAGTAGTCAGCTCGTCATTTTTAGAATTGATTTACTTTAAGCTAAATTTTTTATCAATAGTATGAGTTAATAGCCTGGAAATACTTGGGCATTAGTTTCACATTGTTAAATAGGTACAAGCTCTAATTTAGGTTAGTAATTAAAACTATTAATGATAAAGGGTTGGTTTTTAAAATTTTGTACTATTTAACTATCAGTAATAATAGTTGGCTATTTTTTAAATGCAAGTAAACCTTATGTGTATGAAATAATTTGTAATTTAATAATAGCAGTTTGTATTTTTAGTATTTAACACTGCCCGGCCTTTAAAATAGCGGCTATTTAGGCAATATTTATTGATTTGGTAGTTAAATGTTAGTATTATTTTTAGTCAATAAATATTATAAATATAAAACAGTTTATATTGTTTTTTAAAATTATAATTTTAAAAGTTATTGTTAATAATTTTTATTTGGCCTTGTTCAAATAATCACGCAATTTTTTAATTGCTGTACACGGATGTTTTTAAGATGATTCATAGGAAATTTTTATGCACAATATTGGGGTAGTGATACCATTTTATCAAAGAGATAAAGGGATACTATTAAAGTCTCTAAAGTCTATACTTGAACAAAAATGCTCAAGTGAAATAAATTATTATGTTGTTATTGTTGATGACTGCTCCCCACTTGCATTGTCTGAAGAATTATCTCAACTACCTACCTTACCTAAAAACGTACACCTTATTAGCCTTTATCATAAAAATAATTCTGGCCCAGCGATCGCTAGGAATACAGCTTTAAGGCATATTCAAGAAAAGCTCAGTAGTGTTGTAGATTACGTTGCGTTTTTGGACTCTGATGATCAATGGGGCGAGAAGCACTCTTCTTTAGCCTTAGAAGCATTTGATTTAGGTGCTAATTTTTATTTTGGAAATACGGACCGTGATGGTTTTTATGATTCAAATTGGAATACAGATATCCCTGAAATGGAACAAGACCTTAGTCGTTTTTCAATAGGTGACTCTCAGTTTATTATTGATTCGTCAGTTGTTATTGAGTCTATGTACAATAAGTACTTATCGCAAACCTCCACTGTTATGTATAGATTAAACAAGTTCCCTGATATTTTATTTTGTGACCAATTAAGGTTTGCAGGGGAAGATGAGTTAATGTGGTTGTTACTATGCGCAGGCGCAGACAAAGTAGCTTATTACCCTTGTGATGTTACCAAATGCGGTAAAGGGGTTAATATGTTCTTTTCTAATATTAGTTGGGAACTGGTCGGCTCTTGCAATATTATGGGAAGTAAAGCATTAGCAACCGCGATGATTTTAGAAAACATAGAGTTAAATTCTAAACAACGAAAAATTTTAAAGAAAACGTTTAACTCTCATTGTTATGTTTATTTTAAACTGATGATAAAGCATGCTTTTAAATTTCGTGAAATAGATTTCAAAAACACCATGCTGATAGTGAAATACTTACTAACTAAAGACCTTTCTAGTTTAAATAAGCACGAATGTGTTGAGGCTAAAATTTATAATTAAACTAAGTGTTCCTCATTTGGTTGCAGTTTATTCTAAATGTTAAAGTTAATAATATTTAAATTTTAATATATGTTTTAGTTTATAAATAAATTATAAACGTAATTAAGCTAACTTTAATTTGTTTATATTAAATATTTTTGTTTATAAATAAAAGTATTTAACTCTAAATAAAGGCGGTAAATAGGCTTTTATTTATAATAAAATTATATCTTTTAAATTTAATATTTACCCTCTAATTAATCCTCTTTTTAATTTCTGCTAATTTATACAGGCTTACCAAATGCTTAAATGGATTTTAATATTAGTGCTTAGCGTGTTTGCAACATTAACCCAAGCAGGTACAGCTTACTCACAATCTCAATGCGACAGTATTAAAAAGCAACGCGAAGCTATCCGCTCGCAATTTAGAAGTGGTTACAGCACAAAAGAAGGCGAACACTTAACTGCGCGCGATAAAGCGTTATTTACCTTACTTGCTAATCACTGTAGTAAGCCTAAAAAGAGTAGTGGCGTTTCTTCTATTGCTTCAACTCGAACGTCTAACAGCAATTGGTTACTTAACCAAAATGTATCTAATATGTCTTTACACAGCGATAGCTATAAAGATGCAGCTAAACTAGATGCTTGGTCTAAATTTTATAAACTGCCTAAACGTTGTCGTAAAAAAGGGATGGAGTCGGCCGATTTTGTGTGGTGTAGCGAATACAGAGGTAAACAAAAAGATTTATTTGAAGCGCAGTGGCAAGGGCGCCCATAACGATGTTTAACACAAAGTTACGCATAGTATTTATGTTTATTGTGTTGCTTATAGCATCGGCACTTATTGCTAATCATTTTACGGGGCGGGTGTTTAATTATCACGACCCTGTGGGTGAGGTTAAACGAATTTATAACGGTTTAACGCAAACGATTGTTACTAAACCACAAGTTATAAAACGTTTAGATAATCAAAGCACTGTAACTTTACAAAATACGCCAGTAGCTATGGATAATCATTCGCCACAAGGCGATATTACGCGCTGCGTGGATGTATCGTTAGGAAAAGTTAAATACAAACAAAATGGCGATATATTTACCTGGACCGACACTGACGGCGTACAGCACTTTAGTGATAAAAAACCTGACTTTGCAGTAGCCACTTATAACACTGGTTTTATTGAGCCATTAGATTATTTTGATCTCACATTGAATACGCCTAATTTACCCTCGTCGTTTAACCAGGCATTACACATCAAACTTAATACGGTGTTTAAAGTATATGGCCAGATTATTGGTGTGCACGCGCTTAAAAAGGTAAAACTCAATTTAACTGTATTACCTACGCGCCGTGCTTACGAAGCGGCAATAAAGCAACGAGGCGCTAACCCTAGCAATACAGCAGGTATGTACTTTCATGCAAGTAATTCTGCCTTTATTAATTATGATAATGAACATGCTGCAATGCGAACTGCAATACATGAGGCTGTGCATGCTATTAATAAAGCGGTATTAGGTTATACGCCTAGGTGGCTTAATGAAGGATTAGCTGAATACTTTGAACTAACAAAAAACCATATGCAAACAGGTATTGTTGAACCTAATAGTTCATGGGTAAAAAATAGCAAAATTACAAAAAGTGTATTCACATTTAACTCGCTAATTACTTTGGATAAATCTTGGAGTAAAAGTGATACTAGCAAGTTATATGCAAGCAGTTGGGCTGCTATTTATTTTTTGATGGACTCGCATTCAGGCAAAGTTTTACTTAAAAACATAATGCTTGCTGAGCAAGAGTTACCTTGTAATAAGCTATCTAAAAAACAATTGAGTACTTCGCTGAATGAGCAGTATCCTGATATTGATAGTCAATATTCAAAGTGGTTAAAAACCTCTTTTAAAACACATAACTTTTAGCGTGAATGGCAATTTAAAAGCTTCGCTTTTCGCGCGAGTAGGTTTTACGCCTAAGATGGTTGTAGCAAGCTCAGGTATTTAATTACAGACCTCGAGCTTGCTCTCGTTAAAACCCCGAGAATATTTGTAAGCGCAGCAAACCAAAGAGTAAGTACTACTCTTTGGTTTTCATATTTTTAGCGCGTTCTTCTGCGTCTATAAGTGCTTGTGATTTAGGGGTACGTTTTTTCTCTTCTATTTTGGGCTTTTCTGCAGAGTTTGGATCCCAGCTTTCATCAAGTGATAGGTTTGCAAATGGATTGCTGCTATCTGCCTTTTTAGGCTCTGGTGCTGGCTCTGGTTTTGAAGGAGCTTGCTCTTGCTCATCAATTGGTGTCGCAATGTTTTCAGGTTTATTTTCAGGTACAGGTTCAACTTTAACTTCTGCTTTTTTAGGTGCTGGCTTTTTACCTGGAAGTGGTGCGCTTGGGTCAAATGTACGTACTTCTGGCTCTTTAAAGTCGTGCTCGGTGGCGAATGATGTAACCTCATTGTTTGCTGTTTCATTGGGTGTATGTAAGTCAGCAACAGGCTCGCTGGGCGTTATTGGCTCAGGTGTGTTTTGTGTTTGCTCTACTGTATTGCGCTCAGTTTCTGTGTGGGTAGGCTCTGTAATTTGAGCGCCGTGATTACGCTTTCTTTTTACTGGTTTTGCATCAGGATCAAATTCACGTACTTGTGGTTCGCTAAATTCATCGGCGCTTTTTATGCGCTCTAACGTGGTTTTGGCTGCGGCTTCAAACTCGGCGGTATTAGGCTCGGTTTTTTGTTTAGCATCGCTAAAAGTAGCGCTAGGTTCATCAGTTGGCTGAGCGCTTTGAGGCGCGATAGCAACGGGTTGTTCAGTGGTATTAATTGCTTCATTGCTGATTAGTTGCTCATTTGGCTGCTGAGCCACTTCCTGAGTTTCGCTTTTTGTATTTGGTAAATTAGCCTGCTCAGCTTTTACTTCTACAGGTATTGGTTTATTTAGCTCTGTGCTTTGAGTTGAAGGTGCTTTATGTTGTTTTTTAATAGGCGCAGCTGCAGTCGTACTTTCGGTATTTACTTGCTCAGCGGTAGGCTCTGGTTGTTTAGTCTTTTTAGCTGCGCTTTGCTCATTTTTAGCATTTTTAACTAAAGCGTCTGCGCCCATAACTGGCTCGGTTTTTTGTTGCTTAGCGCGGCGTATACGCACTAATACCATTGCGCCAATTAGCACCACAATAACAATAATTAAGGTCGGTAATAACAGCGAGCTTGAGTTTTGGTTTGCCGGTAGTGGTGTAACTATTGGTGCTGGTTTGCTTAGTACTTTTATAGGCGCCGTGTTTTCAGGTGCTGTGTTTACCGGCTCTACTTTTGGTTGTTTAACTGGCGGTACGGCTGGGGGGTGGCTTTCATCTGTATTGTTATTAATTGTGTTTTGCGCTGCGCTTTGCTCATTTTCGGTTTGTGTTTGTGGCTGATCATTAGCTGTATTTACATCAATGGTTATTACATCGTTTGTGTTTAGCTGCTCATTTATTTGCTGCTTTTGCTCGTCTGTTAAATTAAGTGTTTCTTCGTTTATGTTATTAGCAGGTGCGACAATGGGCTCAACAACAGGTGCGGGCTCTACAATTAGAGGCTGAGGCTGAGTAACTATAGGTGTTGGCTCTGGCTCACTTATTTGCGGCTTAGGCTGGGTTTGAACTTGTTTTGGCTTATTACAATTATTTTTGTAGTCGCGCGCGGCTTTTCGGTATTGTCGGCTGGCTTTATTATTGCTGTTTTGCTGCATTTCTTGTTTTATTAAAATGCACATGGCTTCGTTGTAAGCAGCGCTTTGTGCGCTATAAAAAAGGGCAAAACACAGAGTAAGTCTAACTAATTTTATGATCATAAAGTAACAGCGCTTAAATATTAATAGTTTGATTTTAAGCGCAAAATTAAAAATTATCTAGGGGGCGCGCGACTTAGTCGATCACCATCAGGCTGCGGTATTCATCATATGCAAATTGATCGGTCATGCCGCTTATGTAATCTTGAATTAACCTACAGCGATAATAAAACTCGTACGCTGCAAAGTGGTCAGGCTCTTCTTGCATGGCATCTATTGCATGTTGGTAACTGTTTAGGTGTTTTTTAGAGAGCTTTTTAACTAAACGCGACTCTATTAATAAGCGTGAGTCGCCATTAAGTGCTCGCCTAAAATCGTCGCTGGTTAATTGCAGCAAAGGTTTATAACAATCAAGCAGGCCGTTAATTATTCTATAGCCTTGTAGCTCTAGTTTTTCTACCTCTTTATTAGAAAAAACATGCTCAAGCGCTACTTTTTTAAGCGTTTTAGTTACGGCGTGTAAATGGCTTCTGTCTTCTAAAAGGGCTTGGTTAAAGTCGCCATGGTAAATAGGCTCTATGTGCTTAATAAAGCGTTTTGCCGCATGATTCACCAGCGGGTGGAGCAGTGCTACGCGCAGGTATATAAAAAATTCGCTATTAAAGTTATATGGCTGAGCCTGTGCACGATCGAGAGCGTAATCTACCGCTTTATCTACAAAAGACAGATGCTCAGCATCGTCTATGGTTAGGTTTATAAGCGCTTTTTTATATTGGCTTTTAAGTGCTTGGCACAACAGCTCGGTGCTTATTATGTCTTTTTCTACTGCGTCTTCTATGTCGGCTAGGCAATACGAAATATCGTCGGCGGCTTCCATTATGTAACTTGCGGGGTGGCGGCAATACGGCTCAATGGTTAGCTCGTTTTGAAGCGCTTCTACAAACGCTTTTTCGCTGTAGTAGTAACCTACTTTTTTCATTAAGTAGTTTTTGTTTTGCGGTATGTCTTTTACATCAAGCCCTGCTGGGCGAGTGTATTTTAAAATCCCCGCACTTTGACTATAGGTTAAATTAAGTGTTTGCAGCGAATGAATAATGCGTATGCCTTGTGCGTTACCTTCAAAATTACAAATATCGAGCGCGAGGTGTTTAAAAATAACGCCTATGCCGGTGTTTGGCTCTTTGCAGCGCTTTGGTGTAACACTTGCTAAATTATTATTAAACCAGTGGTTTATTGCAGCTTCGCCAAAATGTCCAAACGGTGGGTTGCCTATATCGTGCATTAGGCAGGCCATTTCTACTAAGCTTTCGAGCGGGCGTTCTAGCCCTTTTAAGCCAAACTCGGTTTGTTGCTCAAAGCTTAAATTAGCAAAAATGCGCTGTACTATAAAACGGCCCACTTGTTGAACTTCGAGTGAGTGAGTTAACCGCGAGCGCACTGCTGCGTTTCGCTCTAGCGGAAAAACCTGGGTTTTTTGCTGCAGGCGACGAATAGCTGCACTGTTAATTATGCGACCGCGATCGCTTTCCATCGCCATTTGTAAATTTGCAGTCGTGCGATACATGCGCGCGGGGGTTATTTTTTTACTAAAGTCGATAGTCATCGGAGTCCTTGCTTAGTGGTGACGACTGGCAAAGTAAATGCGCGTTGTCATTCGTTTTTAATACTTACTTGTTAATATATACATCTAGACGAGTTAGGTACAGGTGCTTGTATCATTTAAGGCCCGGCAATTGTATTATAAAGCTATATTTTTCAGTATTTAACGCATTTTAATGTAGGCGAGTATTTGTAATGAAGTATGTATTTTTAAAGGCAATGATGTTGGCTCTTTTAATGTTAACCAGCCAAGCGGCATATGCGGCAAAAGAGCAAACAGTGGTGCTGGTATCAATAGATGGCCTACGTTGGGATTACATAGAAAAACACGGCGCGCCTAATTTAAAAGCAATGGGGGATCGCGGTGTAAGGGCTCAAAAGCTTATTCCGGTTTACCCAACTAAAACGTTTCCTAATCATATTTCTATAATTACGGGTTTACTGCCTGTAAACCATGGCATTGTAGATAATAACTTTTGTGATAAAGCCCGTAAAAACGAGTGTTACAGTATGGGTAAAGGCATGGGCGATAGCACGTGGGTAAGCGGTATTCCACTTTGGAATTTAGCAAAAATGCAGGGGCTAAAATCGGCTACTTATTTTTGGCCAGAGTCGGATGCGCGCTTTAATGGCATGACGCCCGACTATTACTTTCACTACTCTAAATACAGTGAGTACCAAGGCCGTGTAGATCAAATTATACAGTGGTTAAGCTTACCTAAAGCACAGCGTCCACGCTTTGTAGCGAGTTATTTTTCGTTAGTAGATAGCATGGGGCATGAGTTTGGGCCAGACGCACCGCAAACTCGCGATGCGGTAAAGCAATTAGACGATTTAATGGGCCAATTACAAACCCGATTAAGCAAGTTAGAGCAAGACGTTAACTTAGTTATTGTATCCGATCACGGTATGGCGCATGTAGACCCTGAGCAAAGTATTGATATTTCAACACTGCCACAAGACGATAACTTTTTAGTTAAAAACACAGGCCCTCGTTTATTAATTTATACGCAGCCAGATGCTAAAAGTGCAGATATTGAAGGCTACAAAGCACGTTTAAAAAAGGCTGCTAATGGGCGTTATACAGTGTTAAATGACGAGCAGTTAGCTGGGTATCATTATAATAAGGGCACTCGGGTGGGCGATATTGTAGTGCAAACTACAGCGCCGGCGGTATTTACCAATTCAGATAAAGCAATGTATTTAGGTACTCATGGCTATGCCTATACTGATGACATGGCGGCATCACTTGTAGCGGTTGGCCCAGCCTTTAAGCAAGGTGTAAAGCTTGAAAAAGTAAGTAACCTTGATATTTACCCGGTACTTGCAAAAGTAATGGGGCTTAAGCTTTTAGATAAAGTAGATGGTGACGGTAAAACGTTAATGCCTGCTGTAAAACAAAAAATAGTAGTGCATTAATTAGCTGCACACTTTTAGGCTTTTAGTTACTACTTTTTAGTTATTACTATGGTGTAAGTGTACCTATTACCAAATATTGTAAATGTGGACGCAACATTAAATTTTGTTAATGATTTAAAATAAAAAAGAGCGCAAATGCGCCCTAAAGGGAATAACAAACTAAGCAGGCTATATACAGCCTGCTTTAAATCACTTACTTAAAGTTAGCAATACTTGTTTTTGTATCGGTAACAGTACGAATTGCATATGCTTGGTTAGTTACACCAAACGCTAAACCGTTTACTGTCCAATTAGGGTTAGAGAAGTAATCGTATTGTGTTGCGCTACCGTAAACGTGCGGGTAAGCCATTATACTTGCAAATTCGTTTTGAACGCCGTGGCCCATACCATCAACATACACGCCACCCGATGTATCGCCTTGCTTACGTGAATGCGCTAAACCTTGGTTATGACCAAGTTCATGTACAAACGTAGTTGCGCCACAATCAATAGCAGTAATAGAGTACATACGATCGCTCATTGAGCTGTATAAATTACCGTTAGTGCCTTGGCCAACCCAGGCTAAGCCGCACGAAATTAAACCGTTACCAGCACTTTGGCCTGTACCTAGTACAGCAATCATGTCGGCTTTCCAATCTGTGCGTAAACCATCAACGTAACTGCTGTCGGTAACAGCGTCGAGCCACTCCTCAGACGGTGTTACTGCGTAATCGCCTAGGTTTTGTGTGCCTGCTAAGTTAAGTGTAATGTCTACACCATTTTGGCTATAAACTTGGTTGCTAAAAGCAATTAGCTGGTTAATTTTTGTTGTAATGTTACTTGTAGCAGCCGCCGATTGATCAGTATATAAAATACCAATATTAATCGTTTCTGCTTGAGCAACACTTGCTGCACATAACGATGCTGCTATTACGCTTGTTGAGATTACTTTTTTCATTGTTGTATTTCCTTACTTTTGTAGTGGTTTTAATTTGTTAAGTTTTCATCTTTTTTAGGTGCAAATACATCAACTCCTTTTTGTGTATTTGGCGAAAGCGAACTTGTGTCGTGTTCAATATGGCTTTTGTATAAATCACGCTTAGCGGCTATCCAGCCATATTTACCTTTACTTTCAAAAACGTAATTACCATTAGGGGTCGTAAATTGCCCGTATACAGCGTCTTTACCTACGGTTAAAACGGTATTGTGCATGTTCCCATCTATACCTGTTACTTGGCCAAAAATACTTTTATCGCCATTGCTAGCCTCACTCACGCTTGTAATTTCTGCTGTGTAGGTTTCTGCAGATTGCGGAATCGCTAAATCGAAGTTATCACCCATATTTAGTGCTTTTAGTGTTGGTAAATCAAACTCTATATAGGCTTCGTTGTTTAAATCGGTTGGTAGAACTTTGGCATTTTTAAGTATTGCTTTTGCATCATCCGAAAGCTTATTTATGGCATCAAAGTGCTCGGGTATTGAGGTTTTTGCAGGCTCAATATTTTTAACTGTTATTGGATCTTTGCTCATATCAATTGGTTGAGGTGCTTTTTGATTCGTCGCAAATTTAGAGTTCACAGGCACTACGTCAATAGCAATTGGGGCGATAGGTTTTGCTGCTTTTTTGGGAGTATTTAAAAATGAATAAATAGCATATGCCGATAAAGGAATGGCAATAATTAAGGCAACATAACGTTTCATTTGTTTCTCTTATGGGGTTTAAAGTTAACTAGGTGTTATGTTTTATAGTATAAAATAGTTTAGATCAAGTTTATAAATGTAATCATAAAGTGGTAAGAGGTGTCTTTGTAACTCATTGTAAAAAGGATCTTTACCTATTTTAGGACTGCTAAATGTAAATTTATGTATTGGTTTTTTACAATGTTCATGCACCCTGCAGGGCTGTTTTTAGGTACTTGTTTTGTTTTTATAATTACAATTATGAGTATGCTTTTTAAGCGTTAAAAAAAGTTTAACTATGCGTGAAAATTTTTCATTGGCCATAGCGTAATAGCCAATTGCAAAGCACTAACATGCAAAGTATGTTGTTTGCTGTAAAAATGAAGTATGAGGGATTTATGAAGGTATCTGATCAGTTGCTTAACCGAATTACAGCAGGGCTTGTAGCTGTAATTATTGGTTTTTCGAGTTCAATTGCACTGATTTATCAGGTAGTAATTACTTTAGGGGGCACGCCGGAGTTAGTTGCCAGTTGGATTTTAATGCTGGGTTTAGTAATGGGTATAACCTCAATTGGGTTATCGTATTATTACAAAGTGCCGGTTTTAATTGCGTGGTCTACTACAGGGGCTGCACTGCTTATATCTAGTGCGCAGGGATATAATTTAGGTGAGGCAATTGGCGCGTTTATGCTCAGTGCATTGCTGGTTTTTTTGTCGGGTATTACTGGTTGGTTTGAAAAAATAATGAACCGTATACCTAGCGAACTGGCCTGTGCGATGCTGGCAGGCGTACTGGTTACTTTTGGTATTGATGTGTTTAATTTTATGAACGATATGCCGTTAGTAATTGGTTTAATGGTGCTCACGTACTTTATTGGCAAACGTTTTTTTGCACGTTTTGCTATGTTAAGCGTACTTATTGTAGGTGTGATGCTTGCTTGGCAAATGGGGCATATAGATACCAGCGCACTGCAATGGAAAATAAGCGAGTTTGCTTATATTGAACCCGTTTTTGATCTTCAAGCTTGTATTAGTATTGGCTTACCGCTTTATATAGTAACCATGACGTCGCAAAATTTACCTGGTATAGCGGTATTAAAAGCACATAAATATAAAGCGCCAATTTCGGCATCTTTAAACGTTACAGGTTTTGTAAATTTACTAACCGCCCCATTTGGTGCTTATTCAATTAATTTAGCCGCGATAACTGCAGCAATTTGCATGAGTGATGAAGCCGATAAAAACCACGATAAACGTTACTGGGCAAGTATTGCAGCCGGTGTATTTTATATTTTAATGGCGCTGAGTGCCGCTACGCTTGTTGGGCTGGTAGCCAGTTTACCTCAAGCTCTAATTTTAGCTTTAGCGGGTATTGCATTATTTGGCACCATTGCCAATAGTTTACAACAAGCACTTAATGGCAGTGAATATACAGAAGCCGCCATAGTTACGTTTTTAGTTACTGCATCTGATTTAACTATGCTGTCGGTTGGCTCCGCCTTTTGGGGAATAATTGCAGGTGTTTGCACGGTAATGATCACCCGAAAAGATTAGATGATTTAGTTTTTGTGCTATGTATTTCTTGGGCGTATTTATTCTTTGAAATAGTTTGAGTAGCTTGTATTCATGTTATGAAAAATTACGAGCTGCGCTCGTCACGCTAGCAAGCTACGTGCCCAAAAGCATGAGCTAATCGTGTAGCAGCGAGTTTAACTCGTGCTTGTATTACATTCTATCGCGGCATAAATACTCTGCTACTCATGAATTACACCACAGAGGACACAGAGGCGCTTCGCGCTACACAGAGAAAATACAGGTATAGGTTCATGGCTTCTCCTGTTCTTCTCCTTCACTTCTCTGTGGTTCATTTGTCCTGTAGACGTGGAGTTTGATCGCGCAAAATATTAGCTATGATATTTAATAAATGTTTATCTTTAAAATTAAAAAGCGGTGTTAAATGTAACACCGCTTTTTTTGCGAACTATGTATTATTCATGCTTTAGAGCATAGGTTTGATCACATCAAATATGGCATCAATATGATCGTCTCTGTCGTTTAAAGCGGCTATGTAGCGGTATTTTTCGCCGCCGGCATTTTCGAATATTTCACGGTTTTCTTCTTCTAGCTCTTCAAGCGTTTCTAGGCAGTCGGCACTAAAAGCTGGGCTTATAATAGCTACATCGGTGATGTTTTCATCTGGTAAGGCTGCAAGAGTTGCATCTGTGTAGGGTTTTAACCATTCAGCTTTACCAAAGCGACTTTGAAAAGTACTTATAACTTTGTCTTTATCTAGGCCTAGCTTTTCAACAACTAAACGTGTGGTTTGCAGACATAGGCAGTGATAAGGGTCACCTCTGTCTAAAAACAGTTTAGGCATGCCGTGATACGAAAAAACCAGTTTTTGTGGCATACCGTTTTTTTCTAAATCTTCACTTATACTATTAGCAAGCGACTCTATATAACGGGTATTTTTGTGATAACCATTTACAAAGTGCAGCTCTGGCACCCAGCGCCATTTGCGCAGTACATTAGAGACCGCGTCAAATGTTGAACCCGTCGTTGGGCTTGAATACTGAGGATACATTGGCAAAATAATAATACGCGTTAAGCCTTTATCGCGTAGCGCTTCAAGACCTGCCTCTATAGAAGGATTACCGTAGCGCATAGCCATAACAACTTCGGTGTTTGCATAACCTTGCTCTTTTAATAAGGTGTTTAATTTAAGACTTTGCTGGCGAGTTATGTGAGTAAGCGGCGAGCCGTTTTCGGTCCATATGCTTTCGTATAATTTTGCAGAACGTTTAGGGCGTACGCGCAAAATTATGCCATGTAAAATTACCATCCATACTAGGCGAGGAATTTCTACAATACGAGGGTCAGATAAAAACTCACGTAAATATGTACGTAGTGCTGCGGGCGTTGGCGCATCGGGGCTGCCTAAGTTAGTAAGTAACATCCCCGTTTTTTGATTAAAACGCCCGTCGTGGGGATTGTCAGTAACAGCAGAAAATCGCGACACGGTGTGCTCCTTCAAGCAAAGTTAGTTAAATAAGCAAAATTTTAGGTTATGCAAGGTAGATTTAGCCACATTGTAACGAAAAAAACTGCGGTTTAGATCAATCATTTAGCGCTTTTAACCATTATTCTAAATGGTGCTGGTTTTTTAGCTTCAAGCTGTTGTAATTTTTCGATTGATTTTGGGCTAAATACATGTCCTTTAGGTAGTAACATTATGCCAGTGTGGTTATGCAGTGCATGGCTTAGCACCATGTTCTCTTTAAGCTCACTTGCTTTACAAATTTGTATAGTACCAGCGCTACTTAATTTTTCGTTTAATTTTGCGTGGCTAGCTTCAAGCGCGCGTACAATTTTTGGGTGATAAAATGAGCCACTGTAAAGTTTTACGCTTTCAAGAGCGTGTTCGTGGCGCTGTTTATCGTCAGTTATATTGCATTGCTCAAACGCATCCCAATAATCGCGCGCCACACCTAATACCATAGCACCTATTGGAATATCGTTTCCGGCAAGGCCTTTAGGTAACCCATTTCCATTATAACGCTCAAACTGATGGTAAATAGCATCCGATACATCGTGTAAATGTATGGCAGGCATAAGCATTAGCTGTGCTGTACTTGGGTGAGTGTAAAATGTTTTACGTTGTTGCTCAGTTAAAGAGTTTACTGGTTTTTTATAGAGCTCGGGGTCCATTGCGAGTAAGCCTATTTGCGCTAAGTAACCTGCCATAGGGGCAAGGTCGATACTTTTTTGCGATAGGTTTAAATAAAGCGCTATTTGCGTGCAGGTATTGGCAATATTTTGTGCTTTATTTCCATCTAAGTATGGGTTTGCATTAATAAAATTATAAAGTAGCTCTACGGTTGCTTTGTGCTCGTGTTTTTCTCGCTCGTTAGCCGACTCTAGTTGTTTTAGCACTTTTTTAATTTGTAGCGTTCGCTTTTCTACGCTTTGCTCTAATGTGTTATTTAGCTCTAGTAACTCTTGGTTTTGTGCTTTAACTTGCTGCTCTAGCTTTTTATTTTGTTTTTTTAATGCAAACTTTTCAAGGCTGTCTTTAATACTACGAAGCAGTAAGTCGTTTTGCCATGGCTTTTGAATATACCCATTTATTTGCCCTTGGTTTACTGCTGCAAGCGTGGTTTCAATGTCAGCATAGCCAGTTAAAAGTATACGCTGGGTGTCGGGGGCAATAGCGCGTGCTTTTTCTAAAAACTCAGCGCCGTTCATTCCAGGCATTCGCATATCACTAATAATTAAGCCAAACTCGTGATTTTTAAAAAGCGTTAGTGCGCTTTGTGGGTTGTCACACACTATTACTGAAAGCTCATTCACTTTAAGTAAACGTGTTAACGAACGCAGTACAATTTCGTCATCGTCTATGCAAAGTACATCAACTTGATTAATAGGTGTGCTGGATGTTGTTTGTGTCATGGTTCACCTTGAAATTACTACTGCTTAAATAATAGCTTAAAACTGCTACGGCGTATTTATCGTTAAAGCAATTTACTATTTTGTTCAAAATATACACTAAAGTAATGGGCTATTACCTATAAATAATTGAGGCTAGTTGCAAATTTGTATGTTGACGACTAAACGTTAGGTATTAACGCTATATATATGGACTAAAGGAATGAAAGGATCAGGTCGCGATTTTGAGCAGGCTTTTTTAAACGAGCAAAAACTTCGCTTAGCGGCAGAGCAACTACTTAAAGATAAAAGCGATGTTTTAGTTGCAATAAATAATGAGTTGCAAAAAAAGGTGGCCGATTTAGAGCACCAGCAAGCATTGTTTGTACAAACAGAAAAAATGGCTACGCTTGGCACCCTTAGTGCTGGCATTGCTCATGAAATAAATAATCCGCTAGCATATGTTATGAGCAATATAGAAAGTATTCAGCATGCAACCCCTTTACTCGTCACTCTTTTGAAGCTTAATGAGCAATATCTTAATAACGAAATTAAAGAAACTCACTTTAAGCACGAGCTCGATATACTCAATTTACAATATCCTTATGCATGGCTGTATAACAATTTACCTGGGCAAGTAAACGACAGCGTTGAGGGCCTGAAGCGCATTAAACAAATAGTACATAATTTATTAGACTTTGCTCACCCAAGCACACAACAAGACAAACAGTTAACAGATATAACTGTGGCTGCAAAAAATGCTTTAAAATTGCTCAGCAGTAAACTTAAGTTATGTGAAATTAAAACACGTTTTGAGCCTTTACCACTTATTTGGTGTAATTTATCGTCAATTAATCAAATTTTTGTCAATTTACTAATGAACGCGTGGCATGCTTGCGAATACGATTTAGAAAAAGGCTGCATAATTGAAGTTAATCTTTTTGAAATAGAGGAAAATATTTGTATTGAAATAAAAGATAACGGTTGCGGCATGACTGAGCACACAATAGAGCATATTTTTGACCCTTTTTACACAACCAAAGAGGTGGGTAGAGGGACTGGCATGGGAATGACACTTGTATATGCTATGGTGCGCGATCATGGTGGAAAAATAGAAATTAACAGCATATTAGAGACAGGTTCGACCATTCATTGTCTATTCCCTTTAAAAACACCAATCAACTAATAAAACTACATTGTAAATAATTCGTTAACAATTCTATTTATTGAAATATAATGCCTTATTAGGGTGTATATTAATCAATTAAACGTGGTTTTATCCCATCTTTAAGGTTATTTGCATACTTACACCAAAAAATTAGATTTTTTCATTTCTTTTTGTTTGCATATGTTGCTAGGATGTTTGCAACAAGCGGCACATAACACCGCTTTAACAAATTAAACAGAACACACAAAAACAGGGTCGTCACCATGTCAACATACCGTTTAAACACATTAGCTGCAGCCGTTGCGTTTGCTTTTAGCGCACCGAGCATTGTAAACGCACAAGAAGCGCCTGTTCAGGCACAGCAAAACATAGAACAAATATCTGTATTAGGATCGCGCGTTTCTAACCGTACCTCAACTGAGTCTTCGTCACCTATAGATTTAATAGACGCAGATGATTTAAATAAAGGTGGGTTTACAGAGTTAGGGCAAAGCCTGCAAGCAACAGCGCCTTCGTTTAACTTTTCGCGTACACAGGTATCTGATGGCTCTGATTTATTTAGACCTGCAACGCTTCGTGGTTTACAGCCTGATCAAACGTTAGTTTTGGTTAACGGTAAGCGCCGCCATAATCAATCAATTTTTGGCCTTAACGGTACTGTAGGTGCGGGCGCTGCCGGCACCGATATGAACGCTATTCCGCTTACTGCACTTAAAGGTGTAGAGGTATTACGTGATGGCGCAGCAGCGCAGTACGGTTCAGATGCAATTGCGGGCGTAATTAACTTATCACTTAATAATTCAACGGGTGTAACCACTGGTTACGTTCAGTACGGTGGCACCAGTGAAGGTGACGGCGATACGCTTTCTGCAGGTTTAAATCGTGGTTTTGACTTAGGCAACGAAGGCGGCTTTATTAACTTATCGCTTGAATACCGCGATGCCGATGGTACAAACAGAGCTGAGCGCGATACGGGCGGCTCGTTAAATGTTGAACCCGGTACGCTTAGTGAAGATGTACGTTGGAGCCAAGGTAATTCTGAAAGTGAATTTACCTCGTTGTTTTACAATATGGCATTGCCTATGGGCGACGGCGAGCTTTACTCGTTTGGTGGTTACTCTGAGCGAACTGCACTAGGTAATGGCTTTTACCGCAACTTTAACGAAGCCTCTAAAAACGTAACTCAAGTGTACAGTGATGGTTTTTTACCTCGTATTTATAACGAAGCTGAAGATATTTCAGTAGCGGTTGGTTTTAGAGGCGATATAAACCCAGATTGGAATTACGATGTATCGGCAGTGTATGGTGAAAACCAATACGACTTTACCTCACGTAATACTATAAATGCCTCTTATGCGGCGGAGTACGTATTTAACAACCCAGATGCAAGCGATGCCGATATAGCAGCAAATGCAGGCCCAAGCGGCGGTTACTCTGGTGGCTTTAGGTTTGATCAAACTACGGTTAATTTAGATGTAAACGGTATTGTAGATATTGGCCGCAATGAACCTTTATATGTAACTATTGGTGCAGAATACCGTAAAGAAAACTACGAAATAGTACCTGGCGATGAAGCATCTTACGCATGTGGCTTGGCAAATACGGATGCTTCGTATCCATCAGTAAACGATTCTGATCAGTTTGCAGAGTGTGGTTTTCAGGCGTATAACGGCCTGCGCCCAGAGGCAACTAATGAAAGCGATCGCAACAGTTACGCGTTTTATGTAGACGTAGAAACTATGATCACTGACGCATGGAACGTAAGTGGTGCGCTGCGCTACGAGGACTTTTCGGATGCGGGTGATGATTTAATTGGTAAGTTAGCCACACGTTATGAATTTAACGATGACTTTGCTGTGCGTGGTGCGGTATCTACTGGCTTTAGAGCACCTTCGCTTCAACAAAGTGGTTATACAGCATTTACGACTAACCTAGGTTCTGACGGAACACTTACGCAGTCGTTCACTGCAAATACGGGGACTGCTTTTCCAAGTGCGTTAGGTGTAGATAGCCTAGAGCTTGAGACATCAACTAACTACAGCGCAGGTTTTGTTTACGATGTAACAAGTGAGCTTTCGTTAACGGTTGATTTTTACCGCGTAGAAATTAAAGACCGTATTACCCTTGGTAGTTTACTTTCTGCGGATGATGTTGCCTTTAGTGATGAAGCCGTAGCTGCTTTACAAGCAACAGGCGCCGTGCAAGCTAACTACTTTTCAAACTCTGTAGACTCAACTACGCAAGGTGTTGATATTATTGCATCTTACCGTACAGAGGTTGAAGGCGGAAACTTTGGTGTAACCTTTGCTGGCAACTTAAACGACACTAAAATTGATAACGTGAACGCAGAAGAAGGTATTCCTGAGTCGGTTGCGTTTGATGATTTACAACGTAGCTTTTTTACTGATGGGCAGCCAAGTGAACGTGCCACACTAACGTTTGATTACGAGCGTGATGTTTACACATCAACACTTCGTTTTAACTACTTTGGCGAAACAGACGTTAAGTACTTTGGTAACGACCATATCTCTTTACCAGGAGAGCTTTCGCCGACTGGTTCGTTTAAACCAACAAGCACGGTTGAATCAGCAGTATTAGTGGATTTAAACGTTAGCTACCAAATTAACGAAATATTTAATTTATCAGTGGGCGCCGACAACGTATTTGATGAAACCCCAGATGAATTAGGTGACGACGAAGTACTTAATTTTATCACCAATGGTGCGTTTAAATACCCTGTACGTGCATTGCCTTATGGCTTTGACGGGCGTACTTACTATGCAAAAGTAAGCTTTGAATTTTAATTAAAGCTAAAAACTATTTAACCTGAACTCTGGCTAGAGATAGATTTATTATCCAGGGTTTAGGTTGTTTATTAAGCGCAGTTATTTACTGCGCTTTTTTTATGCATATTTATTATGACAAAATAGCGTTATGCAATGATAAAAATACTTGCAAGGTTGAAAATTAGGCATACAATCGCCACTTCTTAAAATAGAAACTCATAGTCAAAATAGGAAATAAAATGGCTAAAAAATCGAAAAACAAATCGGTAAATAAAAGCGCGGTAGACACCGGCCGAGGTGTTATTAATCATAATGCGCTTGCGGCTTTAGTAACCTCTAAAGTGTTTAAACCACAAGTGGTAAAAGCTAAAAAAGGTAAAGGTTCGTTTAAACGCAGCAGTAAGCATGTAGGACGAGAGTCTTATTTAATCGCGGCTTAAATAGCACCGATCAAATAAGACTTTTAACTGCCTACTTTTTGCCAAGCATGCGGGTAAGCGTGTTGTCTTTATCTATAACGTGATGTTTTATAGCGCCCACTATATGTAAGCCTAGCGCAACTAATAGCGCATTAGCTGTTAAGCCGTGAACGGTTTTACCTAAATTTGACCAGCTTTCGCTAAATGGCATGTTTCTTTGCGGGTTTTCTGGGTTAGGATTATGCGGAATAATTTCTAGCCCAAACAAGTCTACGCCATGCCCACCCATACCTGAGGTTATTAATCCTGAAATTGGCATTAATAACATGCTAATTATCAATACGTAGTGAATAACTTTAGCGAGTATCATTTCATACTCTGGATGAGTATTAGTGTGTTTTGGCCAGCCATTTATAATGCGCCACGTTACCCTTAATAAAGCAAAAGCAAAGAGTAATACTCCAAATGATTTATGCCAGCTCATAAGAAAAAACGCTTCAAAGTTTTCCATGTACAGCCCTGAGCCTAATAACCCAATAATAAGTACCGCTACAATCCAATGTAGGCTGATTGTGGTTTTGCTCAGCGTGAGAGGTGTATCTTTTATAAGTTTCATACAGTCTATTCCTAACTTTAATACTTAAAAATTTTTAATATGTAGTTATACAATTGAACAAACTACATCAATGCAGTTAGCTTAATTTATAGAGGGTTAAAGTAGGGTTAACGAAAATTATTTTTTAAATTTAAAAGGATAAACCCGCAACGTGAAGTGAAAGTTGTAGGCGCGAAGCTTGCTCGCGCGCGATGCGCAGCATCTAAAAATCTAGGCCGCTTTCTTTTAAATTATTTGCTATGGTTTGTGATGGGTTTTCGCCAAATAACTGAGTGTAGTCTTTAGTAAATTGCCCGGCATGCCAAAATCCCCAATTGGCTGCTATGACTGAAATAGGCTTGGATTGACCAACCAATTTAAGCTCGCGCCTTACATTATTAAGGCGGGTTAAACGCAAAAACCTAAGCGGATTAATTCCTAATATACTTTCGAAACTGTACTGCAAAGTACGTCTACTAACAAAAGTAAGCTCGCAAAGCTCAGTTATAGTAATTGTTTTTTGTGGGTTGGCTGCTACGTACTCTTTTACTTTATCGACCACTGCTTTACGGTGTTTGTAACTTGGGGCTATGTTTTGCTGGGGGTTATCGGCTTGCAATAAGTGTAGTGCTAGCATACTTAGCATATCTTGCTGAGACTCTGGTTTAAGCCCAAAGCCTTTACTTACAACCATACTGTTAATAATTTGCTTTGCAGTTTGCAGCGATGAGTCACTTACCGACAAACGAGCAGATTGTGCAGATGATAGGTTTTTTATTGTTACGCCTTGTAACTGTGCCATGTACTCAATTGAATGCCAATCAATAACCAAACCGTAAATATCAAATTGTTCAGGCGTAATTAGCTCAAAGTCGCTGTTACTTGTACGGCACATAAATTGATTACTCGCTACATCAAGGCCATTAATTTTACTTTGTTGTGATTGGCTCGGTATTCCAAGCCAAATAGAGTTAGGCGCTATGCTGCATTGTTGGCGAAGTGAGCGCTCGGTGTATTCTTTAAAAGCATGAATATCGCTGTAGTTAACACCTTCTATACAGCCAAAAAAGCTGCCATCGCTTACTTGGTCGTACTTTTGTTGCCACTGAGTGAGGTTATGCGCTTGCTCGTCAATATCGTGCGTGTATACCTTGCTCTTTTGTGGTGCGTTGTTGCTGCCTTGCTGCGCCATATAGGTGATGCTCTTTTAAAGTAAACATATTTTTATTTTAAGTTAGTGCCAAATAAAGGCAGCAACTTACTGAAATAAAATAATAAAACGTGATTTGCCAAAATTCGATAGTCACTTGGTACAAATTAAGCTCCCTTGTGACAATTAAAAATTGATTTATAGCTTATATAAGGCAAGACCTATACCAAGGTTTGTAATATTAGTTATGCGGAGTAAATCATGGGGCATGCGTACAGTTATACGTTAGGAACACATACTTATCAATTCAAGAGTTTAGCGCAGTTAATGGCTAAAGCTACGCCTCAGCGCTCGGGTGATAGGTTAGCGGGAGTTATTGCACAATCGGCGCAAGAACGTGCCGTAGCACAAATGACCTTGGCCGAAGTACCGCTTAAAACATTTTTAAACGATGTACTTATTCCCTACGAACAAGACGAAATTACACGCTTAATAATTGATGAGCACGATGCAAACGCATTTTCGCTTATATCGCACTTAACCGTGGGAGATTTTAGAAACTGGCTATTAAGTGATTATGCCACCCCTGCGGTTCTTGCAAGTGTAAGGCAAGCTATTACACCAGAAATGGCCGCTGCGGTGAGTAAAATAATGCGTAATCAGGATCTTATTTTAGTTGCTAAAAAATGCCACGTAAAAAGCGCATTTAGAAATACCATAGGTTTGCCAGGGCATTTATCTACGCGTTTGCAACCAAACCACCCAACTGATGACATAAATGGTATAGCCGCATGTATGCTCGATGGGCTTTTATACGGCAATGGCGATGCGGTAATTGGCATTAATCCCGCAACCGATAACGTAGCGCAAGCCATTAAGCTTATGACGCTGATGGATGATGTTATTCAAAAATACGAAATTCCGACACAAAGCTGCGTGCTTACCCATGTAACTAACACCATAGAGTGCATAGAAGCAGGCGCGCCGGTTGATTTAGTTTTTCAGTCTATAGGCGGTACAGAGGCTACAAATTCAAGCTTTGGTTTTAATTTAAATACGTTAGCAGAGGCGCAAGATGCTGCGCTTAGCTTAAAGCGAGGCACGGTTGGCAATAATGTAATGTATTTTGAAACCGGGCAAGGCAGCTCGCTTTCGGCAAATGCACACCATGGGCTTGATCAACAAACTTGTGAGGCGCGTGCTTATGCTTTGGCGCGTAAGTTTAACCCTTTATTAGTTAATACCGTTGTAGGGTTTATTGGCCCTGAGTACTTATTTGATGGCAAAGAAATTACCCGCGCAGGCCTTGAAGATCACTTTTGCGCCAAGCTTTTGGGCATACCTATGGGGTGCGATGTGTGTTACACCAACCACGCCGAAGCCGACCAAAACGATATGGATAACTTACTTACGTTACTAGGTGTGGCGGGTTGCTCGTTTGTTATGGGAATTCCAGGTTCGGACGACATAATGCTTAACTACCAAACGACCTCATTTCATGATGCGCTCTATGTGCGCCGAGTTTTAGGCTCTCGCCCAGCTCCCGAGTTTGAAGCATGGCTAAGTAAGATGAAAATTATGGAAAATACCGCCGAGTCTATTTTATCAAGTACCTTACCAAGCGCATTTGCTAAGCCTTTAAAAGCTGTGCAAGGGGGGATGTGATGAAAGCTGTTGAGCCTATAAAAACAAGCCATCATATAAATAACGGTAAAGTGGTTGAAAACCCATGGAGCGATTTACGCCGCTTTACCGATGCCCGAATAGGCCTTGGCCGAGCGGGTATAAGTTTACCTACAGCTGAAATGCTAGCGTTTCAGTTATCGCATGCTCAGGCGCGCGATGCGGTTAACTTTCCGTTAGATATTAACGAAATGACAAAAACACTCAGTGCTATTGATGCGCTTAGCGGTGCAGATAAACCTTTGAGAGTGCAAAGCGAAGCTGTGGACCGTGTTACTTATTTACAACGCCCCGATTTAGGCCGAAAGCTAAACCAAGCAGGGCGTACAACGCTTTTAAACACCATGCAAAGTAGGCAAAGCAGTACTCAGGCGCAGTACGATTTAGCCATTGTAGTGGTCGACGGGCTTTCGTCTTTAGCGGTACAAAAAAATGCTGCGCCGTTTATTAGCGAGCTGCTTAGCCAATTACATAGCAATTCAATGCCTTATAAATTAGCGCCTATAACGCTTGTAGAGCAAGGTCGCGTAGCGATTGGTGATGATATTGGCGAGCTGTTAAACGCACAAGTTGTAATGGTACTCATTGGTGAGCGCCCCGGGCTTAGTTCGCCCGACAGCCTAGGCCTTTATTTAACGTGGGAGCCAAAAACGGGGCTTAACGATGCGTGTCGTAATTGTATTTCTAATATTCGCCCTGCAGGGCTTAGTTACTCTGAAGCCGCTCGAAGAGCTGTGTATTTGCTGCAAGAGGCTAAAAAGCTCGGGCTTACAGGGGTTAATTTAAAAGACAGAACACAAGACGATGTAATTGAGCACCAGGTTCAAACAACTAATTTTTTAATTGCACAATAAAACTATAAAAAGAGGTCAAAATGTCTAATAACAATAAAGAGTATCTTGCACAAAGGCAGTTAAAAGGCGGCACCGCTGGCTGGCTATTACTTGCTGGTTTAGGTGTGTCGTATGTAATATCGGGAGATTTTGCTGGTTGGAACTTTGGTATAGCAGAAGCCGGATGGGGCGGCTTTGCAATTGCTGCCGTGTTAATGGCAATAATGTATTTAACGCTTGTGTTATCGCTTGCTGAAATGTCGGCTGCTATTCCTGCAGCCGGTGGTGGTTATAGTTTTGCGCGTCAAGCAATGGGGCCTGCTGGGGGATATTTAACGGGTCTTGCGGTATTAATTGAATACGCACTAGCACCCGCCGCTATTGTTATATTTATTGGCTCAGCAGTTGAAGCTTTAACGGGTTTTAATGGCCCGTGGGTATATGCACTGTTTTATTTAGCGTTTGTGGGTATTCACTTAGCGGGTGTTGGCGAAGCCTTAAAAGTGATGATGGTGATCAGTGGCTTAGCAGTATTGGCTATTATTGCAACGGCTGTTGTGCTTGTTGCTAACTTTGACGCCTCAAACTTATTTGATGTAGCAGTAACCGACGCCGCAGGTGCAAGCGACTTTTTACCGCTTGGTTGGTATGGCGTGTGGGCTGCATTACCATTTGCTATGTGGCTATTTTTAGCTGTTGAAGGTGTGCCGTTGGCAGCCGAAGAAGCTAAAGACCCTGCCAAAGATGTACCTAAAGGCATTATTGGGGCTATGTTATTTTTACTGTTTACGGCATTACTGGTTGTTGTGTTGGTGCCTGGTGCTGGTGGTGCACAAGCTATGGGTTCAAGCGCTGTGCCGCTAGTAGATGCGCTTAATGTAACGGGTAATACAAGTTTAGCAACAGCCGTAAATATTTTAGGATTAGCAGGTTTGGTTGCATCGTTTTTCTCAATTATTTATGGCTATAGTCGCTTAGTATTTGCACTTTCGCGTGCAGGCTATTTGCCGCGTTCGTTATCAATTACCACAGAGCGTAAAGTACCAGCGCGTGCGCTAATTGTACCTGCCATATTTGGTTTTGTTGTATCACTTAGCGGTGAGGGTGATTTAATACTGGCCATGGCGGTAGTAGGTGCAACGGTATCGTATGCATTAATGGCGCTTAGCCATATTATGTTACGTATAAAGCAACCCGATTTAGTACGCCCTTATAAAACACCGGGCGGTATGATTACATCTGGCGTTGCATTGGTGTTATCGCTAATAGCATTAACGGGTGTATATGCGTTCGACCCTCGTGCATTTTTATACACCGTAGTGCTATTTTTTATTGGCGCAGCTTATTACTTTGGCTATAGCGCAAAGCATTTAGTTGCTAAAAGTGCAGATGAAGAGTTTGCAATGCTTGCCGACGCTGAAGCGGATTTAGCAGCTTCAAACTAAGTGGGTTAACGACGATATTTATAGGCAATACGAGCTATCGCTCGTCACGCCAGCAAGCTGCGCGTCTACAGGTAATTTAACCGTTGTGTTAATTTTGGCGATAGGCGCAGAGTTTACTGGTGTGAGATACAAAGCATCTAATTACTTAATTATATAACTTAAAAGTAGCACTATCACTTACCCTAAACGTGTTACTTTTACTTTTATTTTACCTGCATTAGCGCCATAAAAGCGGCTTAAGTCGTTGGCAAATGGGCAAAACTCGCCCGACTTAGCTATTTTTATATCACCGCCACCAGCAATTTCAAACAGGTGTTCATCGTCTTGATTTATTGCACCTATTAAAGAAAACCATTGTGCGTGAGGAAGCCGCCTAAATGGCTCAAGTAATGCCATGGGTATTTCTTTTACACCTAACTGCACATTATCTCGATGCCAACCTAAAGAAGTGCACTTTATGCCATCATCGTACCAAAACTGGTCTGGGTAGGGTGTAAATCGATACGTAGCTCCTTGTTCGAGCATTAAGCCTGTGGTGTTGTATTGCTCTGAGGCAAATACCATTACATCTTGGCTTTGGTTAATACTAAGCACGCTCATATTTTGGTTTGCGAGTGCAATATGTGGGCTTAGCCCTACAAAGCTTAATGTTGTGCCATCGTTATAACTAATTTTGTAATGACGTTTTTTAAGAGACTCAGGGCGATAACTGGTGAGCTTATTTATACGCGCAGCCACACTTTGGTGAACTAATGGCTCAAGTTTGCTTGCTTCATTATCAATAAGTACATAGCACTCCCTATCAACCAATTTAAAAAAGGGGTTAAACCAAAAGTAATTTTGTTGATGGCTTAAAGCAAGTGGGTCGGGTATGACTGTTACATCATCTTGATCTACTAAATTACTCTCTGGCAGTAAGGCGTTGTAGTCAATGTCGTGACTCGTTAATAGCGATATATTAAGTGGCTGCTCAATTAACCACTCTAGTGCGTAACGCAAGCAAATATCAGCAAGGCCATCGCGATAATAACCACCACCAATGTCGGAGTGTGCACCTGCAAACCAAAGTTCGGTAATATTATTTTGATGGTTCATTAAGGTGGGTTCAAACGCACGGCGTTTTTCATCAAGGGCAACGCAGTGCAGCGCCTGTGAAATATTATTAGCAATAGTGTGGTTTTCAAAAATAACGTGTTCAGCGCCGCGAGTTGCTTTACTTACTTTTGATAAACCAATAGAGGCCACGGTATCAAACACACATATATAAACGTTATTACTAATTAAAGGCTCTAGAATTTTTGCAAAACGCCTGGCAAGTGCGCCGCCTCGGCTAAAACCACTAAGGAGTAGGGTATCGCCCATTTGGTAATGTGTTTTAAAATCACTCATAGCCTGATTTAAAATACTGGCAACATCGTCACCGCGCGGTGCTAAGGTTTGGTTTAAAATACGTTTTAAGCGGCTGCCTTTAGTGCCAATACCTTGGTAATAAAAACTAAGCTGATTTGTAAATGGAGTAGTGGGGGAGTCATCAAGCTTGCCGCCTAATAACAAGTGCAGCTTAAGAATATTAGAAATACTACTGTCTTCTTTAAAATGGTCTGAGCTAAATTGCTCTGCGTCGCGGGGCTCGCCCCCTGTACCATCAAAATTAAAAATCAGCGTTTTACCCGTCATAGCGTCATTCCTTCAGTAGATTTTGGTAAAAATACACATCCAATGTTAAATATTAAAGACAGCAGCGATAAATAATTATTATCGCTGCTTACTCTATTTTTAATGCAATTTCATTTTAGGGCGTACTACGCGTAGTACTTTTTCGCTTATCCATAATGCAAAGGTTTTTGCGCTGCCGTGTATGGCGCGCTGGTGCATGCGATACAGTGATATATACATAAAGCGAGCAATTTTACCTTCTATAAAAAAGGTGTTGCTGGTTAAGTTACCCATTAAATTACCTACTGTGCTGTAGCGCGATAAGTTAACGAGTGAGCCATGGTCGCTATATTTAAAGCCGCATAGTGGCTGTTGTTTTAAAGTGGCAATGAGGTTTTTTTCTACGCATAGTGCCATTTGATGAGCCGATTGTGCGCGTGGCGGTACAAGTTTTCCGTCTTCTTGGGTGAAGGCGCAACAATCGCCAAGTACAAAAATGCTCTCATCTACGGTGCTTTGTAAAAACTCGTTAACCTTAATTTGGTTGCTACGGGTAAGATCAAAAACACCTAAGTCTTTAATAAAATCTGGCGCTTTTACGCCTGCGGCCCATACCATTATATCGGCATCTATGTGTTCTTCATCTTTTGTTATAAAACCTTGCTCGGTGGCTTCTTTTACCTGTGTTTGCTCTCGCACGTTTACACCCAATTTTAACAGCTCACGTTTAGCGCTTACGGCAATTCGCTCGGGCAGGGCGGGTAAAATACGAGGGCCCGCTTCAATTAGGTGTATATGTAAACGCTTAGACGACATGTTTGTAAGGCCGTAAAGTTTAAGTAATTCAGATACATGGTACAGCTCAGCTGAAAGCTCAACGCCGGTTGCGCCGCCGCCTACAATGGCAATATTTAACGATTGCTGTTGGTTATCGTCTTGGTGTAGGCGGGTAAAGCTGTCGAGCAGTGAATGCTGAAAACGCTCTGCTTGCTGGTTTGAGTCTAAAAAGTAGCAATGATCTTTTATGCCTGGCGTATTAAAGTCGTTACTTACACTGCCTATGGCAATAACAAGGTGATCGTAGCGTACGGTGCGCTTTGGTAAAATGGTGTGGCCTAGCTCATCGAGGTGCGGCGCAAGGGTGATAGTTTTATTGCTTTGATCAATATTACAAAACGTACCAAGCTGAAAATTATAATGGTGTTTTGCAGCGTGGGCTGAATACACAACGCCATCTAAATCGGGGTCAATAGAGCCTGTCGCTACTTCGTGAAGTAACGGCTTCCATATGTGAGTACGGTTTTTGTCTATTAGTAGAATTTCTGCTTGTTTTTTCTTTCCTAGTTTATGCCCTAATTGTGTTGCTAGCTCTAATCCACCAGCGCCACCGCCAATAACGACGATTTTAGGTTTAGTAATACTCATAACGTTGCCCTCAAAAAATAATATACCCAAATAATCTGTATTATTTTTAGTATTTTGAGGTCACTTGGGTATAGAAAAAGTTATTTTTGGCAAACGCGACTATTTATTTTTGCGCTATTAGTTTGCGCCTAAATAAAGGATATGTCAGCAAAAAATGCTGAATAAAGGCATATAAGTTATACTCACTTTCTTATCGTTTAGCTGTGCAGTTAAATTGCTGTTAAAAACACCGAAAAGGACATTTATGACCACGCCATTAATTCAATCACTTGAGCAACATTTTGGTTTTAGCCAATTTAGAACAGGGCAACAGCAAACCATTGAGCAGCTTTTAAATGGGCAATCGTCACTGGCTATATTCCCTACGGGGTCGGGTAAGTCGTTGTGTTATCAGCTAACGGCTATGCATTTACCAAACTTAACCTTGGTGGTATCGCCTTTACTTGCATTGATGAAAGATCAAATTAGCTTTTTAAATAGCAAAGGTATTTACGCGGCAAGCCTTGATTCGAGCCAAGACCAAATGCAAAGCAGCACCGTAATGAACGATGTGCGAAATGGTAAAATTAAAGTGTTAATGGTGTCGGTTGAGCGTTTTAAAAACGAGCGTTTTAGAGAGTTTATAAGCCAAGTTGCGCTGTCTATGCTGGTGGTAGACGAAGCGCATTGTATATCTGAATGGGGTCATAACTTTAGACCCGATTACCTTAAATTACCGCGATACCGCGAAGAGCTAAATATTCCACTGGTACTATTACTCACCGCCACAGCCACTAAAAAAGTAAAACGCGACATGAGCGAGCGTTTTAATATTGCCCCAGAGTGTATTGTACAAACCGGCTTTTACCGCGCTAACCTCGATTTAAGCGTGCTAAGTGTAAAAACGGCTGATAAAAACACTGAGCTTACAAACATAGTGCGTGCGCAAAATGGCCCAGGTATTGTGTATGTAACCCTTCAGCAAAGTGCTGAGCAAGTGGCTAATACGCTAAGTGCGCAAGGTATTCAGGCGGTTGCGTATCATGCGGGGCTTGAAGATACACTTAGGTGGCAAATTCAAGATGATTTTATGGCGTGTAAAATTAACGTTGTTGTGGCAACTATAGCCTTTGGTATGGGCGTTGATAAATCAGATATTCGCTTTGTTATTCATTACGATTTACCAAAATCAATTGAAAACTACAGCCAAGAAATTGGCCGCGCAGGGCGCGATGGCAACCCATCAAACTGCTACACCTTGGCTAATTTAGATGGCCTAAACACAGTAGAAAACTTTGTGTACGGCGATACTCCCGAGCTTAGCGGCATTGAATACGTAATTAACGATATTAAAGCCCAGCCGCAGCAATGGGAAATGCAAGAGTACAGCCTTTCAAGCGAAAGTAATATTCGCCAATTAGCGCTTAAAACCTTGCTGGTACAACTCGAAATGCAAGGCGCAATAACGCCGCAGTACGCCTATTACGCCGATTTTAAATACAAGTTTTTGGTAGATAAAAACGAGCTACTTAGCCAGTTTGACGAGCAGCGCCAAGCCTTTTTAACACAAATATTTAGCCACACCGATTTTAAAAAAATATGGGGCACGCTTAATTTCGACACCCTTACCCAAGCCGCGCAAGTTGACCGTAAACGCGTAGTGGCCGCGCTTGACTACCTAGCCGAAAAAAACCTAATAACCCTTGAAACCAAACGTATTACCCAAGTTTACAAAGTGCATAGTGAGGTTATAAATAACCCTGAACTTGCAAAGCAATTACACAGTTATTTTATCGAAAAAGAACAAGCCGAGATTAAACGTATAGCTGCATTGGTGCGCTTTTTTGAATTACAAAGCTGCTTAAGCTATAACTTAGCGCGCTACTTTGACGACCAAAACGCGCCAGCGCAATGCGGGCATTGTAGTGTATGCCGTGGTAATGCTGTTAAGCTTGAATATTCAATAGAGCCTGCTCACATTGCCGATGACGTTGTTTATCAAAAAGTGGATGAGTTTTTAGCGCACATGGCAACAAAAGGTATTCACAGTGTAGGTATTGAAACTCAGTGCCGCTTTTTAGCGGGCATGAGTGTACCGTTATTTGCACGTAATAAAGTGCGCCAACTCAGCGGCTTTGCGCTTTGCGAGCAGATGCGTTATAGCGATATAAAAGCAAAACTACTAGCGCGTTAAATTAGTTACTGTATCCTAGTGGCTTATTCAAAAAAGTAAGTCACTATGCCTAATACTGTTATTCCAAGTAAAACTATTTCCTCTACACCTGAGCCCGTAACCTGCGCTAATTGCCAGGCATGTTGCTGCCAATTAGAAGTGCGTATAGTGACCGACACCGGCGTGCCTTTTCAGTACATTGATTACGACAAATGGGGCAGCGAAGTAATGAAACGCGCAGACGACGGCTGGTGTCAAGCACTCGACCGCAATACCCTAATGTGTACCATTTACGAAAACCGCCCACTTACGTGCCGCGAGTTTGAAATGGCCTCAAACGAGTGTATTACAGAGCGCGAAATAGCGGGTATTTAAAAATACGGACTAACTAATAAACCCGCATTTGTGTTTTTAACCAATAGAGAGTTGTGCGCTTGGGTATCTTAGTTTTTTACTTCGTGGACTTGCTAAAAAGTAGGCGAGAGTGAGCGGGCCTATTCTGCCCATAAACATTAAAAACATAATGATAAACTCCCCCAGCGGTGATAACGATGACGTTAAACCGCGTGAAAGTCCTACCGTACCCAGTGCCGATACCGCTTCAAAAGCAATATCTAAAAAAGGTGCATCTTCAACGACCAGTAATGTAAAAATAGCCAACCAAGTGACTCCCGCTGAAATAACGGTTAAGGCTAATGCTTTATACACTGAATATTTGTCTATTTCTCGGCGTAACACGGTGACGCCCTTGTCACGCCTTAAGTAGCTATAGGTTGCTAATATTAAAACGATAAACGTAACGACCTTTATGCCACTTGCAGTACTCAAAGACCCGCCACCGATAAACATAAGCATCATAGTTAAAGCGGTACTGGCATTTTTTAACTCTTCAATAGCAATGGTATTAAACCCCGCAGTACGAGGGGTAACGGCTTGAAACCAAGCTGCTAGCCATTTACCTATTTCAGATAACGGCTGCAGTGTTTTTGGGTTATCGTATTCAATTACGTAAATAAGCAACAATGCAATAACGTTAATAATAACAGTGCTGATCAGCATTAATTTACTGTAGGGACTGAGCTTAGCCCAACGCTTTGATTTATATAAATCGGTTAATACGGTAAAGCCTAGGCCGCCAATAATAAACAAATAGGTAATTGTTAAATTTACAACGGGGTCTTCTACATATTGCATTAAGCTATTGGGGCTCAATGCAAACCCTGCGTTGTTAAAAGCGCTAATAGTATAAAAAAGTGCATGGAAAAAGCTTTTTTGTAAACCCATTTCGGGTAGCCAATACAGCGTTAAAATAATAATGCCTACAGATTCAACGATTAGCGCAAATAGCAAAACAGACTTAGCGGTATTTACCAAAGTCGATGTATCTGTTTGATTAAAGGCTGCTTTGGTCACTGTTTTTTGAATAAAGCCAACTTTATTACCCAGCGCCATTAAAGTTACAACCGCAAAGGTCATTAAACCCAGACCACCTAGTTGAATTAATAGCGCAATAACGCCTTGTCCAAAAGGAGTAAATACTGAACCAGTATCAACTACAACTAATCCGGTTACAGTCACCGCGGAGGTTGCTGTAAACGCACTTTGTATCCATGAAATAGGCGCATAGGTTGCAAAAGGTAGTTTTAACGCCAGGGCCCCTAGCGTTATTAATATTAAAAAACTACAGCAGAGAACAAGCGGTGGAGCCGCATTGAGTTTTTTATGCCCATTGGCTTTTCGATCTATAGGTGTTTTGAGAGGGTGCCATAAAACCATAATTATAAAAGCCTTGGTGCAAGATAGTTTAGTTCGACTCGGCTACCTGATAACAGTAAAGTGTCGTAGGTAAGTAACTCAAAGTCGTCATCAAGTTTGACAAACGTTTGCTTTGCGCGCTTGACCAATAATGGGTTTACAGTACCTTTTATTTCTTTAAGTAAATGCCCTAGTTTTGTTTTATGTAAGTGCGCTTTTATACTTACTTCAACAACGTATAAGCCATTGCCTAAGGAAATATAGTCGTTTACTACAGGGTAATTAAGCGCTTGTGCAACGCGCACGCCCATTTCTTCTTCAGGATGAATAATGCGTGTTACACCTAGCTTAGAAATAATTGTGTGATGGGCTTTGGTGCTCGCTTTTACCCATATTTGCTTAACAGCTAGGTTTTTTAATGCAAGGGTGCACAGAATGCTCGATTGCATGTCTTCTCCAATCGCCACTAAAACTGCCTGACTGCTCGCTAAATCAAGCTCTTTAAGTGCGGCTTCATCAGTGGAGTCGCAAACAACGGTTTCTGATAAATGCTCAACATATTTTTCAGCTAGTTTAGGGTTACTATCAACCCCAGTGACTGTATGCCCTAAATGAATTAACTCAAGGCTTGCTGCAATGCCAAATCGACCCAATCCGATCACTGTAAAATGTGCCATGTTGATACCTAAATTAAAGTTAAAAGAGAGAAGTGGTAAAGTTCATTTGGTCAATAAACAGTTAATACATAGGCTGTAAGCATCACTATTTTTATCCAACCCAACATACGTATTACTCCTTCTGCTGAAGTTAGAATATGAGTTATTAAAGTAACAATGTAGGTAGGCGTTAAAAGCTTTATAAAGATTTAACGAATTAGATAAAAAACTTTATAAAAACTTTATAGAGGCAATCTCGAAAAGGCAGTAGTCTAGGTGCTCAAATGTTAGAGGAAAAATTAATGAATCAGGCTGAGGCTAAACCACGTTGGTATAAAGCATTGTTTTTGTCGGTAATAATGCCATTAATTGTGGTTTTTGCCATTTACCCTGTACGTAACTGGTTTACTACCACCGATATCGTGATGCTTCAGTTATTATGGGTGACTTGGGTTGCTGTGCGCAGTAATCGCCGTCTTGCCATACTAACCACCTTGGTGAGTGTGGCGTGTACAGATTGGTTTTTTGTTGCCCCTAATTTTACTTTTCATATTGAAAACATAGAATATTTAGTAACCTTTATGGTTATGCTGATTGTTGGCTTTGTGATCAGCCAATTGGCAGGGGAGCTCAGTACTAAAGTTAGGGATGTGCAATTACATGCGAGTAATAGTCGCACCTTGTACGAACTGGCCAAAGACTTAAACAGTCTAGATACGCTGGATGAACAAAAAAAGTACTTTGTAGAGCGCATCAGTAAGCATTTAAACGCATCTTGTACATTTATACCTGCAACATCGCAGGGCAATAGTGAGTTTATATTGCTTAGTGAAGTTAACCCTAGCTGGGGCGGGTTTAATTTTACTAAACGGTTAACGCAAGGGCAAAAATCCTTTGCTGACACCGCTATTTCGCTTCTTTATCAGGTACATGAAAAAACGTTATTACGCCAACAGTCGGCTGCTATTTCGGTGCAAGCGGAATTAGAGCGCGCTAAAAATGCACTTTTACGCAGTTTGTCTCACGATTTACGCACACCACTGGCGACTATTATGGGCGCATCGAGCATGCTTGCAGATGATGAGATTACCCTCAGTGACATCGTGATAAAAGAACAAGCGAGTAATATTTATGAGCAAAGTAAAATACTAAATGAGCACTTTGATAAAGTAATGGAGTTAAGCCGAGTTAATAAAATGGGTGAAAACCTAAGTTGGCAAACAATAAACTTACAAGCACTACTTAGTGAAGCTAAAGCTAGAAGGCAGCAGCAACTCACTGATTTTGTCATAAATACCAATATAGACGCTCAAACAACATGCGAAGGGGATGTGGCTTTGTTAGAAATTGCGCTGGCTAATATGCTCGAAAATGCATGGCGTTATGGTGATAAAAAGGTGAGCGTTGAATTTACTCGAAGTAGCAATCAGCAAAAGATATGTTATCAGCTAATTCTCACTAATAACGTGATCACTAAAGCGCAAACAAGTAGCAATGAAGGCGTTGGGTTAGGCAGCATTATTTGTGATGTGGTTGCTAAATTTCATCAGGGCACATTTACATTAACAATTAATAACGAAACAAATATGGCGTACGCAAAGTTAATCTGGGAAAAAAGTAATGACTAAAATCTTGATATTAGAAGATTCTCCCCCCCTTCAAAGCTTTTTAAAAACTTTGTTGCAAGCCAGTGGCTACGAGCTAAGTATTTGTGATAAAGGGTTAGATGGCTTTGCACGTTTAAGTGAGCAAAGTTACGATCTTGTATTGTTAGACTTGGGCCTTTTAGACATGGATGGTCAAGACTGGTTAATTGAGTTTAGACAATGGAGTGCCTTACCTGTTTTAGTACTCTCAGCTCGAGATGGCGAAGTTGAAAAAGTCACAGCGCTTGATAATGGGGCAAATGACTATATTACTAAACCGTTTAGCGCGAATGAGTTGCTAGCCCGAATTCGGGTTTTATTACGCACCCAAAGCCAACCGAGTGTGGCATTTACCTGCGGGAATATAAAAATAGATCCGCAAAAGCACAGTGTTACTGCTTCTGGAGGTGAGGTAAAACTCACTAAAAAAGAGTACGCAATACTCTTATTGCTGTTTCAAAATAAAAATAAAGTACTCACCCATAATGCAATCTTAAGCCATATCTGGGGGGCGCAGTATGTAGAGCGTCCTGAATACGTGAGAGTCCATGTGGCACAGCTCAGACAAAAACTAGAGGCTAACCCTGCGAGTCCAAAATATATTTTAACTGAACCGGCCGTGGGTTATCGATTGGTTGACTAAAAATGAGAACTTTAGAGTTTTACTCTACAGCACAATGATCCAGATAAATTATTTTTAATTGAATTTTAATACGCTTGAGCAAATTAGTGTAAATAAAACAGAGCAGCAAAAATGTTTGCTATGACTGTGTTTCCACAGTCATAGGCGTATAAAATTAGTCGTATTTAGCTTCTAGCTCATTAGCCGTATGAAACTTCTCGTGGCTTTGTAATTGCTCATCGTACTTTACAAGGTGTTTAAAGTGCGCAAGTTGGCCTGAGTTTTTAACTATTTCTACAATAAACGACATCATAATGTCGGCACCAGTAAGGGTGTCGCCTACTAAATAGCGCTTACCTTGTAGTCGGTCATTAAAATAGCTAATTACTTTAACGGTTTCTGCGTCGGCATAATTTTCTAAAAACTCTGTTTTAGCGCCATCTTTTAAAACAAACATTTTAAGTAATAGTGGTAAAATAGCTGAGCTTTCAGCAAAGTGTAGCCATTGTTGATATTCAACATATTCAGCGGTGCCTGCTTTTGGCGCAAATTTTCCGTTACCGTATTTAGTAATTAGGTAGTCGGTAATAGCGCCAGATTCGGTAACAATTAAGCCATCGTCTTCAATCACTGGTGACTTACCTAATTGGTGTACTTTTTTAAGTTCGTCAGGCGCTAAAAAAGTTTCTGTATTGCGTTGGTAGGCAACAATTTCGTAATCAACATCTAGCTCTTCTAAAAGCCAAAGAATACGTTTTGAGCGCGATTTATTTAAATGGTGTAGTTTAATCATGTCAGTCCTTGTTGGCGTTACAGCATAGGCTGTAACGCCTTAATATTTATTAAAGTGGTTCGTTAATTTTAACCACTGTTTTACCAAAGTTTTTGCCGCAAATCATATCGTTAAATGCGCTTACAGTGTTTTCAATACCTTCAACCATGTGCTCGCGGTATTGAACTTTGCCTTCTTTAAGCCATTTTTGCATGTCTTGTGCAAATTCGTCGTAGCGGTGGCCGTAGTCGTCAAAAATTATAAAGCCTTGCATTTTAATACGTTTAGTAAGCAACTGCCCCATTAGCATACCCATACGATCAGGGCCTTCAGGTAAGCTTGTAGAATTGTATTGCGATACTAAACCACACAGTGGCACACGGGCAGCGGTATTAAGTAGAGGCAATACGGCATCAAACACTTTACCGCCCACATTTTCGTAATAAACATCTATGCCGTTATCACAGGCTTTTTCTAGCTGCTCTGCAAAGTCATCGGCTTTGTGATCAATACAGGCATCAAAGCCCAGCTTTTCAACAGCATGTGTACATTTTTCGCTGCCACCAGCAACCCCCACTACTTTACAGCCTTTGAGTTTAGCTATTTGGCCAACGGTTGCGCCAACCGGCCCTGTTGCTGCAGCTACTACAACGGTTTCGCCTTCTTTAGGTGCGCCAATATCTAGTAAGCCCATGTAGGCTGTAAAGCCAGGCATACCTAAAATACCCAGTGCGTACGATGGGTTTTCTGGCTCTTTACCTAATTGCATTAAGCCTTCGCCATTACTAATGGCGTAACTTTGCCAACCGGTGTAGGCAAGTACCCATTCGCCTTCGCTGAATTTATCGTTTTTAGACTCTTCTACTTGGCATACGGTAGCGCCTACCATTACATCGCCCACATTAACCGGATCGGCGTACGACTTTGCATCGCTCATGCGGCCACGCATGTATGGGTCAAGTGATAGGTATATGGTGCGCAGCAGCACCTCGCCATCTTTAAGCGCTGGTAAATCTACTGTTTTAAGGTCAAAGTTTTCATCGGTAGGGGCTCCGTGCGGGCGTGATGCTAAAGTAAGTTGACGACTAGTTGCAGACATAAAAATCTCCTCTTAAGAGTGAATTTACTTAGCGAATGTTTACGCGTTTAAAACCAGGTTGAGCCTAAACAATAATGCGCGCTAAGTAGTGTGAATATATATTTGTACCTTAATACACGAGCTTTGGGCGCGAGGCTGGTAATTCAAGCTTTGCAAAGTATTTATTCTAAACGGTTTATTTTAGCTTGCTAAAAATATGGCTATCGTAAAACACACCATTTTTATAAATGGCCTGTTTGAGAACGGCTTCAGCTTTAAAGCCGCATTTAGTGAGTGCCTTTATAGAGCCAGTATTACCAGCAAATACAGCGCCAAAAATACGGTTTAGGTTTGAGCTTTTAAATGCGTCATCGCAAATTTTTGTAATAGCGTGTGTCATTATACCTTGCCCCCAAAAGTGGCTATTAAGCCAATAGCCTATTTCGCCACTGCGGCTATATTCAAATTCTCCGGGCGTTATACCTATACACCCTGCAAATTGCTCATTTACAATAATTGCTTTAATAATCCCACTTTTAGAGCCTTGGTTTATCCACCAGTCGGCGTCGGCTTGAGTATACGGAAATGGAATTTTAGACGATAAAAAGCGCGTAACCTGTTCATCGTTTAAGGTATTAATAATGTGTGGCGCGTCTGTTGGTTTAAAGTCTCTTAGGGTGATCATTGTTTTAATTAAGTGTCTGTTGCATACGGGTCAACTTAGCAAGCAATTATAGATTGCACAATCACAAAGATTAACCGCTTACGCCTATAACTTTGTTTTAAAGTACTCTAATATAAGCAAAATATGATACCTGTTTAAGATACCTTTATGCACCCACACATAGCCGCCCTTTATAATAGTGCCCAAAAACCAAGCCGTTTAATTATAGGTTTAATGAGTGGTACCTCGTTAGATGGGCTCGATGTAGCACTGTGTAAGGTAACGGGCGCAGGTATAAATACGCAAATTGAAGTGCTGAACTTTACCACCGTTGACTATAACAACGAGTATAAAAGTAAAATAAAGCAGGTATTTGCCAAACGAGAGTGTGATTTAGAACTTATTACCTTACTGCATCCATGGGTGGGTAAACTCCATGGCGATATGGTTAATCAGTGCTTACATACTTGGCAGGTGAATCCAGCAAGTATTGATGTAATAGCCAGTCACGGGCAAACAATTTACCACTGCCCACAGTCGCAGCATAATCATAAAAGCTTTACTAATGGCACATTACAAATTGGCGACAGCGACCAAATAGCCGTTACTACCGGCATTACAACGATTGGTGACTTTAGGCAAAAACACATAGCCGCAGGAGGGGAAGGTGCACCGCTTGCGGTATATGGCGATTACTTATTTTTTGCAAACCACAATGAGAACCGCATTTTATTAAACATGGGTGGTATTGCTAATTTAACGTTTTTACCTAAAAGCGGTGATGCAAATAGCGTATTTAGTAGCGACATAGGCCCAGGTAACACCATTATGGATGCGTACATACAGCAGCATTTTGAAGGCATGCACTTTGATGATGGCGCTAAAATAGCAAAAGCGGGCAAGGTAAATACAGCCTTATTAAATGCAATGTGTAGCAACACTTTTTTTGAGCTTGCGCTGCCTAAAACAACGGGGCCTGAAGTATTTAATTTAGCGTATTTGCATGCTGCTCAGCTGCAAACAAATACACAGCACTTAAGCCATGAAGATGTAATGGCAACTTTAAATATGTTTAGCGCAAGGGTAATTGCAAATGCGTTAAACGAATGCGCGCAAAGTGCTAAAGAGTGTGTGGTGTACGCAAGTGGTGGCGGTATTCATAACCCATTATTAATGGCGCACCTTAATGCGCTGTGCCCGACAATTAAAGCGTTTGAAAATACTGATGATTTAGGCATAAACCCCGATGCCAAAGAAGCCGTACTATTTGCCATTTTAGCCAACGAATGCCTAGCAGGTGAGCAGCAGCACCTAAATAATACTGCGCAGGGTATTGCTGGGGTCACTATGGGTAAAGTGAGCTTTGCTGATTAAGGTTTTATGAGTTTGTATACCAACACATTAAAAAAACGAAAATAAACTTGAGCTCATATTACGAAAGTATTTTTTAACGCCATGGGGCTTAGCTTGGCTTTTAAGGGCTTGCTGATTTTTATAACCAGCCTCAAACGCATTTACTTGCATATCAAACTGTAAACTATTTTTTAAAGTGGCATTTAAGCCATGCAGCATCAATTGCATTACTAAGCAGTGGCTTTGGGTAATTTTACTTAATGTTAAATACACATAACCACGCTCTAAATCGGCGTTAGTGAGTGTTTTTTCACTAAAGTATTGCGCATCACGCGCATTGGGATACGTTGCGCTCAGCGAAATAATATCGTTTTCGTGGGCGTCGTCGGGCAATACGCATTGCAGCGTAATTTCATGCATAGCACTGGCTTGCAAGGTTAATTGCTCGTATTCCATTGTATGACCCATCGCCGCAGAGAGAGGATCTTCAAAAGACTGTAACGCAAATGTGAGTTGCGTCATTGGTGTGCTCATTTACTTCAACTTCTAGATTATAAAAAATACAGTTCGAGTTTAAATTATCACCTATTTTGATTGCAGTTTTATGACAAATTGCACTTAATCGGATAATCGCTGTATTTTGATCAAAAAAGATCGCTATATGTTCTTTCTCATTCAACTTTGGAATAGTTTGTCACACATCTGGAATAAAGAGCCATATGTGGCAAGGCTTGTAGCGATGGTATTGCTGTTCCTTATTTGGGTTTTCTCATAGGGTTTTCTTCATAGGGAATAGAATTTGGTTTTTGGCTTAAACTAATCAAAGCATTAAATAAAGATCCTAAATTAATATTCCATACTTTATTTTTTTTGATTTAATACGGTATGCATTGCGGTTGAATGTTGTAGCACATATTAAAAGAGTTCCCCACAAGCTAAGCTATCTTAGGTTAAAAATGTAGTAAGGCGTTTATGAGCAATAACAGGTCATTGATATTGGCTAAATATGATTAGTTAAACTGCTCTTTGCGCATATATTCATGAAAATAAGCGCTACGCGCAAATTGGATTATTTAACTCTACCTAAAAACTTTAGAAAACTTAGTGTTAGTAATACCTTAGGTAATTTGTTAAAACTATATAAAGTAGATAAATGAGCGCTAAGTCGCTAGAAATATGCGCGACGAGCGTACTATTAAATTGTTAGGTTGCAAATGAAATATATCGTCTTCTTGTTAATTTTATGGGCGGGATTAGTAGAGTCAAAAACTATAATAACTCCTCCCCCAGATGGCTTGACTCATTTTGGATTATTTGATGCCAATGCTGAATTTGAAAAAAAGGCATTTGATGCGGCTAAGGAATACCTTAAAAGCAAAAACGAGGATTTGAATAATTACTATCTAGCTGAGAATAAATTGGATATAAAAACCGGATTGTATCGTTTTCATATCAAACACATTTCAACATATCGAAGAAGCAAAGCAGTGTTTGATGAATCGTATAAAAATGGGGTTATGTACTATGATGGCAAAAGAGATGAAATTGTTAAATTTCACCGTAAATAGCAACCTAACAAGCCAAGTCAGCGGGAATTTTACTCGCTGCACAACGCTCATAAAATCCCCTGCTTGGGGCGTTAGGCACTTATGAGACATCCCGCTAGAGAAGCCATTAATAAATTCAATAAGCTTTTGAATCTACATGAAGATCCGCTCATGCAGGATTGGGAAGTTGAATGTGCGGATGCCTTGCGTATTGAAGAGTTTATAAATTGTTATAGAACTTCTGCTAGCACGGATGATGAACGCTTCACATTGATGGCTCTAATTTTGGGTAGCTTTGAAGAGTATCATGGGCTGGAGACTCCAAAACCAGAGGTGTGGGAAAAGATTAGATATATACTTTCGACAGAGTCAAAATTGCACGAGGATCATATAGAATACTATAGCTGTTTAGAAACTGAAGTTCCGGAAGAGTGGTTTCCAATAACACCGTTTATTCGAGCGGTATAGTACGTGCGCAATAATTGCCTAACAAACACAGTCAGTGCGACATTTATTCCGGCGCTTTTTTTATGCCGGCCGCTACGCTGGCATAAAAAAACACCTACATAAATGCGCCTGCTGTGGGCGTTGGTATGACTCCCACTGTCAAGTTAAACGCACTGATCCCTGCCTAACTTTTTTAAGTCATAATTACTTTAGCTCGAATTAGAGCGAGTTAATACATAAGATGAAGCAAGTAATTTCGTCGGTTATCTTGCTGATATTCGTTGGTTATTACTATTTCTAGCAACAGAGCAGACCTTACTTATTCCGTCGTGGCACCTGTCTTCAGTCTATGTTCGTGGTTCAATGCAGCGTTAGCTGCATTGCCATCCTAACGCCGTCGGTGGTTGTGCCACACCCGATGCTTGATCCCATGCATTAACTCTAATTCGTTTATCATGCGGGTACTCTTGCCAATCTAAGTTTTGCGTTCACTGGCGTAAGTACCACTTCTTTTGCAATGGCCCATATGTACGCAATCATTTCTCGGGCAATTGCGGTGACAACAAGGTTGTAGTGTTTCCCTTTGGCTATCATTTTTTTATAGCGCTTGCAGAGCCTAAGTTGTGCTTTCCACGCAATATCAATAATGTCCTTTGGTAAACCTTCTTGTCGTTTTTGCATATCTGTCGATATATTTGCCGCATACCGATAAGTGTGTGCACCTTCAACGAGAAGGCGTCTTGCTCGGCCGTTTCCGCATTTTGTGATAGCGCCAATATGGCGTTTGCCACCACTCGAGTGTTCACTGGGTACAAGACCGAGATAACTCATTAATTTACGGGGATGGTCGAAGCGCGATAAATCACCAAGCTCAGCTACAACGCCGGTGGCGACCAACAAGCGAACACCTCGCATTGCTTGTATTGCTTTAACAACGGGATAATAACGCCATTGATGGACGTGATGTGTTAGTTCATTGTCTAGTCTTTCAAGTCGGCTTATTCGCTCGGTAATTGTTTGTAAAAACTCCTGTAAGACAATGTGCTGCGCGGGATGTGGCAGCACAAGCTCAGTGAGCCAACGTAAATGTTTTTGTGACCAATTTGCGGTGCCTTTGTAATTAATATTATTGCGAAGCATCAACGCTTTTAATTGATATTTAGCATCTTTTAAATCTTCCATGGCTATTTCGCGTGCGCGAGATAAATCGCGTACGGCTTCATCTTCAGGCTCGGGAACATAGATAGGTGTTAAATCTTCAGATTTAAGTAATTTAGCGAGCTTAAGGGCATCACGTTTATCGGTTTTAATCTTCTCGCCTGGTTTTTTAGGAATAAGAGACGGGGCAACCACATAACAGCAATGGCCAAGGCTTGTGATTAATCTGTAAATCCAATAACCACAAGGGCCTGCTTCATAAACAAAGTGTAGCGTTGCGCCAGGGTATTTAGATTCAAACTGACGAACAAGCTTTTGAACGGCCACTTTGGAAGAAGAAAATCGACCAAGGTGAACAGGTTGAGAGCCTCTATGTTCTTCAATATAGGCGACTTCATTGAATTCTTTATGTGTATCAAGTCCGATAAAAAGTATGCTATGTTTGTTCATGTTAGCCTCTGCTGTTTAGTTAATTGACAAACTAATTATGGCTCTGGCTTTGAATTAAGCTAACCCACGAAAAGCGGAGGCTAACACCGTGTGGGAGTCATTATGTCTATGTATCTGTTGTTTCTAAGTAGAAAGGTTTAACTAATGATTTATATTGATGGTGGGAGTCTTTGGAGTTTGTGTAAAAACGATAGTGATTATTTTATACAACAATTGAGTGGAAGTATGCATTCTGAAACGACTGCTACTTATAAGTTAACGAAGCAAGAAGTAAATGATTATCTATCTCAAGGAGCTGAGTCTTTATCAGAAACGATAAATTTCTTCCGGAATGTTGGCAATTATTCAGCTCGTTCAAACGAAAGGTATACTCATAAAGAGGCTTCTACCGAGATATGGGAAAGTATTAAAAATCGATAACTATATTTTGCCCAGGAAATACATAAAAAGGCATTTAAACGAAACTAAAACAGTGGGTTACGTTTCACTTCGCTACACATTCTAACCCACTATTTTAGTCCGTTTAATGCGGCGTTAGGTAACAAATCAGGTGTATAGACTCATGGATAGAGTAGTAATTTTCGTTTTGTGTTTCAGCCTATTTATAGGTGGTGCAACTCACATATTTGATAATTTATATTATGGATTCTTGCCTTATAAATTTGCTCCTGAATGGGTTAATATTTATTGGACAGCGTTGGCTGTTATAGATATTGTGGCTGTTTACTTGTTAGTTAAATGGCGTAACGCTGGTTTGGTGTTAACACTGGTTATAATGCTTAGCGACGTAGCAATTAATTCTGTTGCTTTTTATTCATTAAACGTTCTTTCGGATAGTTCTGCTTTACAACTTCAAACATTGTTTCTAGGTTTCTGTATTGGTTCTTCTATTTGGTTATGGCAGTCAAAAAGTAAGGCTAACGTGGTAAATGTTACCTAACAAACAATTAAACAAGGACAAAAATAGTTGGTTTTGCTCCCTCGTCGCTTATTTTAACCAACCATTTTTTGCCTGTTAACAGGGTGTTGTATTCAAGGAGGTTTCAGCTGAGAGTCAAGGCTAGCAAAAAGTTAAAAGCTGAAATGTTCAAAAGAGTTTTGATCGCTTTAGTACTTTTTGTAATCGGAGTTTATATTCTAGGTTCACCTGATGGAGTTTGCTTTGAGATATTATCTCGCGATCTCTGTAATTCCGAAGAGAAGGCTGTAGTTTTTCATTGGATACTGTTTTTTGATTCTCTTTTGCTCGCATATGTTATGTTCCCCTTTTTTCATTTAGGCGCTATGAAATTCATTATTAAAGCAAAGAATACTAACAAGAAAATCAACAAGGACTAAAAACAGTGGGCTTTTGCTCCTACGTCGCCTATTTTAGCCAACAATTTTTGGGTCAAAGGAGTCAAATTTTGACTTTATACTTAGAGGTTTACCAGTGCCTGCTGATGTCGCACTAGCGAAGTTTGCCAGAGTACGCCTATCAAGTTAACTATATCCTTAAACCTTTACTGTACTTGAGTGGCTAGCAACGTACGGGTGATCCCTTCCAACGTTAATTGAGAAATAAGCTTAATTCCAGCATTGAATGGGAAATAATTCCAAATTCCTATTGGAAATTTACTTATCAAAGCCTCGCCTTATATAAAGCCTTGTTCCAAGCTTGAATGGTTTGTCACACGTCTGGAATAAAGAGCCCTATGTGGCAAAGCTTGTAGTAATGGTATTGCTGTTCCTTATTTGGGTTTTTCTCATAAGGTTTGGAATTTAGTTTTAGGCTTAAACTGATTAAAACACCAAATAAAGATCCTAAATTAATATTCCATACTGTATTTTTCTTGATTTAATACGGTATGGATAGCGTTTATTGTTTAAACTCGTATTAAAAGAATGTTCTGAAAGCTAAGCTATCTGATGTTAAAAATGTAGTAAGGCGTTTATCAGTGATAACCGCTCATTGAGATTGGCTAAATATCGTCGTTAATTGATTGGTTAAATGCGCTTTGTGCATATATTCATGAAAATGAGCGCTGCGCGCAAATTGGATTATTTAACTTTACCTAAAAACTTTAGAAAACTTAGTGATAGTAATACCTTAGGTAATTTGTTAAAACTATATAAAGTAGATAAGTGAGCGTTAAGTCGGCAGAAATATGCGCGATGAGCGCACTATTAAATTGTTAGGTAACTAGAGATGGGCACAGAAATTTTCGTTTTATCATACTTGGTTACATCGCTGATATTTCTGGTATCAATAGGTCTACTGTTTAAAACGAAATTTCCAAATGCAAAAGCAATAATAGTCTTAATCGTAAATTCACTTTTTCTGGGTTACTTTTTAGTAAGTGGTGCTTTGGATGGATACTTATTACAAGCTTTCTTAGTAGGTGGATTTTTACTAATTCCCTTCCAAATAGTTAGCTTGTCATTAGCTTATATATTTGGCGCAAAATTAAAGAGTTACATTGGATGTCATGACAGCGTTACCTAACAAAACAATCAAGACGGATTTGCCGGAAAAGCGCCGTCAAACCGCTTATTGTAAGCGTTATATACCTAGGAGCATCAATGTCAGTTATCGCTAATACACCGAAACCTCCATATTTTGCTGTTATTTTCACTTCCATACGAACAGAAGGTGATAATGGTTATGGTGAAATGGCAAATAGGATGATTGAGCTTGCAGAGCAGCAGTCTGGATTCTTGGGCATGGAATCAGCAAGAGAAGATGTAGGTATAACGGTTTCTTATTGGGCAGACTTAGATTCAATTAAAAATTGGAAAGATAACTCTGAGCACTTGGAAGCCCAAAAAATTGGTCGTAAGTCTTGGTACGATACATTTAAGGTTCGTATATCTAAAGTGGAACGTGATTACGGTATATAACAAGCCGTTTAAGATGGAAAATTTACAGTCGGCTATTTTCACTCCGTTCAATATTTTAGCCAACAATAAATTTCCCCTTAATAGGGCGTTAGCTGCTTTGAGGTCAATCATTAGTAAGGTGTCATAGTGAGAATTTTAGTAACAGGCTCTGCCGGTAGAGTCGGGCGTGCAATCTATATTAAATTAATGCGCACCCATGACGTGGTCGGCATTGATAAAACGCCTTGCTCAACAGCCGATTACATTGGTGATATTCTTGATAGTGATCTGATTGATCGGGCTCTTAAAAATGTTGATGTCATCATTCATACAGCGGCTCTTCACGCTCCACATGTTGGTTTAGTACCTGATTCAGAGTTTCAGTCTATCAACGTAGACGCGACCGAGAAACTCGCTCTGGCTGGATTAAAAGCAGGTATTAAGCACTTTATTTTTACCAGCACTACTGCATTGTACGGCTATGCTTCAACACCTAAAGGTATTGCAGGTTGGATAAATGAAGACGTCACACCTCAACCCAAGTCGATTTATCATAAAAGTAAAATTGCGGCTGAAGCTAAGCTAGAAGAAATTTCAAAGTTGTTTCAGCTTCCAGTTACTGTGCTGCAAATGTCGAGATGTTTTCCTGAACCTGCGGATTTAATGGCAGTATTTCGCCTTACTCGTGGCATAGATGCTCGTGATGTAGCAAACGCTCATTTATGTTCTGTGGAAAAACGCTTAAGTGGTTTTAATCGTTTTATAATCTCAGGCGCTACACCTTTTCAACTTTCTGATTGTGAAGCTCTATATACTGATGCTGCATCTGTCATCGAGCGTCAATGTCCTGACATCGCGCTAGCATTTAAACAAAGAGATTGGCAACTACCTCAAAGCTTAGATCGCGTATATGATTCATCATCTGCATGTGACAAATTAGGGTGGTTACCTATACATGGTTTTAAAAGCGTTTTGAAAATGCTAGATACTGAAATACCTGAAGTATTGCCAATTTTGAAACGCAGCTAACAAAGCAATTAAGAGTGATTCGGCATGGGCAGCGTTTTTACTATGCATTGCTTTTAACATCAGGCAAAGCGAGTTCGCCCTCAGTACACTCTTTTTTAAAAGTTTCATACTTTGTGCCTAAACTCGTTTGCAAGTTTAGTTTTTCGATAGCTGCCTGTATTAGCCCTTGTCCATCTTTTGTTCACTAAATGCTGGTGTTCATTTTTATTGAACGATATTAATTAGTGAACAGGTAAACTTAAATCCCTCACTGTAATTAGTGGAATAAGTACAAGCCTGATAAGTAACCTTTAGAGAGTTTATAACAGCTCTATTAAAATAAGCCCTGTGTTAAACGTTACGTTTAACACAGGTTTAGGCTAACCTACGAAACACCAAACGTATTAAAACGAATACTGCAGCCTTAATGAGATTGCATTGCCCGATGTGATAGTACCGCCTGCCTCGTAGTAATCGGCTTTAATGTAGTCGGCCATAAACTTTATATTCTTGTTTACGGTGTAGTTAACGCCGAGGGCGTAGGTTTTTGCGTCTTGGTTTTCTTGCTTGAGCTTAAGTAGGCTGTAGCGGCCTGTAATTTCCCAGCCTGGCTCTGAGCTTGCGCCTAGTTTTGCGTTTTTATACTTACGGTATCCGCCCGATAGCTGATAACCAAATTGCAAATAGCCGCCTTCGTAATCATTGGTTGTATTTTCAATACTGGTTACTTGTGCTTGTTGCCACTCGGCCATCATGGTAAATCTATCTTTAAGCCATAGTAGCTCTACGCCTTGTTGCGAGAGGCTATCGGCATTAATTTTATCGCCTTCTATTAATGAGTCGGCGGTATAAACTTCAAGAGGTTCATTCACTCTAAATTCGTTACCGTCGTACTGCCTCTCACTAAATGCGACGCCTAGGTGTAAAAGGTTGGTGTTTTGCTGCCATGGCACCCAAGCTACGCGCCCTGTAATAGCAGACGTTGCTTCGTCTTCATCGGGCTCGTAATAACCTAGTTGCCAATTTACTGAGGCTATGTCTCCCGATAGGCTAATACCTAAGCTACGGCCTGGCGAAAACGCTTCGCTTATCATGCTTCGTTCGAGCATTAATAAATTACGAGAGCTGGTTAGTTTTTCTAGGCCAAAGCCTTCTTTTTGTTGGCCTATGGTTAAATCGGCATATTTCCAGCCAGAGTATTCTAAGTAGGCGTCTTTTATTTCGGTTTCGCCATCGGCAAAGCCAAGTTGAAATTTACTTTTCCAGTCTTTGCTGATGTCTGATTTAAAACTTAGGCGTGCGCGGCGTATTTCAGAGGTACTTTCTGAGTCGTTGCTTTCGTATTGCCCCTCTAATAATGAGGTATCAAACTTGTTGTAGTCGAGCATGATATAGCCGCTTAGGTCTATATCGTCGTTAATTTTGGCAAAGCTTGCGTTACTTACAAAGCAAAGTGCTGAAAGTGCCGCATAAGTAATCGTTTGTTTAGAGGTCATGTTAGGCTGCCTTTGTTTGTTTTTCGGCTAAGTAACTTACTTTTAGTTGCGCTACGTCTCTTAAAAAGTCGATGTGTTCTATATCTACAGCAACTACGTTTAGCCCTGTGCGCTGTTTTAAATCATGGATGAGTGTGGCTTGGTTTTGCGGGGTTATGTTTTCTATGCGCTCGTAGCAAACGCTTTGTACTTCGTAGCGTTTTACAAATACGCTAGAGTCAATCAAAAAGGCAATTAAGCAAATTATGCCGTTAAGAATGCTTAGCTCAATTAAGCTCATTTGCCCTACAGAGGTCAGTAAAGCAATGGCAGTAACGAGAAATAAGTAAGTCATTTCTTTAATCGAAATAGACTCAGTGCGGTACCTTAGCATGGTAAATACGGCAAATAGGCCAAATGCAAATTCCATCGACATATCAACGCCGTGCAGCAAAAAGGTAATAATAAAAACGCCTACGCCAAATAAAATAAACGAGCCTGCCACCACTGCATTTTTACTTATGCGAAAGTAACAGCCATAGCAAAGTACAGCCAGCGATAGGATGTTAACTAAAAAGCGGGAAAGAAAAATAAGATCTAATTTGGTCATTTTAATTATTCTCTAAAGGTAATAGTGGGTTAGTGCGGTTAAGGTGTTTTAAGCGGGCTAAAACAGGTTTAAAGCGGTTTACTTTTAAGCGCTCGGGGTAAAGCAAAGCACAGCCAATGCAGTATTTACTAAACGAGGCAGGGAATATGTGGTGTTTGCTCATAAGCTTATAAAATGGCGAGTGTTTTGTTTTTTTACGTTGCTTAAGTTCGGCAATAAAAAAGCCCGGTAGTGTTATTTTGTTATCGCCTTTTGGGGTGTTGTACCACAGGTTAAAATCAAGCGTTAAGCGCTCGGCTTTTTCTTCGTTGGCTAGTGCTATGCGGTTATAGCCGCTTTGCTGGGTTACGTTTAGATGTGCAAAGCTGTTTTTCATTTGCTCTTTCATAAACGCAGTACAATGGGCTTGCTCGTTGTTTTTTTCGAGCTTGATGCGTGTTTTAACCGTACGGCTTTGGTTGTTTTTTAGTTTTACTTCTAGGTATTCGGTGGCTGTATCTACGTAGCGCCTTTGGCGCACTTTGTAGCGATTAAGCTTACCGTTATGGTGGGCTTTATATAAATCAAGTTCGGGCGTATCAAAGTACTGATTATAGTAAGAAAATAAACGCTTACCTTGTATATCAAGTACACGGTACTGGCCTTGTATATGAGTAAGTAGCTCAGGTAAAAACGACAGTGGTAGCATAAACTTACTGTCTACACGGTTCATTAAATTAGCGTTATTAAGATCGTTTAACCCGTAGCCTTCAAATGGGGTGAGTAACTCGTTAATTAATGTTGATAATGAGCCATCAGCATTTGGCTTTTCAGGTTGAGCCTGCTTATTTTTAGAGTTTATTGCAGTAATTGCTACTGGTGAGATTGAAGTATCCTTTTCAAAAAGTTCATCCTTAAAACGTGCTTGAATTGTCATAATTTTCTCAGATTATTAAATTGCAAAGTTACAGAGTGCAGTGCCAGCGTGCTGGCACTGCGCAAAGGATGGGCTGTTTATCTAGCGCAAAATCCGCTGCCATCACCCGCTGAGGGCAATGTGCCATCAATCTGCGCGACCATATTTGCTACGCGGTACTGCATAAAAGACGTTAAGCCGTAAAACTGCCCCGTTGTAGAGGTAAGGTTTTGCTCAAAGTAGGTTGAGCCATAAAAGCTAGTTGGGTCGTTTTGTACGTGCTCACGAATTAAATCGGCTATTTCATTTACGCGTGCGTTAAATGTGTCACTTGAAAGTGAGCCATTAATAAGCTGTGTTAAGTAACTGTGGTACGTGTCTAGGTTGCTTTGCTCGGCAAAGACATTAGCAATTAACGGGCGCTCGCTTAATGCGCCGCTTACTGGCTCATCAATGTAGAGCTCTCTTACATCTACGTTATTACAATCCATGTTAAATGTGCCGAATGACTCGTTAAAATCCCACGGCAAAATGCTAAATACGCCATCGTCATCGTAAATATAATAGTTATGTGCAAGCGGGCCGTGGTAGCTATCTAAATTGGACAGTGAAGTACTAACCGACATATAACGTAAAAGTGTGTCTACTTCTATGGCGCTGGTTTCGCCTTTATCGAGCGATTCTACAAAGTTAATAAAGGCGCCGTTATCTGTGGTGTCTTCGTTGGTTTGCAGGTTTATATCGGTGTAGCTTTGTATGTCGTCACCTAGCCATAATAAATCGCTGCCTGTGCCATCTGGCTTGTATAAATCGCCATTACTGTTGGTAAAGTGTTTTTCAACAAATTCGCCATCTACGGCTTCTACCATTAAATACAAACCAAATAGTTCGCCGTTTACATAAAAGTTAACGTAAGCATGCTCAGGCGTTGGTACGCCCATTTCATCCATTAGCTCGTAGGCGATTACTTCACGCATGTACGACGGGTCGTTAAACGAGTTTTGTAGTGTGAATTTTTTTAGTCCAAAAAACTTTTGCCCCGACACATATTCGTTAATATCAACCTTAAAGCTGTAACGGTCGCTGCTAGAGTTGGCAACACTGCTTAAGCTTGAGCCGCCTTTAGTGCGAATAGCAACGCTATCAAGTGTTACACCATTAAAGGTAATAGCGGTTTCGTGATATTCCTCATCAAGTGGGTTATCTAGAATGTCTTGCCAGTTTTCGTCAGTAATTGTAATAGAAAGCGTATTAACCGCTGTGGGTGTAAAGGCGGTTGCAACTGTATTTTCACTACTTGGGGTAGGTGTTAAAAACGCATGAGTAAAGCCTGTATTGCTACTTAGGCCGTAACTAAAGCCTGTGGCTACATCACTTTCATCCCAGTCAATGTAGTCAATTACTTCATCGTTGAGTATTAAGCTTAGCTCGTCTTCTTTGCCTAGTTTAAACGGGACGTAGTAAGTGCCTGGGTCTTCGTCGGTGGCATAAATAGTTATGTATTCACCCGCGTATAAATCTATGTCGGGCAGGGTAACGGGGTCTATGTCGTCGCTTTCATCAATAACTTGGTAGTTGGCTAAGTTAATTGTATTTGCGCTGTTGTTGTATAGCTCAAACCAGTCGTTGCCATCGTCTGCGGCGCTTGCCACTATTTCGTTAATAACGAGTGGCCCGTGGGTTGCTTGGCTGTTTGAGCTAAGCTCTGTTGGAGTGAGTACCGCAGTTGCATCGCTGCCATCAGGGTAGCGACCATAGCTGTAACCACTCAGCGCTTGGCCTTTATTCCACGATAACTGCTCTATAATTACATTGTTACTGTAAAGGCTTACGGTATCGCTTGAGCCTAATTTAAACGCAACGCTTGGCAGATCGCCTAAATCATCGGTGCTTGCGTAAATACGGTAAAACTCACCCGGCGATAACGTAATATCGGGTAGAGCAAACTGTTCGTTATTGTCATCACTTAGGGTGTAGTCTGCTAAATAAACATCGCTACTGCTTGTTACATAAAGCTCTATCCAGTCCTCGCCGCCACTACTATCTTTTGCTAATACTTCGTTTATACGCAGTGGGGCATCTTCAGCAATTAGCGTTGTAACAAGTGTTGAGGTATCTGCTGTTTGGTTAGCTGCGCCCTCTGTGGGCGTTAGTGTTTGCGCGGTGCCGGTGCCATCGGTGTATAAGCCGTAACTAAAGCCTTCAGCGGCTTCGCCTTCTTCCCAATCAAGTACAGAGATAGCAGTGCCGTCCTCGTATAACGTAACCGCATCGTCGCTACCTAGTTTAAAGGTGACGTAATAACCGTTATCGGGCGGTGTATCGGTTTCATCAATGGCTTGAATAACAATAAACTCACCTTGGGAAAGCGATACTGCGGGCAGAGCTTGAGGCTCTCTGTCGGCGTTATCATCAACAAGTGAAAATACCGATAAGTCGGCTATATCTTCAGTGGCGTATAGCTCAATCCAATCGTAGGTGGTATCGCTTGGGCTTGCGACAATTTCGTTAATAACTAAACCAGTTGACGTGATTGTTGATGATGAGTCAGTACTTTGCTCTGTGCTGCTATCGGTTGTTTGCTCAGTACCGCCACAGCCATACAATAATGTAGTAGAGGCAATAACTGAATAAAATATAAAAGGTTTTATATTCATGTATGCACGCTTATTATTTTATTAAAGTGGATAAACTATAAGAATAAAAGGTGCAAACAATGTGTAAAAATTCAGTAAATTACATTTTTATGATGGTTTTGTGACGAGCTTTAAGGACGCGTTAACTGCAAGGCTCACAATAATAGGGGGCGTGTATTTAAACGTAAAAAAAGCAGATACTTAATTAGCATCTGCTTTTTAATTTTAACGAAGAATATTTAATTAAGCTTGAGGTTTAATTAAGTACTTCTCGCCGGTAGCTTGTTTAGAGTAAGCCGCGATTGATTGTAAATGTAATACCTCAGCTAATGACACTTCGTGCGTGTAGTTGCTCGCAAATGTAGTGGTGATTTCATTAGCAACGCGTTTGCGCATTTTCATTACTGTATCTGTGCCTAATTTACCTAAAGCATTAAATAACAAGAACCCGTTTACAGCCCAAGCAAAGCCAAAGTTACGATTAAGTGTAATAGGCCCGCGATCTAACGCACCATAAATATATGCTTGTTTAAACGTGTCTGAGCCATATAGGCTGTGCTCTTTCATATCGCGCGCAGCTGCCGCTTCCATACAGTTCAGTATGTCACTTGTTAGTTGGCCGCCACCAATAGGGTCAAATGCGATAGTTGCACCGGTTTCAATTATTGCAGCTGTTAGGTCAGCAAGAAAAGTGTCGCTGCTTGAGTTTACAACGTATTTAGCACCCATATCGCGCAGTAACTTTTCTTGTTGTGGTTTGCGTACAATGTTAATTAAATCAACGCCATCGGCAATACAAATACGGTTTAGCATTTGGCCAAGGTTAGAAGCCGCTGCGGCGTGAATAATGGCTTTATGGCCTTCAGCGCGCATGGTTTCTACCATGGCGAGTGCGGTAAGTGGGTTAACAAAAGATGATGCACCTTCTTTAGCGGTAGTCCCTTCTTTTAACTCTAGGCAACTTTGTACATTGGCACATATAAATTGACGGTACGTACCGCCACCAATAACAGCCACTGTTTTGCCCATTAATGCTTGTGCGGCTGGCGATGAGCCTGCAGCCACTACGGTGCCTGCACCTTCATTACCTACTTGTGTTGCTTTACCAACACGTGTTTTAAGTGATGGCATAAATTGAGCTGGAACATCAGCAGTAATTACGGGGTTTTCATCAGTACCCGATTGTTTTGCAGTAGACAAATCAGCTGCGCTGAATAAAACGCCTAAGTCTGATGGATTTAATGGTGCAGCTTCAATACGAATAACTACTTCATCGGCATTTGGCTTTGGCATCTCGATGTTTTTTAAGGCAAGTGTAAGTTTATTGTCTTCGCTGATAGTTGAAGTTAGTTGGATATTTTTATCTGTCATAAGAGTGTTCCTATAAATTGAGAATGGGTAGCGTATAGCTTAATTACTTGCTTTGAGCTGCCAGTATTTGTGCTGTTACCTTTTGCATAAACTCAGGCATATTTGCTTGGCGATCTGCCTCTATTTGCTGAGCAATAGTCGATTGACTCATCTTTGCTTGCCACTCTTTCAAACCTGGGATTTCGGCCAGTACATCCCAATTAAGCTCTTTTGGCGTGAATGCGTTAACCACTGTATTTACGTAGTAAACGTAAATATCTGCCATGCTAAATTGTTCGCCAGCTATCCACGGCGAAAAATGCGTTAATTCACAAAGAGCGTTTACACCGCGCGTTAATAGCTTGCGAATGTCGTCTTTTACGTGTTCAGGTGCAGGGGAGCCTGTAAATACATACGGGATTAAGCGTCTGCTTGGCAATTCAAAGTAAAGCTCACTTATTTTCATAATTTGGCGAACAAAAGCACGCTCGGCTGAATCTTCAGGGTATAGCGTGTTGCTTGGGTAGGTTTCTTCAAGGTAGTCGCAAATAACGCTCGACTCTGCAATATTTAGCCTATCAGCGGTGGTTATAGCCGGTACTTTTCCCATAGGGTTTATAGCTAAAAACTGCTCGTCGTTGTTGTATATAAGGTGCTCATTAAATGGCAGCTCTTTGTGTAAAAGTACATGCTTAACCAAGTTGTAATAGTTACTAGCTGCGAAGCCGTGCAAAGTAATCATAATGTAGCCTTTGGTTTTAAGCTTTAACTATTGGCGTTAAATAAATTAAAGCGTGTAGATAAGTTAAGGTTATTATTACTTGTTTTAATTTGCTTATATATAAGGGAAAATGCGAATCACTTTTGTCTTTAAGACAATAAAGCATTTTATTTAATGGAGAGGCAACTTGGATCAACTAAAAGCAATACGGTATTTTATTAAGGTGGTTGAAACAGGCAGTTTTACCAAAGCCGCAAAAGCATTTGATGTGCCGCCCTCGTCGTTGTCACGGCGGGTTGCTGATTTAGAAAAAAGCCTAGGGGCGACGCTTTTAAAGCGTTCGACCCGTATAGTTAAATTGACCGAAGTTGGGCAAATTTACTATAACGATGTTCAGCAAATAATAAATCAGCTAGAGCAAAGCCACGAAACAGTGCGCAGTTATCAAACAACACCAATGGGGCGATTATGTATAAGCTCAATGGTGAGTTTTGGTGATAAAATATTACTGCCTCTGCTTGATGAATTTAGCGCGCTATACCCCGAAATTATATTAGATGTTAGCTTAAGTGATGAGCTGTCTACACTTGGGCGTGACGACGTTGATATAGCCATTCGTGGTGGTTATGCGCCAAATGAACGCGTGCTAGCAATAAAACTAATGGATAATGGCTTTATTCCTGTCGCGTCACCCTGCTATTTACAAAAATACGGCGTGCCTAATAATGTTATGGAATTAAAGGATCACAGTGGCCTTTATTTTAAAACGCCAGCGGGGCCAACGCCTTGGTTATGTAAAGTGGATGATCAATGGCACGACGTTTCTGGGCCTGCGGTCGCTATTTCAAATAACGGATCGTGGCTGGCTAAAAAAGCATGTAATGGTGAGGGTATTTTAATGTCTACTCGGTGGGCGCTCGACTCATACCTTGAGTCTGGCCAGTTGCAAGAGCTTAAGTTTGAGCATGAATTAGCGATAAGCCAAAATGCGACTATGGCGGTTTATTTGTTATATCAAAAACAGCGCTATTTAGTACCAAAGGTGAAAGCGGCGGTCGACTTTTTAGTACAAAGAATAAAAAGCTAGATAAATTTTGTATTTTTTGTTCTCCAGTAATTGCTTTTAATATCATAGAAGTGGAGTTAAAAATTCCTAAATAGTTTAATTTCAAATGTATTTAGGGTGGGCTATGAAAATAAATTTTTCTTGGCGAATTCAGTTTGGTCGCATTGTACCAATATGCTCTTGTGAAAATGTAAACAGTAATGGTAAGAGTGTATTGTTAAGTCTTTTATTAGATGATGGTGGGTTACGTTACAGTGAAACTATTTTTTGGATTGATGAAGGAATAAAGAGAATAAACTCTGTTTTAGCAAGTGAATGTAGCTTTCTTGACTGGAACCGCGAAAGATGGGGAACTGAATTCACGCTACACAATGCACGAGTATATTCTTTACTAGACGATAGCTATTTTCAAAATATACCTACGCAGCAGCTTAAAGAAGCTCTTGGCGCGTGGAAGTTATTCTTAGAGTCAACCCCTGATCTACAAAAAAACATTGAAATAAAATTATAAAAGACAAGTTTAATCAGTATGTTAAGCGGTATCAGCTGGCTTAATGTTTAGTTATTGGGAGAAGTACGTATGGTGCCATTTGGTTTAAGTTCAGAGCAGTTTAAAGCTAAATTTTTAGTTTCATTAGAAAAAATATCACCTTGTTTTATTCGCGAGCTCAAGAATTTGTTTACAGTTTCAATTCCCGAATCTGTTTTAGGTGCTGAGATTCAAATATTTCTAGGTGATGATTGTATGGAGACTCCTTCAGCTTGGATATATTACGAAGGAAAACAAAAAAAGATAAATAGCACTGATGCTTCAATATTTTCTGGTAAATCAGTGGAGTTACTTTCGGGTGATTATGCTATACCTCATTTTGATGAGAAATATTATATCAATGAAGAGTTCAACGCGGGTTACTTAATTGCTAATCTAACAAAACAATGGCTGGCTGAGAGCTGGTGGAAGGCTGGAGGCTGGGATTATCCTATTCCAGTATTAGTTATGGTTCATGATGATTATGGTGATGGTTCGTCGATTAAGTTGTCTGCAGTTTGCTAATAAATAAAAAGAATACCTTATAACCCCACAAAAATATCTTTCGAGTAAGGACTACCGAGTAAATATGTTGACTATACATTCTCAGATACAAAAAAATATAGATTTAATTCGTGACCCTAATTTTGGTGTTGTTCAAAAAGGTGTACCTAATAAAAAAAATAAAGCAACAGTAAGAAACATTCATGCGCAATGGAAAAAATTAATAGAAGAACAGCAAGCAACCATTAAAAGGCAATATGATCGAGGGCTCATTGATTGGCCAGAATGTCGTAGTTTAATGAGGGCTGATTTTAGCATTGAAGATGAAATATACAGCGCAATGATGAATTGGCTTTCAACCATAGATTTATCTGACACACTTGAGGTTGAGTACCTTGCTACGTTTATTGAGACTGTAAGTAGCTCAGATTATTCGCCAAATGCTTTGGTGTTATTAAAATATCACCAAACTATACTAACTAAAATAAAAGAACTTATTGAACACCAACGGGTACATCAGCAAAATACAAAAATTAACTTAGTTGTTTCAGGTTTAATAGAGCTATATTTTTATCTTTCAGTAGGCAGTTACACTCCAGATTTTATCAAGCGGTATGAACTCAATAAAGTTGATATAGCGCTATTGCTTCCTTCTTTTTATCGAGCATTTTCAGATGAAGATAGTAATTTGATAATGGGTATTTTTGAAGAGTTTCACCCAGATGTTATAAACGAGTTTACTCAGCTATTACATTCGAGCATTGTTAGGCATGCTAGAAATAGCAGTTACGGCTGGATGCATTCAGAACTACTAAGTATGCTTGCAAAGCCTGCAGATGTGTTTTATAAAAACGCACCTCTGATTTTTAAAAGCCTGATTAATGACTTTGATTTTTCTGATATTGAGATGGATTATTTAATTGAAAATTTAATACTATGCCCGCTTGGGATTGAAGGTAAAAAAACACAACAAGCACATATTCATGAACACCTAAATCACATTAAAGCAAAGGGCGCAAAACAAAGTATAATTAACGATTATCAACAAAAATTAGATAATATAGATTCAGTTAGCCAAGAAAAATACAACAAAAATATTAAAACGGCTCTGCGTAGAATTACCGTTTCAGCCCCTACTCGAAAAAGCTTAGACATATTACTTAAAGCCACTACCGATAAAGCTAAAGTGACACACTTAAAATCGTTACTTTTAGAAGCTGATGCTTTAAAAAACACACCTAAATTGTTTAATATTAATAATAAACCCACCGTTTTATTTCGTGATTTTAATTTTAAGTTACTCGTTATTGAAGAGCTGATGTATCGACAAGAGATCCTCTTACCAAAGTTTGATTTAGATTTATTTGCCAAAGAGTATATAAAACGCGAAATTGATCGAGAAGAAGATGGATATGAGTGCATTGCTGAAGTTAAAAAGTACTTTAAAAACGTAGAAATACCGATGACTTTACTCGAAAAAGTAACGCAGCTTTATCAAGACAGTGGTTTAAATGGTGGAGCTGTATTTTTAGAGCACATGCATCCATTTTGGGATCCCGGTATGGGAGATGAAGTACCCAAAGTAACAAATAAGGCAATTGATGATTTAGCTCTATTACCTAATCTTACTGAAATAATTGGTTTAGAAAATAGCGAGCCGAGTAAAAAATTATTAAATGCCTTAGCTGAGCGAAATATTGAGTTGGAAGAGGAGGAGTAATTTAGATTACGCCTTCAAAATTTTAGATTAAAAGCAGATGATTATATCTAAATTCAAGTATTAATTTTTTCTGCTTTTAATTTTATTACTGTAGCTAAAGCTTTTAGCTAAATGACCGATAAAATACTTAATAGAGTTTAGCGATTAAGGATAATCATGGTCAACAGCACTCTTGGCAACCACGCCAATTTAAGCGCTTTACTTGGTCAATCAGTTAATAATACGAGTCAAACCTCTTTGGCGGCGCCAAAAAGTAACGGTGACCTTCAAGCTATTAATGCTTTACACACTAACGTGCCTAAAATAACCGACGAGCTGCTTAGCCAGTTAAATAACGAAACTACTGACGAAGCCCTAGCCAGTAATCAAAAAGTTGAGGATGTTTTACAGCAGCAATTAACCTCACTATTTACAATATCGAGTACACCAAGCCTTAATAACTATAAACCCTCCAATGAAGAACTCGCCCTGCGCACCGTAATAAGCTCTCAGCATGAGGGGTTATTAAAAAACGAAAACAGTACCCAATTAATTGAGCGATTAAATACGTCGGTTAAGAATATTCAGGGTGCTTATGCTAATACCAGCGATATTTTATCGAGTTTAGGGCAACTTGGGCATGAGCAAAAAACCTTTTTAGCCTCAAGTCAGCAACGTGTTGAGCGCACGCTTAATCCGTACATGGAAAGCCTTAATCGCGCAAAATACGAGGATGGCGATCACAACCTGTTTGAGCTCTCGGTAAAAACTAAAGAAGGTGATGTTATAAACATTACCTTTAACTCATCGCAAGGTTATGACGAAGAAACAGGCGAAGCCGTTGATGGCTTTAGCTTAAGTTACGAAGTAAATGGCGATTTATCTGAGGCTGAGCATAAAGCACTTACGCAGGTGCTCAGTGGTGTTGGCGAAATGGCCGATGAATTTTTTAAAGTGAGTGAAAACTCATTTAATTCTCTTATAGTGCCAAACCAAACAGACATGAGTTTAGATTTTTTAGCTGGGTTTAATAGTGAGCAGCTAACAGGCTTTGATGTGTCGTTTTCAACAACGCAAAATAAAGATCCTGATTCGAAAGAGAACACGCTTGATTTAAGTTACTCCATTGATGAAGCATCAAACCAGCAAGCACTTGTGTTTAAAGCCGCAGGTGGGCAAAACGACATTGATTTTACACTCGATATGTCAACCATTGGCGCTAAAGACACGCAGCAAATGCAGCAGTATTTAGCGTCGCTCGATCAAAGCTTAGAAGATAGCCGAGTAAACAGTACCAAAGACAATAAAGAGTCGGCATTTGGGCGAAAAGGTGACGAAGCAATGCTGCAGGGCTTTGCATTATTTAAAGGCGCTTTTGCAAGTATGTCGTCGGCGGCTGAGCGTTATAGCAATTTGGAGTCGCTTGCAGATCTGCACTTTAATGACGGGCGCGCTATGGTAGCCGATTTAGTTGATAACATGGTCGCAAACGATAGCCGTTACCAAAGGCTAGGTAATAAAGCGCCGAATACATTAGGATCGGGGATTTCTAAGCTCGCTGATTTTGATGCCACTTTTTCATATGCGCTGGATAACGGCGACTATCAACCAAAAAGCAGCATTGAATTAAGCCAAGCAACTGAGCAAAGCCAGTTAGGGGATCTTAGCGGTGTAACGCAGAGTAAAAATGTAAGTAGCCATTTTGATTATCAATACAGTCGCCCTGATTACTACAACAAAGAAGAGAGTTATAACGTAGGGACTGCGGTTAAAAATAAAGAGCTAGTGGGGCTTGATCAGTCTCACGAAGTGGATGTTGATACAAAAATGTATGCGTTTAACCCGCAAACTAACCAATATGAACTGCAAATGGCGATGCAAGAGCAAACAGTTAGTAAAAGCGACATTCGCTTAATTGACGATATTTGGCTCGAAGAAAACGAAAACAGCTACTCAATGCATAAAAAAGAGCGCGATGAGAGTGATGACAAGCAAGATGATTTTATAGAAACAAACCGTCACTCACACACCAAGCTTGTTACCTTAATTGGTGACTTAGATAAGTTAGCCGAGAATAAAGCAGTAAGGCGAGAATATTTAACTAACTTATCGCAAGTTAATTTTTTTATGGATAAAAAGTAACGCTTTAGAGCTGTTCACTCCTCACTCAATATTGGGTATAGTCGTTAAATGCTTTATTTAATACCTAATTTAATATCTAATTAAGAGCAACCTTATGTTTAAACAATTAATTTTATTGTGTGCTTTAAGCATGCCGTTATTAAGCTGTGCTGCTGACGCACCATTTTCGGGGGGTATTACAACTGATGTACTGCTAAGCGACTACGACAAGTTTAACGAGCAATACAAAGCATTCACGCCAACAGCACAAGACATTGCGTTAATGCAAAAGCTAGAAGGTAAAGAGCTAATTGTATTATTTGGCACATGGTGCCACGACAGTGAGCGCGAAGTGCCGCGTTTAATTAAGTTACTAGATGAATCAAAAGTACAACTTGCAAGCATTGAATATGTGGCCGTGGGTTACAACAAGCAAGACGATGCAGGCATTGCAAAGGCTCACGACTTGCAATACACCCCAACGTTTATTGTTAAGCAAAATGGTAAAGAGTTAGTACGCGTAATTGAAAAGCCAACGGGGTCATTGGCACAAGATTTAACTAAGGGCTTATGAGTTTAGCTTGATCATATTTGGGCTTACTGATTTAGCTAATAGATTTATGGGTAGCTGGTGAACTGCTATGAGTGTTCTCTTAAAATTACAGTGCGTGAAGACGGGTTTGATCCATTTGGCTGAGCAGAAATAGGAATTCAGCTATGGTTTGCATATCAATTAAAACAAATAAAAAACTAATTAATCTACAAGCTCGTTGTGGTATTTCTTAATATGTCTAAAGATCTACGTAAAAATTTGATTGCTGCGATTCTTAGTCCATTAATTGCATTACCAGTCCTTGGTTTTTGTTATTTTTATGCGGGTATCGAAAACTATACTTCTGTTAGTTCATTAATTTCAGGTGTTGGTTTTGGTGTATCAATAGGGGTGGGAAGTTTATTTTATTTTTATCCTTTGATGCTCATTTACGGATTACCTATTAGCTTATTACTCCAAAAGTTAAATTTATTTAAATTACCGGTAGTTTTAATCTTAAGCATACTTCCTGTTTTTTTACTTAGTCTTTTTAGTGAATTTAATCGTGAAACATTGGTTCTTCATTTATTGGTACTTTCAATGGGTTTAACTAGTTGGCTTATATATAATAAATTAAGGTAACACCGCAACAAGCCATTCATGTCACACAACCTTTCCCTTACGTGACTTACAGCTCACATAATCACTATATACTAAACAGGCTTTTTTCGAATGCTTGCGCAGCATGCGAAGACGGTCTGTCTTTATAATGTAGTTGATACAGTGGCCTAGAGAGTTGCTCGTTATTTTTTTGGCTCAGGCGTGTTAATTTGCCTAGCTGCACTAAATCCTCAGTAACTACATTTGGCAATAAAGCGACCCCCATACCTTGAGCAACGGCCCTAGCTATGGCTTCGTTGCTGCCTAATTGCATACTTTGCTCAGCTTGTACGCCATGTTGTGCTAATAACTTAACCGACATTTCTAAAGTGCCAGAGCCTGGCTCGCGCAGTAGCCAAAACTGCTTGTTTAACCATGCTTTTAAGTCTTTAGTGGGCTCACTGTTGCTGGGTATAACGACACTCATTAAATCGTTTTGCCAGTGCTTACTAATAATGTGCGGCTCGGTGGGTGTGCCTTCAACCAGTGCTAAATCGATAGTGCACTCTAGCAATGCGTGCTCAATTTGCGCGGTATTAGCCACTTGTACTTCTACTTTTATATGTGGGTATTGGGCGCAAAATTTGGCTAAATAAGGCGGTAGCCAATAACTGGCAATGGTGGTGCTGGTGCCTATAACTAATGTACCGCGCTTAAGCCCTGTGCGCGATTTTATATCGTCAATGGCGGCTTTTTCAATGGCAAAAATACTACGTGCGTGATCATATAGGGCTTGGCCGCCTTCGCTTAAGGTGAGCTTTTTACCTTTAGATGCACGTTCAATAAGTTGTATGTTTAGTTGATACTCAAGCTCTTTTAAAGCCTTTGATACCGCAGGCTGGCTTATAAAAAGCGCTTCGGCTGCGCCTGAAAAGCTACCGAGCTTAGCCACCGTATAAAACACCCTAAGTGCATGTAAGTTCATTGTATAACCTTAAATTGCATAACTCTATACTGCATAACTTTAAGTTATCAAATCATGATTTTAATATATTGGAGTTATATTTTGAACTTTCTTACAATTAAGTCAACACATCAATATGGTTTAAGTGAGGGAATATTATGCTTAGCGCTATTAAAAATAGTTTTCAGCCTTTGGCTATTAATACTAAGCAATACGGCGATACGCGCTGGTGGTTAGGTATGCTGCTGGTGGTTATTTTAGCGGGGGCATCTGTTGGATTAAGTAAATTACCTATAATGCAAAGTGCGCAATTTAGCTCCTTAACAATTGGTATTGTGCTTGGCATTATTGTGGGTAACAGCGTGTTTGCGCACATTGCTACGCGTACAGATGTAGGCGTTGATTACGCTAAAAGTATATTACTCAAAGCGGGCGTTATTTTATTTGGGTTTAGAATTACTTTTGCGCAAGTAGCGGGTGTAGGCTGGCATGGCCTATTAACCGATGTGGTAATGCTGCTTGGTACGTTTATATTAGCAGTACAGCTAGGTAAGCGCGTTTTTAAGCTTGATGAACAAACAACCATACTAATAGGTGCGGGTAGCTCTATTTGTGGCGCTGCAGCGGTAATGGCAACCGAGCCAGTTATAAAAGCTCAGGCACATAAAGTATCGGTAGCGGTGGCAACGGTTGTGGTGTTTGGCACGTTCAGTATGTTTGCATACCCAATTATGTTTGAATATATGGGTGTGAGTGAGCATGCGTACGGTATTTTTGTTGGTTCAACCATTCATGAAGTTGCGCAAGTGGTCGCAGCAGGTACTGCGGTAAGTACCAATGCAGCCGACACCGCCGTGATTGAAAAAATGTTACGCGTGATGATGCTTGCGCCATTTTTAGTGGGCTTGTCGTTTTGGCAAAGTAAAAAGCATGCAAACATAAACGCACATGGCGGCGAGCAAAAAGCGGGTATTACAATCCCTTGGTTTGCGGTGTTATTTATAGTGGCAAGTGGCGTGCATTCGTTATCGGTTATTCCGCAAGGTGCTACAAACGCCATTGTATGGTTTGATAATATATTGCTCACCATTGCCATGGTCGCACTTGGGCTGCGTACACATGTTGGCGCTATTCGCCAAGCGGGTATAAAGCCACTGTTATTAGCAGGTTGTTTATTTTTGTTTTTAACCTTAGGTGGCTTTGCCATTAATATAGGCATTGCTCAGCTGTTTTAAATATAACCTAAACGAGGTAGATTGGCTTAAATAGGCCAGTCTACTTCGTTTAAGTGATCGAGCTGCTGTGTTTTATTACTGTGCCCGTGCCATTTATTGGTATAAATACCATTTGGGTCAAACTGCTGTGTTTGCTTTTCAATATTGAAGTGCCGCCCGCCACGAGGGTCAACGCCCACACCAGCTATGTATTGCCAGTTGCCCCAGTTTGCTGCTACATCGTAATCAATTAGTTGTTGCTCAAAATAGGCTGCGCCGTACCGCCAATCAAGGCCTAACTCGTTTACTAAACAGCTTGCTGCAATTTGCCTTGCACGGTTTGAAATGTAACCCGTAGTGTTTAGTTCTTCCATAATGGCATTTACAAGCGGGTAAGGGGTTGTGCCATTACACCATGCTGCAAAACGTGTAGGTGAAAAAGTAGTGAGCGGTTTAGTTTGTTTTTGCCCTTTAAAGCTAAACAGGCTGTTGCCCGCTTTAAGTGCGTGCCATTTAAAATACTCTCGCCATAGCAATTCAAATTTAATCCAGTAAGTAGACTCGTTTGCCGTGTTGCTTTGTTCGTAATCTTCTACGGCTTTATATACTTGTTTTGCACTTAAACAACCAAAGGCAAGCCAAGTACTAAATTTGGTGGTGTTGTTAAAGCCATCAAGTTCGTTGCGAGTCGTTTTATAAGTACTTGGCATAGCGCCTGCAAAATACTGTTTTAAATGAGCTTGCGCGTTGTTAAGCCCGCCATGCATTACGCCTTTATTTGTTATACGTTCTATAGGTTTTTTTGCGCATAAAGTTATTGGCTTAGGCAGCAAGCCGTTTGGCAAAGTTGTTGGTGTAATAGGGCTATTAGCGGCCTCTACCTTTTTACGAAAAGGGGTAAAGTGTTTGGGTAATTCGCTTAAATCAAAGGGGAGGTCACTTTGCTTAAAGAGCGTGTCTTGCTGCGACCCTGTAAATTGTGTATTGGGGCAATGTGCTTTGAGTAAGTTTATTTGGCGTTGTTCGTACAGGCCAAATTGCTCACTGTATACCACTTCATCAATATTTTGCTCATTTATACGCGCTTTTAAAAGCGATACGGGTTCGCCTTCAAGCACATGTAGGGTTTGCCCACGCTCAATAAGTGCTTGTTGTAGCTCGTACAAGCTTTGCATTAAAAACTGCTGCTTATGTTTACCGTAGGGTTTTTGTTGGTAGTTACTATTTTTAAACCAGTGCGGATTAATAACAAATACAATATCAAGCGCACATTGCTGCAACGCAAGGTCACTAAAAATTGGGTTGTCGGATAGGCGTAAATCGTTTTGTAGCCAATATAAAATGCGTTTGCTCATACTTATGCTCTGGTCTTTGTAATCATTAAGTTTACGAAGCAAAAGCGGGTAGGGATTGATTTTCACTTGTATTTAATTAAGAAAGGATGAGCAAGTGTGACTTGCTCATCTAGGTTTACTTAAGAGATTGAGTGGCTTGGCGTATATTTTCAGATATATAGGCAATTAAATAAACAAAAACAGTGAGTGGTAAACCAAATATAAATAAGGCAATTTTGTACTTATTAGCAACAGTTGATTTAGGTAATGTAATTGCAAAGCAAACGCTCATGGCTAACCAAAATAAAGCTAAAAGTGGTGATATGTTTGATTGAGGGTTAGATAAATCACAAGTGCCAAATGAAATACTGGCAATAGATGCGTTACCTATTTCTATACACTCGTTGCTGTTAATAAGGCTTAATGTAATTACTGTTATGATTAATACTAGTAATAGAGGTAATAAGTGTTTCATATTTTTTTCCTTAATTATTTAATTTTATGGGTCGCTCTATAGCGCCTAAACAAATTAAAACGATTGGCAAAAAATAACGATAACAAAGCCATTAACTAGTTATTATAAAGTTATAACCATGGTATTACCTTGGTTATAACTTTTATAAGTCATTACTATACAATAGGTTGTGTTTTTACTTCAGCTATAAGCTGATAACCTCGTTTCATTACAGATTTTATATATGTGGGGTTTTTTGTGTCGTTATCGTTAAGGGTCACACGTAGTTTGCTAATAACTCGCCTAACTGCGGTGTCGGTTACAATTTGATTCTCCCATACATTATTATGTAACTCTTCAAGGCTAACTATTCTTGGTTGTTGTTCTATTAAATAGCTAAGTACCTGCATGCATTTGGGCTCTAATGTGTAGAGGTTATCTTCTTTAATTAAAGACTGCTGCATGCTGTCAAAAGTGTACTCACCAATTATTAGCTGATTAATACTCGGTTTTTCAATAACAGCTTTTGAGTCATCAGGGTTAGGCTGAGCTGTTTTGGCTGAAGAAGTAGTTGCAGATTTTTGATAAACCCGAAATACCACCATCCCAGTTAAATTCATTAATAGTACTAACGGGCTCAGTGGGAACGCACATAGGAAAAGTAAATATTTAAACCCCACGTGTATATTTGGCTTATTAAGCATTTGCCCAAATAACACATTTAAAAGCATCCATATAATAAAATAAGGCGTAAGGGAAATTGAATCAGTTTGCTCCCCACAAACGCCATATTTTACTCCCTCTATGTAGTTTGATGCGTCTAAACAAAACGCAGTAGCTTGGCTGCTAAATAAAATGAGTGATATAAAAATAAGTAGGTGTTTCATTAAAAAGTCCGTTTAGAAAGAGGCGGAAAATAATACCGCCTTCATTAATGTTAAATAGCCGATTTTTGTTTTTCTATCCAATCGTTTATAACGTCTTCAAGCACTGCCATAGGCAATGAGCCTTGGCCAATAACGGTGTCGTGAAAGCTGCGTATGTCAAATTGTGGGCCGAGTTCTTTTTCGGCTTTTGCACGCAGTTCGCGTATTTTTAGCTCGCCCATTTTGTACGAAAGCGCTTGGCCTGGCCATGAAATATAACGATCTATCTGATCTTCCACTGCGCTTTGTGGTAAGGCAGTGTGACTGGCTAGGTAATCAATTGCTTTTTGGCGGCTCCAGCCAAATGCATGAATACCGGTATCAACCACTAAGCGTACTGCACGCCACATTTCGTAACCTAAACGGCCAAAATCACTGTACGGGCTTTGATAAAAACCAGCTTCTTTGCCTAAGCGTTCTGTGTATAGTGCCCAACCTTCGCCAAATACAGAGTGGCTAAGTGTGCGTCTAAATTCGGGTACATCTAACTCCATAGCAATGGCGTTTTGTAAGTGATGCCCAGGGATTGCTTCATGCAAGCTAAGTGCTTCTAAATTATATAAAGGCTGCAGTTTAGGTGTTGAGGCTAAAAAGTAAGTACCAGGGGAACGGTTATCGGCCGGTGGCATATAAAATGCGCCGCGACTCGCTGAGCCTTTTATAGTAAAGGTATTACGCGGTAAATGGCCAAAGTAGGTTGGTAACTTGCCATACATTTTTTGCGTAATAAAGGCTGTTTTTTCAAGCAGGTCTTGCGCGTCTTTTGCGTAAAATTGCTCATCGGTTGCTAAAAATTCTAGAAACTCACTATAGGTGCCATCAAATTCTACTTCATCAATAATGCTTTGCATTTGCGCTTTAATACGCGCGACTTCTTTAAGGCCTAGTTCGTGAATTTTTTTAGGTGTGGCGTTTGTTGTGGTGTAGTAATTAACCGTATACTTGTAGTAATCAAGCCCGCCTTTAACGCTTGCAATACCCGGCTGCGCTCTACAGTGTGGCATATAGTCATTTTTAAAAAAGTCGTAAAAATGCTGATAGGCAGGAATTACTTTTTTTTCAATTACGGCTTTTGCTTTTTGTTTTAAGTTTGCTTTTTGCGATGCACTAAAGGTATTAGGTATACGTGTAAAGGGTTCGTAAAGGGCGCTATTTTCGGGGTTGTTAACTATGTGCGCGCTAATGCTTTGGCTGTAATTTTCAAAGGTTTTACAATAATGAGTAAAGCCTGTTTTTATACCTTCTTTCATTAAATCAATATTTTGCTGATTAAAGTGCGGGTAGTCGGCAAGGCTGATTAAAAATGCGTTGTAATCATCAACTGTTAAAAAAGCCATGTTAGCCGGCGCTTCGGCAAAGTAAGTATGCCAGCCACTTAAAAAATTTACCGGAAAATACTTATCTTGATAAAGATAGCTTTGCTGCTCGGTTTCTCGCTCATATTTAAATAAGCGGTAGTTCATTAGCTGCTCGTTGTTGAGCGTTTTTGGGTCAATATTGGCTAAGCTTTTTAGTACGCTGTTGTTATAAGCTTGGCGCTTAGCAATGGCTTGCTCGCTCCAATTTGGTAATGTGCCGTTTGGTTTCCAACCGTCTGGATCGGTACGAAAAAATATTTTTTCAGCTTTGGCGTTTTGCCAGTGGTTATCAATAATTGTTTTTAAATCGCTGTTGCTGTCGGCAAGGCATGATAGCGAGGTGGCTGCTAAGCAAATAGCTAAAATACGTTTTTTAAACATAGTCATCCATTATTGGCGAGTTAGTCGCGCTTTTTTATTTTAATTTGTGCTCAATATAGTACCAAGTTAACTTTATTAATGCGCTTAATTTTATAACCTGTATTAATTGGCTTTACTTTTTGATTGAACAAATTTCACCGCTGAAGTGAGTGGGGCACTAGTTTATTGTTTTACCAGCGTTTAGAATGATTAAAACTAATTACAATAAATGACCGTCATGTTTAATAAAGTAATAACGCTGATTGATGAAGCTAATAACCAAGACCCGAATACTGAGCAGCACAATGGAGAAAGTTTTCCAAAAGAGTATTTATACTCACAGCGTATGAGCGAAATGCTAACTCGCTTTAAGCCTGATGCCGATGAACTCATGCAAATTGCAGTGCGTGCGCAACATATTCAGCGTTGGAAGTCGCCACGTAGCGACTTTGAAATGAACAAACAGGGCTATCATCAGTGGCGCAGTGCTCTTTATATATTTCATGCAAGTAGTGTTGTAGCGCTTATGCAGCAAGCAGGGTACAGCGAGGCTGAGCAAAACAGAGTGTACGATGCAGTCGCTAAAAAAAATATTAAACGTAACCCAGATAGCCAATTAGTAGAAGATGTAGCAAGCCTAGTATTTATTGAGCATTACATGCTTGGGTTTGCTAATGCAAAACCAGATTATAATGAAGAGAAATGGATAGGGATTATTCGCCGTACATGGCAAAAAATGTCAGATGACGCGCATGAGTTTGTACTTGCAGGTAATATTACATTGCCAGCGCCGCTTGTTGGGCTTATTCATAAAGCGCTTGAGTAAAAGAACATAAATAAAAAGGAATTTTAAATGTATTGTCCTCGTAGTAATACGCCACTTGAACCTTTACTTGTTGGCGGCATTACTGTTTTTACGTCAGCGCAAGGCGGCGTATTTTTTGATAACAGCCAAATTTTTAAGTTTAGCTCGCCAGAGTTAAAGCATGGTCAGGTATTACTTAAGTATTTGAGTAATTACATTGAAGGTGAGGGCGATGTATCATCGCGAGTAAATTGCCCAAAGTGCGCAAGCATAGTGATGATGCGCCGGTATTTTTCACCGCTCAAAGTAGTTGAGATAGACGAGTGCCCGGGTTGTGCAGGAATATGGCTTGATAGTGGTGAGCTGGCAAAAATACACGAAAACCATTTAACACCCAAAGAGAGAAAGTTGTTAGCCCATGAAATGGCCACCAACCATTGGTTTGTATCTATTAAGCCACCAAAATCAAAGTATTATTCTAAAGCGCCTACAAATGTTCAAGGCACCACAGTTGAACGGCTGGTGCAATTGGCATTACTTAATTTTGAGTAATAAAAAACGGCGTACTAATAAGTACGCCGTTTTTTTGTAATAAATTAACGCTTATGCGGTTTATTTATTACGATTTTCTTTTGCAAAGGCACGTATTTTACGTTTTTGCGAAAGCGTTACTTTATTAGTACGCCCTGCAAATGGGTTATCACCTTCTCTAAATTCAATTTTGATTGGGGTGCCCATAATTTTAAGTGCTTTACGGTAGTAGTTCATAAGGTAGCGTTTGTAGCTATCTGGTAAATCGTGAACTTGGTTACCATGAATTACAATACGTGGCGGGTTATAACCACCGGCATGCGCGTATTTAAGCTTAACACGACGACCACGAACAAGTGGCGGCTGGTGATCGGCCTGTGCCATGTCCATAATACGGCGAAGCATTGCGGTGCTAATACGCTTAGTTGCTGACTCGTACGCTTCATCAACCGACTCAAATAAGTGGCCAACACCTGTACCATGAAGTGCAGATATAAAGTGCAAGCGTGCAAAGTCTATAAAACCTAAACGGCGATCGAGTTCTGTTTTAATACGGTCTTTAACGTAATCATCAAGCCCATCCCATTTGTTCACGGCAATAACCAATGAACGACCTGAGTTAAGCGCAAAACCTAATAAACTTAAATCTTGATCAGAAATACCATCGCGAGCATCAACAACAAGTAGTACAACGTTTGCGTCTTCAATCGCTTGAAGTGTTTTAATTACTGAAAACTTTTCAACTACGTCGCTTACTTTTTTACGCTTACGAACACCTGCGGTATCTATTAAAATATATTCTTTGTCGTTACGAGTCATCGGAATATAAATAGAGTCGCGGGTTGTGCCTGGCATATCGTATACAATTACACGTTCTTCACCGAGTATACGGTTTGTAAGTGTTGACTTACCTACGTTAGGGCGGCCGATAATAGCCAGTTTTACAGGTTTATCTGCAAATGCTTGATGGTCTGTATCGTCGCCTTCACCTTCTTGATAAAGGTCAATTAGGCTTTCGTCATCGTCTGTTACATCTTCGTCTTGTGCAGCTAGTTCAGCAATTACTGGCTGAAGAGTTTGCTCAAGTAGTAATGTAATACCACGGCCATGTGCAGCAGCAATATGGTGTATTTCACCTAATGATAACTGGTAAAACTCAGCACAGTTTGAGTCTGCATCAATACCATCGGTTTTGTTAGCAACAACAAAGCTCTTTTTCTCTTGCTTGCGCAAGTGATTAGCAATGGCTTGGTCAGCTACGGTCATGCCCACGCGGGCATCAACCAAAAACAACACTATATCGGCTTCTTCAATGGCGAGTAATGACTGATCAGCCATTTCTGTTTCAATGCCTTCCTCAGAGCCATCAATACCACCCGTGTCTACCACGATAAATTCAAAGCCATCGTAATTAGCTTGGCCATATTTTCTATCTCGTGTTAAACCTGGAAAATCGGCTACGAGCGCATCACGAGTACGTGTTAAACGGTTAAATAATGTGGATTTGCCCACATTGGGTCGCCCAACTAGAGCGATCACGGGAAGCATAAACTACCTCTTTAAAAAACAACAAAAGGCTTCGCAGTGCGAAGCCTTACAAAAAACCTTTAAGTGTTAGCTAGTTAGTTAGGTATGTTTACCACACTAACTTCACCATCACGGGTGTATAAAATTAGCTTGTCGTCGGCAACAACTGGCTCAACAAAAAAGCCTGAGCTGTCAAAGTCTTCGCGAGATACTAACTCGCCAGTTTCTTTGTTAAGCCAATGTAGGTTACCTTCTTGGTCACCTAAAGCTAAGTGGTTACCTGCAACTGCAGGACCTGTTAGGTACCAACCACGTAGAGCGGGTTGGCTCCAACGTTCAATACCTGAATTTTTATCTAATGCGTAAATTACACCATCGCTATCGACTAAATAGATAGTTTGTGAATCCATCGCAATTTCGCGGTAGCTGCTGTATTCACGTTTCCATACAACATTACCAGAGCGAATATCAACTGCAGCTAGGTTACCGTTGTAGGCAATTGCGTAGGCGTATGGGCCGCTAATAAGTGGCTGAGTATCTACGTCAACAAGGCGTTCAAATTCTGATGCACCTTTAGCAACCGCAATTTCTGCGCTCCATGCTGAGTAACCACTGTCTGAAATTAATACGCTTAGCTTGCCTGTTTCAAGGCCTACTAATACACCACCGTTTGCAACAGTTGGTGAGCTTTGGCCGCGTAAAGTAAGTGGTGGAACTTCTTGTTCAAAGCTCCAACGCTCTTCGCCAGTATCTGGGTGAAGGGCTAACAATTTACCAGAGCCTAAATTTACAAAAATTAGGCCATCACCTGCTGTTGGTTTAGACAGGGATTCGCCTGGTACTTGTTTACGCCAAACTTCTTTACCGGTTTCGCGGTCAAGGGCAATAATAAAGCCATGTTCAGAACCTATGTATATTTTACCATAGGCTTGCAAAATACCACCTGATAATTTTGCAGTTCCGTTGTCGCTCCAAGGCCAGATAGATAAATCTTGGCGTACATCGGTTTCCCATTTAACATCGCCATTAGCTAGTGATAACGCTTCTACTTGGCCTTCGCGGCTGGCAACAAAAATAGTATCTTTATATACCGCTGGCGATAAACGAGAGAAATAATGCTCAACGCCATCACCCACTGATTCTTGCCAAACTACGTCTGTTTCAAATTGATTTACAATTTCAGGTAGTACTAGTTCGTCTTCATCATCGCTTGATGAGCAACCCATTAATGTTGCCATACATAAGGCAAGCGTTGCTGTAGTTATTTTTCTCATACCTAAAACCTTATGCCGCTGGGCTAGTTACTGCTAGGTCATCTAACTTAATTTGTAAAAGTGGGTTACCTGTTAATCCACCTGCATCTACTGCAGCTTGATACGCAGTACGAGCTTGTTCTTCATTACCTTGCTCTGTGTAAATATCGCCTTTAAGCTCGGCAACGTTTGCATCAAATGCTTCGGGTAATGGTGCATTTAGTGTAGATAATGCATCGTCATATTTAGTTTGAGCAATTTGAATACGCGCTAAACGAGTAATAGCAATTGCTTTTAACTCTGTGTTTTCAACGTTTGATACTATCCAGCTTAATTTTTCGCTAGCAACATCTAACTTTTGCGCTTCTACAGCATCTTTAGCTGCTACAAATGCAGCTAAAGTTGCGTAGTTTGTATCTTTGTTTTCGCTAATAAATGTATCTGCAGATGATAAAACATCATCACTTTCAACAAGCTTAGTGTATGAATCAGACGCTTGCTCAGCGGTAGTAATTTGGTTTTGGTTATATGCTTTCCAGCCATATAAACCGCCTAAACCAACAATTACACCTAGCGCAAGTGAAAGGCCGTTTTCACGGAAAAAGCGCTTAATGGCTTCTGCTTGTTGTTCTTCTGTTGAATAAATATCCATTCTTACCTCTAATGTTCGCTTAGCCGTTTATAAGCTCAGCTAGTAGCGCTTTAGCTTGTTCTAATTCTAATGTGACTTGTTCTTTACGCTCGCGTAAATATTTTATGGTCACAACGCCTTTTTCTAATTCATCTTCACCAATAATCACTGCAACAAGTGCATCGCTTTTATCAGCACGTTTTAATTGTTTTTTAAAGTTGCCGCCGCCAGCATGAACCATAACGCGTAAACCTGGTACGTCGCTACGCAGTTGCGCTGCTATAGCAGGTGCTTGAATGCTGGCTTTGTCGCCCATTGCAGCTAAATATACATCAGCATTACGACGAATGTCACCTACGCACTCAAGTGCTTGTAGTAACAATACTAAGCGCTCTAGACCCATAGCAAAACCAACTGCGGGCGTTGCTTTACCGCCAAGTTGCTCAACTAAGCCATCGTAGCGTCCGCCAGCACACACTGTACCTTGTGCACCTAGGCTATCTGTCACCCATTCAAAAACTGTACGGTTGTAGTAGTCTAAACCACGTACTAACTTTTCATTAACCGTGTATATGACGCCAGCTGCGTCTAAACGTTCACATAAATTTTCAAAATGTTCTTTTGATTCAGCATCTAAATGCTCAGACAATTTAGGCGCATCAACTAAGATTGCTTGAACGTCTGGGTTTTTGCTATCAAGTACACGTAACGGGTTTGAATACATACGGCGTTTTGAATCTTCATCAAGCACGTCAGTATGTTGTTCAAGGTAGGCCACTAATGCATCGCGGTAATCGGCGCGCGCTTCGTTAGAACCTAAAGAGTTAAGTTCTAAACGAACGTGTTCACTAATACCAAACGCTTTCCATAATTGCGCCGTTAATAAAATAACTTCTGCATCTATGTCGGCTGTGGAAATACCAAATGTTTCTAAACCAAATTGGTGAAACTGGCGGTAACGACCTTTTTGCGGGCGTTCATGACGAAACATTGGACCCATGTACCATAGGCGCTGCTCTTGGTTGTACAGTAAGCCATTTTGGTTACCTGCACGTACACACACTGCAGTGCCTTCTGGGCGAAGTGTTAGCAAATCGCCATTGCGATCGGCAAAGGTGTACATTTCTTTTTCTACTATATCGGTAACTTCACCAATAGAGCGTTTAAATAGATCGGTTGATTCTACAATAGGAAAACGAATTTCTTGATAACCGAACGAAGCTACTGTCTCGCGTAAAATGTTTTCTACTTTCTGCCAAACTTGCGTGTCGCCCGGCAGACAATCGTTCATACCGCGAACTGCCTGAATTTGTTTTGCCACTGATAAATCCTAATTACTGTTTATGTGTAATAAAAAAATGCTTACACAACAAGAATGCTAAAAATTGACCCGCTATTATAGCGTTCTGGCTATAAAGGTAAACGCCAAACACCGCTGTTTGGCGCTTTATGCGGTATTTATTCGACGATTTTAACGTCGATAGGTGTTTGCTGCTCTTTTTGAGCAATAAAGTCGCGCACGTAGCCTTCAAGTTGGTCAACAATGTTATTGTTATCTATACGTGCTTTTTGGCGTTCGCCATTAATGTATAAACCTGAGCGACGGTTTGCACCTGCAAGGCCAATATCACTAACAAGGGCTTCGCCTGGGCCGTTTACAACACAGCCAATTACCGAAACCGATACCGGTTCAATAATATCCTCTAGGCGTTCTTCAAGTTGGTTCATGGTGCTTACTACATCAAATTCTTGGCGTGAGCAGCTAGGGCAAGCAATAAAGTTAATACCGCGTGAGCGTATACGCAGCGATTTTAAAATATCAAAACCTACTTTTATTTCTTGCACTGGGTCGGCAGCAAGAGATACACGTAGCGTATCGCCAATGCCTTCAGCAAGTAGCATACCCAAGCCAACAGCTGATTTAACCGAACCTGAGCGCATGCCGCCAGCTTCAGTGATCCCTAAGTGCAGTGGCTGATCTATTTCTTTAGCCAGTAAACGATACGCGCCTACCGCTAAAAATACGTCTGACGCTTTTACCGATATTTTAAACTGATCAAAATCAAGGCGGCGTAATATATCTACATGGCGCATTGCTGATTCGAGTAATGCCTCGGGTGTTGGCTCGCCGTATTTTTCTTGTAAGTCGCGCTCAAGTGAGCCACCGTTTACGCCAATACGAATAGGAATGTTATGTTCGCGTGCTGAGTCAACTACGGCTCTAATACGCTCTTCGCTACCTATATTACCTGGGTTTATACGCAAGCAATCTACGCCATATTTTGCCACTTTTAAGGCTATGCGATAATCAAAGTGAATATCGGCAACAAGCGGAATACTTACTTGCTCTTTTATACTTTTGAACGCTTCAGCTGCATCCATAGTTGGCACTGATACTCGAACTATGTCGGCACCGGCATCTTGTATAGCTTGAATTTGTGCAACGGTTGCATCAACGTCCATGGTGTCGGTGTTGGTCATCGATTGCACTGCAATAGGGGCACCATCACCAATAGGTACGTTGCCTACATTAATGCGGGTTGATTTTCTGCGTTTAATTGGAGATTCTGAAAACATAGCGACTACTCTGCTAATGGTAATTTAAATTTAGCTAAACGATTTTTAGGGAACGCTGAAATATCAATAGGTTCGCCGTTTAGGGTAATGCTTACAACGTCATGCTTACCAAGCACAACAGAAAAAGGAGGGGTGCCGCTTACAGTCATTTTGTAGCCTGCTTTTTTAACACCAAATGCTACTTTTTCACCTTCGCCATCGTAAATTTCAACCCAACTTTCATCGTTAAAGTTCATTACAATTGTACTTAGGTTACCTGTACTTTGTTCTTGCTGTGCAGCTGGTGCTGCTTCAACAGGCGTTTGTGGCGTGAGTGTTTCGCTAGTTGCAAGTGTGCTTTGCGGCGTTAATAACGATTCGTCATCTATTTGGGCTTGCTGCTCTTGTTGTAAAACTGTGGGCTGCGCAGCTTGGCGTTCACTCATTTTTGAGTTCTCGACATTTATATTGCTGGTTTGCTCTTCTATTGGGGTCGCGTTTTGCCAAAACCATAAAGCAGATGAGCCAATAACAATCGCCAAAATTAAGTAACTAAATAACATTAAGCGGCTATCGTTTGCTTCTTTTTCTGTGCGACGCGAAAAACTTTGCATGTTAGCTGGCTTTGTAGGCTCAGGCGGCGCAGGCATCATCGCTATTATTGGTGTGCTATCAACTTTTAATTCGCGGCAATAGTTTTTTATATACCCTTTTACAAACGTAATAGGGCCTAGTAATGCAAATTCGTCGTTTTCAAGGCGCTGTACTTGTAATTCAGACAGCTTTAAAGGGGCCGCGATAGTTTCTATGCTAACGTTTGCTTGCTCACGGTGTTTTTTTAGTATTTGGCCTACCGTAGGCTGTTCGCTTTGAGTTTGCGTATTTTCTTCATTCATAATTTGTATGAGTCTGGATCCACTAGTAAAAGTCTATGCCCTGGTGTTAATGCTATGTCAGGACTTAATTTATTCCATCGCATTAATTCATCAATTAATACATGCCGCTGGGTAGCAATATCGTAAAGGGAATCGCCAGCTTTAATTTCGTAATAAATATTAGGATCGTTTAGGTAAATTTTACTTCCGTTCATCACCCGATCCGACTCTTTTAAACCATTCCATTGCAGGAGCTTTTGTAGTTTAACATTGTATCGCACCGAAATGCTAAATAGGTTTTCGCCAGCAGCAATTACATGAAACGGTACTCGCAAAGCGGGTACTTTAGGGTTGAGCATTGGCGGCTCTGTTTTTTTCACTGCATCGTACGGTTTAAACTCAATATCTGAGCTACTTTGATAATCGCCATTATCAAATACGCCAGCATCTTTAGTGGTCTCGTAAAATACCACGTCAGCGCCTTCCTCTTTTACAGACCTTACAGGTGCAGTTGTTGCGTTACTCGTTGTTTGCGGTGAGTTAAAGTTGGCTGCTTTAGGCGCACCAAATGAAATTATTTTAACCTCATCATCTGTGGTCGCAGGAGCTTGCATAGGGTTAGCAGTCGTTGTCGAAGAAACATTCGGTTTAGGTGTGCTTTTTTGTTTGCTTTCTGGCTGAGGAACAATGTTATCTGCCGATTCATGCTCAGTAGTAAGTGCTAGCATAACTGCTGATGTATCGGTTGGTGCACTTGGTGTTAATACTTTTTCACTTGTTGCCGGCTTTGCAGCGGGTGCCATGCTTGTAACTGTAGGCGCTGCATTTGCTAGTTGTTTTGTGCTTTTATCGGCTTGGTTAGTTATTGCAGCTTGAGCTGGCTGCGTTTGCACTGTTCGGGCAATAACAGGGTTTGCGTCTTCTGCAGGGGCTACTATCGGTAGTGTTGCCGTTGGCTGATTGTTTTTTGTAACTAAACTGGTTGAGCCATCTGGCGATGCGCTTTTTTTTCTGACAATTTTTATTTTTGGTTTAGCACCCACTAGAACGCCATTGTCGTCTTCTTTTAACTCATTTAATTTAGCTTTGCGGTATTTTTCGCGTAGCATTTCAAACTCGTTAAAGTGTGTGCGCTTTTCTCTTATTGCGTAAGCTTCGTTACTGCTTGGGTAAGTTTGTAAAATAGTGGCGGCTATTTTTTCCGACTCTTCTATTCTGCCCATTTTATTTTTAACTAAGTAGCTAAGCATTAGGGCTCGAGAAGATACACGTCCTGTATCATCGTATCGCTTTACAAGTTCGCCGGCTTTATGTAAATCGCTTTTAGCGTAATACAGTGCCGCTAAACTGATTAAAGTAGATGTACGTTGCGAGCTATGATTGAGCGCTTGCTTAAAGTAGCTTTCGGCATTTTCAAAGTCGTCAAACTCAATGGCACATAAGGCTAAGTTTTCGTAGCTTTCGGCAACTCGAATATAGCTAGGTACGTCAATGGCTTTTAAAAATTGGTCTGTTGCGCGGTCGTACTCGTCAATACCACACAAAAATACGCCGTAGTTATTTAACGTATTAGGATCGTCTGGTTTTATATCAAGTGCTTTTTGGTAGGCTTTATCTGCACGAGCATTTTCGCCAACTTGTTGGTAATAATAAGCAAGAGAGTAGTGAACTTCAGGTAAATTAGGGGCAAATTCAGATGCGCGTTCTAAATTATATTTTGCTTGCGAGTTGTTACCCGCTTTTAAGTACTGGAGGGCTAAAGCTATACGTGTGCGTGCTGCGCCAGCATTATTAATTTTATTTTTGACGACGGGTTTGTTACTTCCGTTATAACTACTTTCACTAACACAGCCACTTAGGGCAAGTGCTGATAGTGTTAAAGCAAGTATAGATCGCATTACCTTGTCTCTTTATTTTTGTCCATAGCGCCTATCTTACCTAAAACCTTTCGTGTTGCATCATTTATTTAAAAATAAACAACTTAACCACCCTGCACAGCTAATATACGCAGGGTGGTTATAGGCAGGGTGGTTATAGGCTTATGCTTGCTGAATATTAACGCTAATAGCGTTATCATCACGCATTTTCTTTTTCGCCATACGTTTAGTACGGTCAACTACATCACCTGCTAATTGCCCACACGCTGCGTCAATATCATCGCCTCGAGTACGGCGCACAATACAGGTAATACCAGCAGCCTGTAAAACCTTAGAAAAACGGTCAATTCGGCTATTGCTAGAGCGCGTGTATTCGTTACCAGGGAACGGGTTAAATGGAATAAGGTTTACTTTACAAGGCGTACCTTTTAACGTTTTAACTAATTCGTGAGCTTGATCAGTGCTGTCGTTAACGCCGTTAAGCATTACGTATTCAATTGTTACGTCTTTATTTGCTTTAGAGCCATCAATGTAACGACGACATGCTGCTAAAAACTCTTCAATAGGGTACTTTTTATTAATAGGCACTAAAATATCACGCAGTGCGTTATCTGGTGCGTGAAGTGAAATAGCAAGCGCTACGTCAATCTTCTCTTTTAATAAATCAAGTGCAGGTACTGCACCCGACGTACTTAATGTTACGCGGCGCTTAGATAAGCCAAAGCCCCAATCGTCCATCATTAATTCCATTGCTGGTACTACGTTTTTAACATTAAGTAATGGCTCGCCCATACCCATCATTACTACGTTAGTAACAGGGCGTTTTTCGCTGTTACCATCAAGGCCAATATCTTTAGCTACGCGCCATACTTGGCCAATTATTTCTGATACTTTTAAGTTGCGGTTAAAGCCTTGTTGCGCGGTAGAACAAAACGTACACTCTAAAGCACAGCCAACTTGTGAAGATACACATAACGTTGCACGTTCTTTTTCTGGTATCCACACAGCTTCTACTTCTTGGCCGCCTTCAAGTACTAATGCGTATTTGATTGTGCCGTCGCTCGCTTGTTGGCGTACAGATATTTCTGGTGCAACAATTTCGCATTCGTTTTTAAGCTTTTCTTTAAGCTTTTTATTTACGTTGCTCATTTCGTCGAAGTTATCTACGCCAAAATGATAAATCCATTTCATCACCTGGTCGCCACGAAATGGCTTTTCACCGAACGATACAAATAGCTCGCGCATTGCATCTCGGTTTAAATCTAATAAGTTAATCTTTTTTTGCTCGGTCATGAAACAACCTCAATCGGTGACGGTGGAGATAAAAATTTACAAGGACGAATTGTACACAATTCACTCAGTTTAATCATTAAGTAAAATATCAAAAATGTACTTATGAATACTTTACGTAATGACTAAAAAAGGGCCCGAAAGCCCTTTTCATTTTGTTAACGAGTTCGAATTAACGAGTACGTGAACAAAGCTCTTCGTCAGAGAAGAAGTACGCGATTTCGCGAGCAGCAGATTCAACAGCGTCAGAACCGTGAACAGCGTTTTCGTCGATGCTATCAGCGTAGTCTGCACGTAAAGTACCAGCTAGTGCTTCAGCAGGGTTAGTAGCACCCATGATTTCACGGTTTTTAAGAACAGCGTTTTCGCCTTCAAGAACTGTAACCATTACTGGGCCAGATGTCATGAAAGATACTAAAGCGCCAAAGAAAGGACGCTCGCTGTGCTCTGCGTAGAAACCTTCAGCTTTCTCTTGTGAAAGGTGAACCATTTTAGCTGCAACGATTTTAAGGCCAGCAGTTTCGAAACGGTTGTAGATAGCGCCAATGTGGTTTTTAGCTACTGCGTCTGGTTTTACGATTGAGAAAGTACGCTCTAAAGCCATCTTTATGCTCCAATAATTTATAAGTAAAAGTGTGAATATTAACGGGCGCGAATTATACGCGCTTTAGCTGAAAAATCCTAATTTTATTAAAAACCAGTTTGATTGCAGTTTTGTGATCTTGATCAAAAGCACAATGCTTGTCGGATTTATAATGCCGCGCTTGTAAATTAATTAATCATGCAACCGACTTATACTCGGTTCGATGTATGGAGCGCACATGCCAACTGTTTCTTCTTTAACTTCTTTTGTACCTGAACTGTTATGCCCTGCAGGGAGCTTAAAAAATATGCGCTATGCGTTTGCTTATGGCGCAGATGCCGTGTATGCAGGTCAGCCCCGTTACAGTTTGCGTGTACGAAATAATGAGTTTGACCTAGACACCTTACAAATAGGCATTAATGAAGCACATGCACTAAATAAAAAGTTTTATGTGGTATCAAATATTGCCCCGCATAACGCTAAGGTTAAATCGTATTTACGTGATATTGAGCCGGTAATAGCAATGGGACCTGATGCGCTAATTATGTCAGACCCTGGGCTTATTATGCTTGTTCGTGAAAAATGGCCTGCCATGCCGGTTCACTTATCGGTACAAGCAAATGCGGTAAATTACGCGAGTGTACAATTTTGGGCAAAGCAGGGAGTTGAGCGTGTTATTTTATCAAGGGAGCTATCACTTGAAGAAATAACCGAAATACGCACACTCTGCCCTGACACCGAACTTGAAGTATTTGTGCATGGCGCGCTGTGTATGGCGTATTCGGGGCGCTGTTTATTATCGGGTTATATAAATAAGCGCGACCCAAACCAAGGTACATGTACAAATGCATGTCGTTGGGATTACGATGTAAAACCAGGCGTTGAAAACGAAACCGGTGAAATGGTGCATAAAATTGATCCGAAACAGGTTATTCCTACCCTTGGTGAAGGTGCGCCAAGTAGCGAAGTATTTATGTTAGAGGAACAAGGTCGCCCTGGTGAGTATATGCCTGCATTCGAGGATGAACATGGTACGTATATTATGAATTCCAAAGATTTACGCGCCGTACAATACGTAGAGCAGTTAACAAAAATGGGTGTACATAGTTTAAAAATAGAAGGGCGTACTAAATCATTTTATTATGTAGCGCGCACCGCGCAAGTGTATCGACAAGCAATAGACGATGCGGCTTCGGGTAAACCATTTGATACTAACTTATTTAAAACACTCGAAAACTTAGCACATCGTGGTTATACCGAAGGCTTTTTAAAGCGCCATGCCCACCAAGATTATCAAAACTACGAATACGGTCACTCGGTATCTACTAAGCAGCAATTTGTAGGTGAAGTGCTAGGGCGCTGCGAAAATGGATTAGTAAACATAGACGTAAAAAATAAATTTTGCACAGGCCATTCACTTGAACTGATGACACCACAAGGGAACATTATTTTTGAACTTGAATACATGCAAAACAAAAAGGGCGAAAGTATTACCGATGCCAAAGGCTCTGGGCATATTGTAAAAATTCCGCTAAATGAGAGCGTTAACTTAGATCACGCTATTTTAATGCGTAATCTAGATGCACACCAAGATACCCGAAATCCATTCAAGGAGGTCAGTTAGAGTCCACTTTAATAACTGCTCAAAGCTATTTTATTATTAAATATGATACATAGAGTGACGCTGAGCAGTTATATCTTCACCTGCTATTTTTAAATACCATTTATGGAATTTACCTTATCATTAATGCTTATTTATAAAATTTTAAAAGCGAATATAATGGATATTCGTACTTAATACGTGTTGTTAAATCGCTCCTCACTGTTACCCCATTATTTTTTAAAGGAATCATTTTTGTATGTGGATAATTTTTGCATTACTCGCGACCGTTTTTTTGGTGCTCGAGGAGTATTGTATCAATGGACGTCGCAGAAAAAGATTAACCGTAACTTATTATTATTCGGTGTATTTTTTGTAGGGTTTATTATTAGTGCGCTAGGTACTGTGGTGTTTGAGCACACGTGGTATGGCTGGGCAGACATTACGGTTGGGCTGGCTTTAGGGTTTGGCTCTTTTGCTGCTAATGGTTTGTTGCATAAAGGGTTTTCGGTTGGTAAAGCGTCTTTAATTAGTATTTTATCTGGATTAACACCTCTGTTTGTCCTTTTATTTGCTTTTTTATTGTGGCAGGAGACCTTAACAACAATTCAATTAATTGGTTTTTTCATTATTTTTGGTGGCCTTTATATCATTCGCTACTCAAGCGATATTTCGTTGAATAATCTACAAGGTGCGCAATGGGGATTACTCGCTGCACTTGCCTTCGCATTTAATGATTTAATGGGTAAGCAATCAACACTTCTCGAGGCAGATACGTTTGCAACTTTAACGTCTATGTTTGGGTTTGGGAGTTTTCTTTTTGCTGTCAGTTGGTTAGTAAAACGTAAAAATGCACTTGCAGCGCAAGACCGATCTCATACGTATTGGTCTGCGAGTAAAACATTTTCGTGCGGGTTACTTATAGGGCTAACAAACGTGGCGGGTATGGTGGCAATAATATCGGCGTTTTCGCTTGGTAATACAGGACTTGTTTCAGCTATTTCCGGAATGAACATTTTAATTATTTTGCTCTATTCACGCATCGTTTTAAAAGAGTCGTTTACCCGCCAAGAAGTGATAGGATTAGCAACAGCATTTTTAGGTGTCATTGTACTTAGGCTCAGTTTTTAAACGTTTAAAGCTTTAATACTTTCTTTTTAAAAGCATACATTGCTAACTTTCGTTAAAGTGTTGCAATGTATGCTCTATTAACAGTCGCACTCGATAAGGGATTTGTTTTCTGTCGCGATAAAGTATAGAAAATGGCTGCCCGTTACTTTTCCAGTCAGGAAGAATACGTTTAAGCTTTGCGGCTTCTATAAGAGGCAATGCTATATAATCAGGAATGTAGCTAATGCCTGCACCAGACTCAACGGCTTGTTTCATCATTTGAATTTCATCAACCTCTAACCGGACATGCGTGTTTGGATTAAAACTGTATTCTTCACGCGTTTGCTGGTTTTTTAACTGCCACGGAACTAGCCCAACACACGTAATTTTTGGGTGCTGCTCTAATTGTTTTGGATGGGTAATAGATTGGGAACTATGGTTTGGGTGAGCACAAAGCACATTATGAGTAAGTTTAAGCTCTCTAATAACCCAATTATCAATGGCAGGGTTTCTTACTCTAAACGCTATATCAATCCCTTCTTTTTCAATATCAATAAGGTTATTTGAAAAGCGTAAATCTAGTTGAATATTGGGATACTGCAGTAAAAAATCACAAAAAATGGCACTTAAAAAGTGTTTACCCATGTAAATGGGGGCAGAGATCCTGATTTTCCCTTTAGGTTGGTCTTTCTCATCACAAAGTGCTTGCTCTATACACTCCACCTCGTCAAATAACTTACGATAGCGATCGTAATATAACTCGCCAGTATGCGTTAGCGTTACTCGATGAGCATCTCGATTGAGTAGCGTTAATTGAAGAGCTTGCTCTAATAGACGTATTCTACGGCTTAAGGTTGATAGTGACATATCAAGATTTGCTGATGCTTTTTTAAAGCTACCCAGTTTTACTATGGTGCAAAAGTAACGTAAATCATCGAGAGAATAACTAGCTGCCATCAGAACTACTTTAATATTTAGGAGGTAGGCAATAGTAACAGCGGCACTTTAAAATTTCATTAGAGATTAAGGGGGGAAAGAACTGAAGTTAGGCAATAAAATTTTATATAACTTTGATTCCATAACCTTTAAATAAAAGCACTGGTAAATAACGTAACTTAATCTGTTCAGCAAATTAATTAAAAGTAGTGTTAAGTCATATTTGTTAAAGCCATTGAAAATATATTTACATTGAGTGCTTTATTTAATTAAGTGAATTTATAAGTCGTCTTTTTAGGTGAATACCTAAAGAATAATTCGAGGCTCTACACAAAATAGAGCCTCATTTTTATAATTTAGAAACGATAACTTGCGCCTAAATAAACAGTACGGCCATTAACCGTTGTGTTGTATAAACGATTATTAGAGTCTGAATATTGCTCTTCTCGTTCATTAGTTAAGTTACTGGCTTCTATAGTGAGTTTTAGCTTTTCATTTACCTGATAAAAAGCAGATGCATCTATGTATGTGCTGGCATGAAAACCGTTTTCGTCTTCATCGCCGTTACCCGCTTGTACCGCTGCAATATAGTCACTTCTATAAGCGGCTGCAACGCGAGCGCCCCATGAGTCAGAATCGTAATATACTGTAAAGTTACCAGAGTGTTCTGAAAGCCCTGGGAACGATTTATATTGATCAACACCTGAGTTACCCACATTACGGTACAGCGCTTCACCATCAGCAAATGTATAATTCGCAATAACACCTAAGTTATTAAAAGGAGCAGGTAAAAAGTCGAGATCTCGTTGAAAAGCCAGTTCCCAGCCACTAATATCACTTTCATCTAAGTTTTGTGGCTGAATAACGGTAAAAACAGTACTTGCAGTTTGCGGGTTGCCGTTTTCGTCTACGTCGCCTAATAAACTAACAGGGTAGCCAGTCTGGCTGTATGGAATGTCATATGTTTCGGTGATAATGAAATTATCAATAGATTTATGGAAGTAACTTACGGCTGCATACCCTATATTTTCAAAGTAATATTCAACTGAAAAGTCGAAATTAACTGATTCATAAGGTTTAAGGTTTGGGTTTCCTGAACTGATACTTAGGCCATTGGTTGATGTGGCATCATTTTGTACCACACCTGTTGGCACTAATGCAGCGAGTGAAGGGCGGGTGAGATTTTCGCCATAACTTGCACGTAGCACTAAACTGTTATTACTATCCCACACTAAATTTATAGCGGGTAGTAACCCTGAATAGGTATTTTCAACGTCAACTACTTCTCCATTTATTAACCCTATAGCATTGGTAGTTGTATCGTAATGGCGTACGCCCGCATTACCCATTAAGTAACCTGAGCCTAGCTCCCATTCAGCTTCGTACTGCAAATAAGCGCCAAAGGTTTTTTCTTGTACGTTATCGGTAAAATCAGGGTTATCTAAATTAGGATCGATATTCATACTCGCTAGAGTGCCTAGTACATCAACACTTACCCATTGTTGCTTATTGTGTGCGGTATTGGTAAATGTAAGGCTTGAATCTACCGTGTCATCCAGTACACCATCTTCCCAGTCACTACGGTTAATATTATTAGATTTACTTTCACCGTTTTCACTTTCAAACTTTTTATTAGATACACCAAACTTTATATTTGAAGCATTGTTTAGTGTGTAATTAAAATCTAATTTTACAGAGTCGAATGTATTAGTTATTTCTTCTTCAGATATATCAATTTCGTGATAACGAAATAAACTACTGTCTGTAGGCTCAAACCCGTATGTGTTTTCACCATAATAAGCATCTTGGCGGTAATCAATTGTTTCATCGCCAAATGTTTCTAGATAAACTTTAACACTCCCGGTATTAAATTTAGTTTCTGAGCGCCCCACGAGAGCGGTCATATTTAAATCTTCTGTAATTTGCCAGTCACTTTTTAATACAAATTGGCTTATTTTAGTGTCTGCATATTGGCTGCGGCTTTCTGAGTGTATTGCGGCATCTTCGTATACTGAGTAGATAGCGTCGTTATTTTCATTTATTTCAAGTGTGGTGAGCTTTGAGCATACCTGCTCGTTGTTATAAGCAGGGCCTGTACAGCCAAGAGCTGTTGAGCTTGAGCCTCGGTTTTGTAAGTGGAATTCACTGCGATCATTATTCAGTTCACCATATAAAGCATCAAAGCTAAATTCAAGGTTATTATTTGGGCGATATTGCAGAGCAAGGGTCGTCCCTAAACGTTCCTGTTCGTTTTCAAATAATGAATAGCGGCTACCACGTGAAAAGCTCACTTCTTCGTTGTTAATTTTATCTTGTAATTCATCTGATAGTTCAGATATATCTGAGCCTGATGCATTTTTTTTGCGCCAGCGATAAGTATTGTAACCTTGCTCATTTACATCACGTTTGCTGTATGCAATTGAAAATAATGCACCAAATTTATCATCCCATGTATTTGAGATAAGCGCTGCAACTCGTGGGCTAACATCATCGGTTTGTGAGTTGTCGCCAAGTTGACCTGATAGAGCAGTATTAAAACCATCAAAGTCAAATGGTTTAGCTGTATGAAGCCCAACAGTGCCGCCTATGCCGCCTTCATCCATTTCGGCAGAAAATGATTTTTTACATCAACGCGTTGAAATAACTCAGACGCAAATATATTAAAATCAAAAGCGCGAGAGCGACTTACTGAACCTCGGCTATCCATTGCTGAAGACGATGTACCTAAAGCTTCCATACCGTTGAGTTGTACTTGTGTAAAGTTTGGACCCAAGCCTCGTAACGAAATTTGTCGGCCTTCGCCGCCTTCTCGAGTTATGGCAATGCCAGGTACACGTTGTAGTGAGTCTGCTAGATTTAGATCGGGAAAATCTGCAATATCTTCAGCCACAATAGAATCTTGTGCGCCCACAGCATTTCGTTTTAAATCTTTTGCTTTTAACAAACTGTTGCGATAACCCTGTACAACAATTTCTTCCACTTCTGTTTGCGCAGATTGTTCTGCATACACATAATTAGACACGCCTAATGAGCTCATTATAGCCGTTGCTAAGAGCGTACGAGATGGTTTGTTCAACATAATGCTTCCTTGGTTTTTAATTTAAAGTTGATTATTAATAAAAGGGTTTGTGCGCACTAAATGACCTTCGTCAAATTGCACCACATAGTTAAAGCGCGCCTGCTGTGGCGAGCCGGGTATAAAGTCGGTTGAAATTACTTGTGCGCCGCTATTCTTTGCAGCATTAAACTGCATTGTTCGTTGTGAATTAGTGGCACTTAAATTTGCATCTGCGCGGGTACGTACCATGTAGCCTTTTAATACAAGTTGCTGAATTTTATAAAAGTCGCGTATAGGGTTGTTCACAATCATAAAAGCAGCTTCGGGCTGGTTTTCATCATAATGAGCAAACATGCTAGCCCCCTTTAACGAAGGCCTATTTTGTTTATAAAGTGCGGATTGTTGTGTATTGCCATCAAATAAGAATATGAACTTACCTGCTAAAGCACATGTACTTGGCCACCCAAACTTAACGACGGTTTGGTTTAAAGATAATGGCGTTTTGCGTAAATCATCTGGCGTGAATAATAAGTTAGGTAACGATTTTTGAATTACTTCATCGAGTAAATAATAATCTTTCGGTGTAAATTTAAGTGGCTGGGTTCCTAAAATTAAATTAGATCGTGTTTCTTTTACATTAAGCATTACAACAATTGGAAAGTGCTGCGGATTTGCCTCAGACCATGCTTTGAGTGTATTTAAACAGCCACTAAACAACAGACAATGGCTTTGCACATCAATATCGGGAATGTGCATTACTTTAAATCCAGGAGTAGCTAATTGCTTTTTTTCTAACTCATTAAACAAAGGCGTTGTTGCAAAAGTATTAGCCCAAGGTTTTATGTATAAATCACCATTAGGGTCTTTTAAAACGTCAATTTCTAAATGGCGAACACCGCTATTTAACTGTTTAATAATAGATGAATGACCGTAATCAATACGGGCCATTAGCTTGGGGCTTAAATCATTTAATTTATGTTTAACGCCTACGTTTAATGTTTTTTTATAGCTGTTATGTGAGCCAATCATTTGCAGGGTATTTAATGGCATAGCGTTAATGCTAGTTACATAACCTGCAAAAATAATAAAAATAAAAAATGGCATAGCACGTCTCAATTGTTGAGTTTGCTATCTAAGAGCGAGCGTTTATAAATTAGGGGACACAAAAATATGCATTTAATAAAAGTTTCATAATAGAAAAGCATGTTTATAAAATTTTATGTCCCCTTTTATCCATTACCGCGCTCTAAATAATAAGTGAAATAAAAACGGGATAAAGCCATCATGATTAGAGTCAAAGTACTATGGTTAGCACTATGGATTGGGTTATGTATTACATGCAAAGTAAGTGCTATTGAGTACTTTGAGGTTAAAAGTGCGCCGCAGATGGAGACGGTTAAAGTGGCCTTTTTAGCCGATATTCATCTACATGATATTTTTGCTAATTTACATGACGTAGATAATATAGAACTCCCAAAGGACGTTACCTCAAAGCAACCATTACTAATGCGTAGTATGCTTGCCCAGCTCCATTCAACACGTCTTTTTAATGAAAATTATTTTGTTTTTTTACATGTATTAGATGAACTAGCCGAAAAAAAAATAAAACTAGTCGCCTTACCTGGCGATTTTACTGATGATGGCCAACCTATTAATGTGCGGGCACTGGCGCGTATTTTAGGTCATTATGAAAAGAAATATGGAATGCGTTTTTTTGCCATACCGGGTAATCACGATCCCGTAAAACCATATACAACACCGGCAGGTAAAGCGGACTTTTTAATGGCGCAAGGTAAAGAGTTTGGTGTTTATAGTTATCAACATGAAAAATGTATGGCTAAGCTGGCAGTATGTGATGATGGTTTAAAAAACTGGGGATACGCTGAAATACTAAGCACACTCAATGACTTTGGGTTTAGTAAACATAAAGGTGATGTGCTATATGAAACGCCTTATAAAAACCGAGAGTTTATATGGTGTAACCCCAATAACAAAAAACACTGTATCACCATGCCCGATGCGAGCTATTTAGTTGAGCCTATAAAAGGGGTTTGGTTAATGGCCATTGATGCCAATGTGTATGCACCGCAATGGCAAAACTCACCGCTCACTTTTAAAGGGTCGTCTGGTGCCGGCTATAATGCTTTAATTGATGCAAAGCCTCTATTGTTAAAGTGGATAAAAACGGTTGTAAAAAGAGCCAAAACTCAAAATAAAACACTGGTTGCATTTAGTCACTTTCCAATGGGGGAGTTTTACGACAATGCAAATGACGAATTACATAAAGTGTTTAGCCGTGGTCATTTTTCTCTACCAAGAGTGCCAACACCACGTACAGCAAAAATACTGGCAGATACAGGGTTAACGCTCCATTTTGCAGGGCATATGCATTTAAATGATACGGCGCTGATAACCAGTAATCAGCACTCCCAGTTAGTTAATGTGCAAGTGCCAAGTTTAGCGGCTTACAAAGCGGCCTATAAAGTTGTAGAGCTAAATTTAGCTAAGCAAACCGCGCTTATTAGTACCCATACATTAGACGATGTGCCGGGTTTTAATAACTTATTTAGTTTATATGAAAAGGAATGGCAGTATCGTAACTTGCATAATCTTAGTAATTTTGACCGCACTATTTTGAACTCAAAGAGTTATGGTGATTTTACCAAGCAACATTTATTTGGGCTGATTAAACAGCGTTTTATAAAACGCGATTGGCCTAAAAATTTAGTGGCATGGTTAAATGACAATCATCATTTAGCCGATTGGTTTTTAAATATGCAATGTTTAAATGAAGCACCGCCTAATTTGCTCTCTCAGCTTGAAGCTGTATCGACAAAAGAATGGCTTCAAGATTTTTATTTATTACGAAATGGTGATGTAACAGCAGATATAACAGCTAAAAAGCGTATTACTTATCAACAACTAAATACTTTTTTAGCACAATCGACATGTAAAACAGATACGCAAATACAGCAATACTTAGCCCTGTTAATAAAAGTAATGGCAAAATTTAGTCAACATACCCAGGGGGAGAATTTCCGCGTTGATTTAAAAACAGGAAAAATCATTTAATACTGATAACTCAACCCTAAGTAAAAGGTACGTCCACTTGTGGTTGAGTTGTAAGCTCTGAGGGTTGAATTACTGTATTGTCGCTCTTGTTCATTACTGAGATTAAATGCGCTAAATTTAAGTTTCCAATAATTAGAAAAATAATAATTTACACTTGCATCCCAATAGGTGGTCGGCATAAATCCGGTTTCGTTTTCATCGAGTAAAAGGCTGCCAGCACGCACTAAATATTTATCTCTAAAAATAGCGCCGAGTTTAAAATTGAATTTGGGGTGGTCGTAAAAAATCATACTTGATGCGGTAATTTTAGATAAAAAAGGCAGGTTTTTTTTAAATAAAGCAGTGCCATTATTTGAGTCGTAATAGGTGACTTTACCTTTATTATAAGCAGCTTGTATATTAATGCCCCAATCAGAATTATGTATTAAGTAGTTTAAACTTACCTCGGCTCCCCACTGATAGGCCGTTTCTGCATTACTTAGCCAAAGTAATTGACTATCGGAGGTTGTAGGCGGCGAACCTTCAAATAAAGGCGCTTGTGTTGTGACTATGTAATCCTCTAAATCTTTATAAAAAAGTGATATGTTAAACGAACTGTGACTACTAAAATCAGCCTCTAAGGAAATATCGCTATTATAAGATAAGTAAGGTTTTAGATTTGAGTTAAATATGTATTTTGTACTACTGGGGGTATCGTTTGAGCCATCAAAATTGAGTGAATTTAGTAATGGTTTTGAATAGTTTTTGGAAAGTCCTGCACGAAATCGCCAATTATCGTTAATAAAATATGACCCATTAAAAGTTGGAAGCCATAGACTATACAAAATCGGAGAGTAAGGCGCTTGAGTGTAAGATGTTATAGATTCTGATTGGTAACGTACACCTATATGAGCCTCCCATTTTTCTTGCTCTGTACTCAATAGAGTATAAGCACCTCTGCTATATTCCTTTATATGTTCAGCTTTAGTCGTGATTAAAAAATTATTGGCTTGTACATTAAATGGGTCAATGCCATAAAGCTTGAGTGCCTCATTCGTGTTTATTTTTAACCACTGCTGTTTTTTATGTGCATTTTGCGATGAAACATACGATGCAGGAAGGTCAATTAATTGTTGTGGTGTATCGGGTATTTCATTAAAAAAAATATCGTTTTGCTGTGCGTTATTCATTTTATTTTCAAACAGAGTCCAGTCAGCCCCAAATTGAAGAGTTATTAAACTATTAACGTCATATTGAAAATCTAATTTTGCGAAGGTGTACTCACTATTTGAATTGTATTGCTCTACATCACCATGATGCATTTGCCACATCGTCGGATTTTTCAAGTTTTCGCTGTACTTAATATCTGCATAAAATGGCGTTTTACGATAATCAATTGTAACGTCACTTACACCTTGGGTATAAATCTTATTGCTGAAAGGAATGTCATACTTTGAGCGCTCGTTTCCTAATATGGCGTTTATTTTCCAATTTTGATCTACTTGTTGTGTAAGCGAGAGCACGCCTTGCTGATATGCCGTTTTTATTTTTTGGGCTCTACTTTCAGTAGCGACTCTTGCATTTTCATAACGTGCATACACAAGCTCATTATTTTTATTAGCTTGAATGTCTTTAATTGTTGTTAGCCCTATAATTATAGGCGTTGACTGATCCCCCCTTGGGTATAAATGATATTCATGCCTATCACCTTTTAAAAAACCTGAGAGCATATCAAAATCAACATGGGTGGTTTCATTTTTGTACTCTACAGATAGGTTTGCCCCAAAGCGCTGCTGGGTTGCTTGCCATACCGAGTAGCGATTACCGCGAGGGATTATATAATCGCCTTGAGTTAAATGCTGAGCTTGTGATTGAGTTAACGCCGAGAGATCAGCGCCTTCTATGGCAATATTTCGCCAGCGAAATGTATTAGCGCCTTGCTCTAACGATTCTCTGTTTGTGTACGCAACGCTTGCAAGTACCCCCCAATTATTCCAGGTGTTAGAAATTAAGCTTGAATAACGCGTTGCGCCAGTACCTGTATAGTCGTTGTAGCCAAGCTCAGGGGTAATAACAAATTTAAACCCCTCATTATCTAAGGGGTTTATAGTTTTCAGTGCCATAGTACCAGATATTCCACCTGCTATTTTGTCGGCAGAATAGGCTTTAATTACATGAATTTGTTTAAATAGTTCGGCAGGTAATATATTAAAATCGAAAGAACGATCGCGCTGTTTTTGCACTCGGCTATCCATCGGTGAATCGTTATTTGCTAAGACAGGCATGCCGTTAAGTGTGACCAAACTAAAATCAGGATAACTGCCACGTATTGATACTTGGCGTCCTTCGCCAGCTTCGCGAGTAATGGCTACACCCGGAATATACTGTAAGGCTTCAGCCAAGTTAGTATTTGGTATATCGGTAATATCTTGTGCTGAAATTGCTTCGCTAATCGTTTTATTATTGTGTTTTAAGTTTCGTGAGCGAGCCAACGAATAGCGGATACCCTTTACTGTTATTTCTTCAAGTGTTTCGTTATCGTTTACTACTTTTTTTGGAAAAATAACAAAACCATCGTTTTGAATTTTATATGTTAATTCACTGTCTTCTAACAAATAATCCAATGCTTGAGCAAGTGTATGATCGCCAATTAAGGTGGATGTAGTTTTGTCGTCGATAAGTGAAGGGTTACTACTAAAAGAGACTGCATACGCATTTGCTACTTCTCTTAAGCTGTCACTGAGAGAACCGGCAGGTATATAAACAAACGTATGTATGTTTTTTGCGGCACTTGGCATTGCTGTTAAGCAACTAACAGCAATAAAAAAGTACACTAAAATACGTTTATTTAATGTACACACATGTTTTAGCATAAGAGTTTAATCAACATACTTCATTTAAGGTCGCGTTAAATGAAGTTCGTTGCTCTTTTTTTCTACATTCCAGTTGTAAGTAGATGCTATTAGCATAAGGCTTTGTTGCGGCGTTTCGAGATTAAATCGTCCGCTAATTAAAGTATTATTGAGTGCGTTATCTACTTTAATTACCATAGGGCTATAACGCTGCAATTGTTTGATAACAGTGGTTAGAGGTTCTTTTTTTGCATCAATCCAACCCATTCGCCAAGCAGGGAGTTGTGCCAACTGCTGGCTATAATCTACAGCTATATGTCCATTTTTTATAACAGCTTGTTGAGAGGGAGTTAATATCACTTTATCTAAGGCCGAGACTTCTACCCTGCCTTCGTACACTGTTACCACTACTTCATCCTTATTGCGCTCTACATCAAAAGAAGTACCTAGTACTTTAATGCTTGCTTGTCCGGAATTTATTATAAATGGCCGTGTTTTATCTTTGGCTACATCAAAAAAAACCTGTCCTTTTTTTAATTCGATTTGCCTAGAGTGTGGTAGTAAGTGTGCAGTCAACTCACTATCTGCATTTAAGTGTAAATATGAACCGTCATCTAATAACTTAGATACACGTTTGCCTAAACGTGCTTCTAAAAGCTGAGGTAGGTTAGTTTCAACTGCTGTTTTTGCAATAGGTGTTGGTGTAAACGCTTGTCCAGGTATAGCAAGCCAGTACACTGCAAAGGCAATAGCGCTAAAGCTTGCCGCTAACGCGAGCACAGGGAAATTTCTAGAGCGTTTAGTGTTAGGCGCAATTTCTGGAGTCGCTAAATTATTTTGTTTAGTGTAAATGTATAGAGCTTGTTTAACAGCAGGATCGCCAAATACATTGGCTATTTTTTCAAATGCATTCTTATTTTCTGCGCATTTTAACCAAAGCGATAGTTCTTCACGGTCATGATCATTTAAATCATTAATCCGGTCTAGCCAATCTGCTGCCTGTTCTAAGCGTTGTTCGTTCATTAAAAAACCTAATCTGCGTTGATTAAATATAAAGAGCGTAAAAATTTAAAAAAGGGGACATTGTTATTGATTTTTTTCTATGTGAAGCGTTATTTGTATCATTGCACGCGTAATATGTTTTTTTACAGATTCTTGGCTCATATTTAACTGCTTAGCAATTTCTTCGCGACTTAATCCATCAATACGACGAAGCTTAAATACATTTCGCCTAAGTGGTGGTAACTCTTGAAGTGCATTTTTAACAAGATCGAGCTTTTGCTCTGTAATAGACTGCGCCTCAGGATCGCTATTCTCATCTGTAAACAGCTCAATATCGTCAGTATTATTTTGTTGGCTTTTGTTTTTTTGCCAATCGCTATACATAACAGACTTTGCTACCTGATTTATATATGCCTGAAGGTTTTCTATCTCCGATGTATTATTTCTATTTAATGTTCTTAATAGAGCCTCTTGTACTAAGTCGTCTATGTCATCTGCATTGCTAGTTCGGCGACTAATGAACTTACGAATATGGCTAATAATATTTTTTACATCGGTCTGTTCAGAAGAAGCATTTAAATTCGATGGCAGGGGGCTTTTAAAAGTCTTCATTACTCGCTCTAGAATTTTATTTTAAATAAATAATAAGCGAATAATATGACCAGCTTATTACAAGCAAGTTGGTGCGTAAATTTAAAGAAAGTAATTGATTAAGATCAATTGTTCTATATTGATAAAGTGCATAATTTTGGGATAAAATAAATTATTAACTAGCGAGACTAAAAAGTGGCTCTACTTATAAATAACAAGTGCATTAACTGCGATATTTGTGTTGCCGAGTGCCCGAATACGGCCATTTATATGGGGTCAAAAACTTATCAAATAGATCCAGCAAAATGCACAGAATGTGTTGGGCATTATGATAACCCTACGTGCGTTATTGTATGTCCAATTAATTGTATAAAACCCGATCCTAATAATCGTGAAAACCTCGATGAATTAGCTCAAAAGTATGTCAGGTTAACTAGTTCGCATTAATAAACCTTTTTAGTGCTCACAATACGGTACAAATCCCACATCCTTTAAGGTTGCTTAAGGGGGATTATAATTTGAACATACTTCAATCCCGAGAGGCCAATATTACTTTGGCTTCATTAAATGTTAATTATAGTGTGTTACTTTAGTACTTTATAAACTCAATGTTTAATCTAGAAATAGGGTTAGATTTATAGGAGTCTATTTTGAAAATAGGTACTAACGCTATCCAAAGTGCACCTTCTAAATGCGTAATATCGCTTGATAATGATTGTCGAGTATTTGTTATTGGCGATCTTGATGGTGACTTACCCGCCTTAAAGCATGAACTTAACAAGGTAAATTTTGACCCACAGAAAGATTTTTTATTTTGCTTAGGCGATTTTGTTGATCGAGGTGAGCAAACCCCTGATTTATTCACTTACCTACAGGCCATTAATGCATTTATGGTTTTAGGTAATCATGAGCATTTAATGCTTGAGTCATTATTGAGTAACGACAAAGCTGCATATAAATTATGGACAGAAAATGGTGGTAATTGGCACAAGTCAATTTCAAGTGAAAAGCTTAAAGTTATGTGTAAAGCGCTTTTAAGTAAGCCGCTTTCTATAGTACTTGAATATCGTGGTTACAAAATTGGTTTATCTCACACATTTCCTCAAATGTGGAATTGGAATAATTACCCCAATGATAAGTCAACGGTTGTAGAGTCGTTACTGTGGGATCGTGATGTAGTTAAGCACGATAAAATAATAAGCAGTAATGGCGTTGATTTTTCTATTCATGGGCATAATTCAACAAAGACGCCTTTTTGGGTTGGCAATAGTTATCATATTGATACAAATTATTATGGAGGGAAACCAACCCTTTTAGAGCTTGGTGAAGTTATTAAAAGTATATCTTTAAAATAATTAACAGTAATGGCTGTTTAATAATCTATTTTTTATTTGCGTTAACAAACGATTAAGTTTGGCTATGTAAAATTAGCGCAAATTTGCCATTACGTAACATAATTACGTAAAAGGATTAACTATTTGCTTTAGCTTGTGTAAAGCAAGTTTAAATGGAACAGCCTCGCTCATGTTATCAACACGCCATTTTTCTCTCCCTTTTTCAAAACTTTGTAAATCATCACTTTATTTATCTGTACTTTCAGCGCTTGGTTCAGGTTACGCCTATGCAGAGCAGGAAGCTTTAAATGCAATAAATAAAAAAGACATGGAAGTAATAGAAGTACGCGGAATACGTTCCAGCATGGCCGAAAATTTAGATGTTAAGCGTATGTCGGGATCAGTGGTAGACGCAATTACTGCTGAGGATATTGGTAAGTTCCCTGATAAAAATGTGGCTGACTCATTGCAACGTGTTCCAGGTGTAGTTATTGAACGCGATGGTGGCGAAGGTGCGTCTGTGAGTATTCGTGGTTTATCGTCTGAGCTTACGTTTACTCAGCTCAATGGTAATTTTATTGCGTCTTCGCCGGGCGAGCCTTCACGTTCTTTTGATTACACATTATTACCCTCTTCCATGATTGAAAGTGTAGAAGTATTTAAATCGCCAGAAGCGCGTTTAGATGAAGGTGGTGTTGGTGGTACTGTATTAATGCATAGCCGAAAGCCATTAAGTATGGAGGCGAACTCAGGTGTATTTAATGTAGAAAGCACTTACGCCGATGTTACCAAAGAGTATGAACCTCAATTTACTGGGTTGTATTCGTGGAAAAACGATGATGAAAATTTTGGCATTTTAGTGGGTTATACCTATCAAGAGCGAACAAATAGAACGATCTCAGGTGGAACCGATGCAAATGTTTGGCGCTACACTGGTGGCGGCCAGCCTACAGATGTTACTGGCAACTCAGTTGATAACAATAATGGCTGGGATACGATAAATGATTCAAACGGTAATAGTTACGATGGGGTGTGGTTTCCGCAAGTAGTGCGTGGCTCAGTACTGAACGAAAAACGTGAGCGCGAAGGTATTCAATTTAGTACGCAATGGCGACCAACAAATCGTTTAGAGCTTGGTTTTAATTACTTCGGTTTTACACTTGGACAAGACCGAACTGAGTCTGTAATTGATATACCTGAATGGTCACTCAATCCAGACTTTTTAACGGCGGTTAAACTCGACGAAACAGGCACTATTGCAACAGGTATGCAGTACGATGCTATGGCAAGCGGCGTCGAAAATGATATGCAATTTCCGTGGATGCGCGGAAGCTATGTGCGAGAAGAGTCAACTTCAGACACGTTTGATTTTAACTTAACTTACGAGGGTGATAACTTCAAAGCACGCTTTGTAATTGGTAATACACAATCAGAGGGTGGCCCAGAGGAAAGCTGGGAAGCGGCCTATAAAAGTTCTAACGCGGGAGAAAACGCAGCCACTATTCAAAATGCGGCTCAAACGGCAGGCTGGTCACTAGAGCAAGATAACGTATCACTTAATATTGACCCTAATACATTAGTTAATTTACAAAATGGAATTGGAGGCGGTCGTGATGCGGGCTCTTCAAATTCAAGCTTTGTACGCAGCGAGCTTGAAGAAGACTACTATCAAGCAGATGTCGATTTTTATGTTGACTGGGGCTTTTTAAAAACCATTAGAACAGGCGCTAAATATCGCCATGCGACACTTCATCGAGAAACAGGTAATACGTTTTTTTTAGATCCCAATTTTGATATTGCTGCAGGTGAGGCGAGTGAGCAAGGAATAACGCAGTTCGATAGTTATCAATGGAATGGTGGGATGCCGCTGGCACAAGATGTATTCACCAATCAAACAAATATAATAGGTGGGTTTAGCATAAACCAAATGCCAAGTGTTGATTGGGATAAATATCGTGATTTAGTGACAGCTAGCTACAACCCATATACGCGAATTGAAGATAACTTTGTTTACGATATAGAAGAAAAAATATCGGCTTTTTATATTCAAGGCGATTTTGAATTTAGCGTAGTAAGAGGTAATTTGGGCGTACGTGTAGTACAAACTAAAACATTTACTTCATCAACCGACCTATATACTTACCAATTAGATCATACAAATAACGAAACAGGAGAGCCAGTAACAGGTGACGCTCGCTTTGTAGAAGACTATCAATTAGTCACTCAGCAAAATAAAGACACTCAAATTTTGCCAAGCTTTAATATTGCGTGGGATGCTACCGATGATTTGGTTGTTCGTGGAGCAATTGCTAAAGTAATGTCTCGTCCTGATTACAGCGATTTAGGTGCGCAGCAGCGTATTACATTTGTATCGGATGAATGGGCAGATGATAGAGCTGCATTTAACGAGCTTCCTGGTTTTAGTGGCAGCGGTGGTAATAAAAACTTAAAACCGTTTGAGTCAGTACAGAGCGATTTATCTATTGAGTATTATTACAGCGAAGGCTCAGCAGCAGGTTTGGCACTATTTTACAAAAAGGTCGATAACTTTGTCGTACCGCTTGTAATAGATGCACAGCAAAGCTTTGCAGGAAAAACCAACATAGTAGATAGTGGTACTATTACTATTGCACCCTATAGCACTGTAGGTAATGGCACCGATGCAGTATCTAAAGGCGCGGAAGTATTTATTCAGCATGCATTTGATAATGGCTTCGGGTTTTACGCAAACTATACTTACAACAAAACTAATAAAGCAGACGTTACTATAAATGGCGAAGCGTTCGGTCAATCGCCATTAATTGGCAGCGCCAAATATCAGTACAATACTTCTTTTTATTACGAAGCTGATTATTTTAATGTACGTGCTTCTTATAATAAGCGAGGCGAAACAGTACTCGGTTTAAATAGCGGGTTAAATGTATACCAAGATCCTTACGAACAGCTCGATGTAAATGCATCCGTAAATTTATACGATGGGCTTAGCCTTACCGCAGCGGTTATTAATTTAACTAAATCTGAATCAGTAACGCGTTTAGGAAATGACACCGATGCACGATTACTCAATACGAGCTACTCAGGTCGTCGTTATTACGCTGGTTTTAACTATAGCTTTTAGATATATGGCTTAATAGCAGATCAATAGACATTATTATTTGATAGCGCAAGCTATAACAAACACTTTTAAAAGGCACTTTATGTTAATAAAGTGCTAGTTATGTTGTTTTTTTAATGTGTTTAGCTCAAATACTCAACGAACAGTGTTTTATTTAAAGTTTTATCAATAAAACGCTTGCGTAAAAATCTGTTCTCCCTATAATGCGACCCCACTGAGACGGCAGACAGCAACGCTTAGCGAGGCAAGAGTCAATCAGTGAGTTGAGTAAAACTTAGTGTTGAAAACTTTCAAGTTTAACAAAATTAAGTGTTGACAAAAAAATAGGAAAGCGTAATATGCGCAGCCCTAGCGAGGTAAAGTTTAACACTTAAATCGCAACGTTCTTTAACAATATAAAGCAATCATCTGTGTGGGCACTCGTACAGATTGAGTTCTAACAGCCAACCTACTTCGGTAGTGAGGCAAACAAATTAGAGTCTCAATTGAAACTGAGTGACCATATGTTATTAAAAGATTCAGCCTTGAGCTGTTTTGATTTCACTTTTTTAAAAGTGAAAATAATAACGCACAGTCAATTCGTTTTTGGCAACAAAAACAAAATTCAGAATTCATTGAGCTGTCGAAAGGCATAAAACTTTTTAATTGAAGAGTTTGATCATGGCTCAGATTGAACGCTGGCGGCAGGCCTAACACATGCAAGTCGAGCGGTAACAGAAAGTAGCTTGCTACTTTGCTGACGAGCGGCGGACGGGTGAGTAA
>NZ_LT965929.1:525000-820350 GCF_900239935.1 Pseudoalteromonas carrageenovora IAM 12662
GTAATAGAGCAAAAAATGAAAGGGCTTGATGGCTTGCTATACATGTCATCTACGTCTGAATCGAGTGGTTCAGCAACACTTACACTTTCATTTAGTGCCGAAACAGATCCTGATATTGCACAGGTACAAGTGCAAAATAAATTAGCGACCGCTACACCTCTTTTACCTGAAGAAGTACAAAGGCAAGGTGTAACTGTCGCCAAGTCTGCACGTAACTTTTTGATGGTTTTAGGTTTTGTATCAAAAGATGGCAGCATGACCAATATCGATATTGGTGATTATGTTTCGTCAAACGTTCAAGACATTGTGTCGCGCGTTGAAGGGGTAGGTGAAGTACAATTGTTTGGTTCTCAATACGCTATGCGTGTGTGGTTAGACCCAGCTAAACTACAAAACTACAAGCTAACACCTGCTGATATTAGCGCTTCAATTAGTGCGCAAAATGCACAAGTGTCTGCCGGCCAATTAGGTGGCATGCCCGCAATTGAAGGGCAGCAGTTAAACGCGACTGTTACAGCGCAAAGTCGTTTACAAACTGCTGAGCAGTTTGAACAAATTTTAGTAAAAACAAATGCAGATGGTTCTTTTGTGCGTCTTAAAGATGTTGCGCGTGTTGAGCTTGGCGGCGAAAGTTACCGCGTAGTTGCACGTTACGATGGTCAACCAGCATCGGGTTTAGGTATTAAACTTGCTAGTGGCGCTAACGCACTTGATACAGCTGACGGTGTAAAAGCAGCCATTGAAGAGTTAAAACCATACTTCCCTGAAGGCTTAGATGTCGTCGTACCTTACGACACGACACCGTTTGTATCATTATCAATTGAAAAAGTAGTACATACCCTCATTGAAGCGATTGTGTTGGTATTTGTTGTAATGTACTTATTTTTACAAAACTTCCGCGCAACGCTTATCCCAACTATAGCGGTACCTGTTGTACTACTAGGTACATTCGCGATTTTGTATACTTTTGGTTACTCAATAAATACATTAACTATGTTTGCTATGGTACTGGCCATCGGCCTATTAGTTGATGATGCGATTGTTGTAGTAGAAAACGTTGAACGTGTAATGAGTGAAGAAAAACTCTCTGCGCTTGAAGCAACGCGTAAATCGATGGATGAGATTAAAGGTGCGCTGGTTGGTATTGCAATGGTGCTTTCAGCGGTATTTATTCCAATGGCCTTTTTTAGTGGCTCAACGGGTATTATTTATCGTCAGTTTTCGATTACGCTTGTATCAGCTATGGGCTTATCGGTACTAGTGGCGCTAATTTTAACGCCTGCTTTATGTGCAACGCTTTTAAAGCCAAGCCACGTTCATAATAACGACTCTCTATTTGGTAAGTTTTTCACCGGATTTAACCGTGGTTTTGATAAAACAAACTCAGGTGCTCAAAGCTTTGTGAGTCGTATGATCCATTTATCTAAGCGCTACTTGCTTATTTATGGGGTGATAGTAGGCGGAATGGTTTATGTATTCTCAAGCTTGCCAACGGCATTTTTACCTGATGAAGACCAAGGTATTTTGTTTAACCAAGTATCATTACCAGCAGGCTCTACAACACAAGAAACACTTGAAGTTGTTAAAAAGGTAGAGAATCACTTTTTGAATGACCAATCTGATGCAGTAAACGGTATTTTTACCGTAACTGGTTTTAGTTTTGCAGGTTCTGGTCAAAACTCAGCGATTGCCTTTGTTAACTTTAAGCACTGGGATGAACGCCAAGGTGATGGTTTATCTGTGCAAGCAGTTGCAGGTAAAGCAATGGGCTATTTTTCAACAATTAAAGAGGCATTTGTATTTGCTTTTCCACCACCGGCAATTGTAGAGCTAGGTACAGCCAACGGCTTTAATGTATTTTTACAAGACCGCGTAGGGTTAGGGCACGATGCACTGCTAGCTGCACGAAATCAGTTATTAGGAATGGCTGCGCAAAGCCCAATACTCGCTGGCGTGCGTCCTAATGGTCAAGAAGATATGCCAGAGCTACAGCTTGATATTGACTTAGCAAAAGCAGAAGCACTTGGTTTATCGCAAGCAGATATTAACAGTACGCTTGCCACCGCGTGGGGTAGTAGTTATGTAAATGACTTTATTGACCGTGGCCGTGTTAAAAAAGTATATCTACAAGGTGATGCCGATTCGCGCATGGTACCTGAGGATTTAAACAAATGGTATGTACGTAATGATAGTGGCGACATGGTTCCGTTTTCAGCATTTGCTAGTTCATTTTGGACATATGGCTCGCCACGACTAGAGCGCTACAATGGTTTTTCTGCAATGGAAATTCAAGGTAGTGCTGCGCCAGGTTACAGTACAGGCCAAGCAATGGACGAAATTGAGCGTTTAGTTAAGCAGCTACCAAATGGTATTGCATCTGAGTGGACCGGTATTTCATTCCAAGAGCGCTCTAGCAGTGGCCAGGCACCATTGTTGTATGGCTTGTCATTATTGTTTGTATTTTTATGTTTAGCAGCACTTTATGAAAGTTGGTCGGTACCATTTGCAGTAATGATGATTGTGCCTTTAGGTATATTTGGTGCAATTATGGCAGCGCTTGGAGGCGGCTTATCAAACGATATTTACTTGCAGGTAGGGTTACTAACAACCATAGGGCTCGCCTCTAAAAATGCGATACTTATTGTTGAATTTGCGATTCATAAAATGGATGAAGGCTTGGGCTTAGTGGATGCTGCTATTGCGGCTGTGCGCTTGCGTTTACGTCCAATATTGATGACTTCTTTAGCGTTTATTTGTGGTGTTTTACCGCTAGCCATTGCATCAAGCGCAGGTTCGGGTGCACAAAACGCATTGGGTATTTCTATAATTGGTGGCACACTCGCTTCGTCAATTTTAGTGGTGGTATTTGTACCGTTATTCTTTGTGTTAGTGCGTAAAGTTTTCCCTGGCAAAAAGAATGATACAGTTAAGGAGAGCGCACAATGAGCATTAAATCCTTCAGCCTAAGTGCACTTACATTACTTATATTAAGTGGTTGCCAATTAGCACCAGAACAAAAAGATATTGCTTTACCAGTACCTGATGCATATGCATCAGGTACTGAGCAGGCTTCAGCTGTGCAGCTAAACTGGCAGCAGTTTTTTAATGACGATAAACTGCAAACATTAATTACCCAAAGCCTTGAGCATAATAAAGACCTACAAATAGCAGTACTTAACGTGCAGCGAGTACGTGGGCTTTATCAAATTGAAGACTCAGCATTATATCCATCACTTGATTTAAATGCCTCTGGTACACGCCAGCGTTTACCTGGGGATTTATCAAGCACGGGTGAAGCAGCGATTAGTTCGCAGTATAGTGCAACTGTTGGTATTACCTCATATGAGCTTGATATTTGGGGAAAAGTACGTAACCAGTCAGCACAGGCACTGCAAAACTTATACTCTACAGAGCTTAGCCAGTACAGCACGCAGGTATCGTTAATTTCAGAACTTGCTAATGCATGGCTTAACTATGCAACAGATTTACAGTTGCTAGAGCTTGCAAAAGAAACATTAACCTCGCAGCAAGAATCACTTTCGCTTACGCAAAAAAGCTTTGATTTAGGTGCAACGTCTTCTATTACACTTGAGCAACTTAAAAGCACCGTTGCTACAGCAAAAGTAGATATTGCGACCTACAAACGTTTACTTAAGCGTGATAAAAGCGCGCTTGATTTGTTAGTTGGCAAGCCTGTTTCGGCCGATTTACTGCCAACTAAAGATTTAACCAATCTGATTAGTATGCCAGAAGTACCGGTAGGTTTACCGTCTGACTTACTCTCGCAGCGCCCAGATATAAAAGCGGCTGAGCATTTACTACTAGCAGCTAACGCGAATATTGGCATTGCACGTGCTGCGTTTTACCCAAGTATTAGCTTAACGGCTAATGCAGGGACCGCTTCAAGCGACTTAAGTGGTTTGTTTGATTCGGGTTCGGGTACGTGGAGCTTTGTACCTTCAATTAGCTTGCCTATTTTTAATATGGGGCGTAACCAAGCAAATCTTGATGTGGCAAAAGCCGATCAAGCAATTGCGGTGGCAACGTACCAGCAAAAAATTCAAAATGCGTTTCGCGAAGTTGCCGATGCACTTGCTGATAGAGAAGGTTACCAAGAGCAACTAAGTGCGCTTGATATGCTTATAAGTAGCCGACAAATCACGTTTGATTTATCAAAAATGCGTTACGAAAAAGGCGCAGATAGCTACTTGCAAGTACTTGATGCTCAGCGTACGTGGTACGGCGCGCAGCAACAATTAATTTCGGGTCAGCAAGCGTATCTTGCAAGCCAAATTAATTTGTACAAAGCGCTTGGTGGCGGATGGAACGTAACCAGTGAAACAGCTCAGGAAGAGAAATAATATTTGCGGCTTTTAAAGCCGCATTACATATTTATATAGCGAGACTATTTATAGCTCTTGCTTTACTGAGTTTATGACTTGGTAGTGGAGTTGAACATGAAGCCTAAAGCAAAAAGGCAAACAGATCCCGCTATAGCGCAAGCTAGGCGCGAACAAATACTAACAGCTGCTGCAGAGTGTTTTCGCCGAAAAGGTTACCACGGTGCAGGCATGGCTGAAATATCTAAAACGGCAGGGATGAGTGCAGGCCATATTTATAATTACTTTGAAAGTAAAGAAGCAATTATAGAAAGCATTATTGAAAAAGACATGGAAGAAATGTTTTCTATCTTCCAACAGTTTGAAGATCACCCTGGTGATGTTTTAGCAGCTCTTTTAGATGGCTTAAACATTGGTGTTCAAAGGCATATGGACACAGGGGCATGTGTAGTTGATTTAGATATGATGGCTGAAGCAGGTCGTAACGCTAAAGTAGCTTCACTGCTGCGCGATATGGATATTCAAGCACGCACACGTATGAGGCAGCTTTTAACAAGTGAGCGAAGTACACTAAAAAATATTGAAGAGCAGGAGCTTGAAAGCCGCATTAACGTTATTTTTTCGATGATGGCAGGGTTATTACTGCGAAAGGTACTTTATCCTGAATTAACAGAAGAGACCGTTTTAATCGCTTTACGCCCAGCAATGAAAACATTATTAATGCCTTTTGATGAAGCGTAGTCGCACTTTTTTACCCCTAAACAATAAGCTAGCCAAATTTGGCTAGCTTATTTGCTCAATACCTTAAAAACGCTCTATTGACCATTGCAACGCAATGATTGCAATAGCGACAGACCCCATAGGCATAACCCATTTTTTATACCATGTGTAGTTTCTCGCATAGATTAATACTGGCAAAGCAATGAGTAATATACTCAACTGGCCTATTTCAACGCCTAAATTAAATGCCAAAATACTGAGTAATTGGTAATCGCTAGAAAGGCCAAGCTCGCCTAATACACTGGCAAACCCCATACCGTGTAATAACCCAAAAGCAAATGTTAGCCAACCTAAGCGAAGTACAAGTGGCCAGACATTATTTAAAGCTGCAAAAAGCACTGATAAAGCAATTCCAAGCTCTACCCAGCGACTATTTGGCGAGACTAAGTTCATAGCTGTGGCGGTAAGTGTAATAGAATGTGCAAGGGTAAAGGCAGTGACGATCCAGGCGGTATGCTTAATTATTTGCTTTTTAGAGCTGATCCCTTGCCATGCTTTATTGCTGCGAGTTAATACACAGGTAAGTAATAAAGCGATTAAAAATAAAATATGATCAATACCAATCCAAATATGTAAAACACCTTGATACACGTACTGATTAAACGTACTGAGGTAACTTGATTGCTCAAAGCTAAATGTTTGTTTAGCATCGTCGGTACTAAATACGCGTGATACGTCGTTAATATTTACAATAGATTTATGGTTTGCATCAGTGTTAAAAAAGGCTGAATAAGTAAGTGTGATGGGCGATACGTTTTTGCAATTAAATAAAAGCGGAATGACTAAATAAGGCTGATTGAAATGATTGTCGAGCTGGTATGTCCCTTCACTTTTTAAAAGGCACAACTGATCATTCTGTGTAACCTTTAGATTATCGTTAACGAAGCGCGTAATTGAGCCGCGTTTGGCTTTTATTTCAGTCCACGAAATTTGCCCATTTTTATCTAAATCAAGGGCAACTTCATGCTCTAAATCGGTAATGTTAATTTGCCAATTACCCGCGTATTGGTTGGAGGGGGCGTTGTTATTTAAGGTAATATAACTAGTGCTTAACTGATGAGCAAAGCTGTTCATTGAAAAAATGCATAGCATTAAAGTCATTATAAATAGATAAGGCGTTTTCATAGTGTGTCTCTTTACATCGCTTGGGCTTGAATGAGTAATTGCTCATCGGCGCTCATTTTGGCCTGCTGCCAATTAATATGAGCCCAGTAAAGTGCTTTGTCGCGATTAGGTTGTACGTCTAGATAATATTTAGCTAAATCACTCGCATGAAACGTATCTTTGCGAAGCTCACGTAGTGTAACTCTTTGCGCCATTAGATTTTGCCATTTTTTACCTGTTTTATTTAATTTTTTTTCTGCAATGGCGAGTCTTAGCAAAATAGCATCTTCTAAATTATTTTTATCAGGAAGTAATGCACTCAATGTATTTAAAACATCGGTATGCAGAGCAAGAGCAAGGTGAATATCAGCCCACAAAACAATAAGGCTTACTGGGGCGTTTACTAAATTAACACTTTGTAAGTGTGAGAGTGCTTGTTTGTAATTCCCAAGGCGATAGCTCATTTCGCTCAAAACATGTTTTGTAGCAAAGCTAGTGGGCTTATTATTAATTATTTTGACTAATGCTTGATAACTTTTTAATAAATCTTGATGCTGGCTTTGTACGTCTAACACACAGGTACTTGCAGTAATTGTGCTTACGTGAGAAATTAAAGCAATGCAATGTTGCTTTGCTTTTAAAAACTGCCCCTGAACCATGTATATATTAGCTAATAATAAATGACTGTTGCTATGGTTAGGTTCGCTAATTAAAACTTCATTCGCTACAGTAATTGCTTGTTCAAAAAGGTGCTCTTTTTGCAGCACTCTTGCATATAAATAGCCAATTTGAGGTGATGGAGTTTGTTTATATAATTGTGCTAAACGCGTTTTTAATAAACCTTGTAAGCGCTCTGTTTGACCTGCATATTGGCTGTTAGTAACTAAGGCATTTATTTCTTCAAGGGTAAGAGAAGCGCTAAGAGTAGAGTTACTTGTTGCAATTACTGCATCTTCTTTTGGCGTGTAAGGTGCAGCATTTAGCCCTAAAGAGGTTATGCTTATAGCTATAAATACTACGGGTTTAAATACTGAAAAATGCATGTTTATATCCTTTGAAAAAAGCCATCCATGGCCATCAGCTTAATTACTAATTACCGTTTGTTGAAATAAGTCCATCAACGTCGGTATCTGTGTTGGTAAACACTCTGCCATTTACAGATAGCGGCTCTGCATTTGGGCTTTGGTTAAAAGCGTCAGTTGCAAATTGCGCAAAATCAACCTCTAGAGCATCTATTGAAATACTAACCGTAGCGGTTACTTGTGCATTAACACCATCAGTTACCCCAAACACAAAGCTATCTGAGCCAGTCGCTTCTTTATTAGGGGTGTAAGTAAAATTACCGTCGCTATTTACTGTCGCTACACCCAGTGATGGCTCACTCGTTAATGAGTACGTTAATGAGTCGCCATCGTTATCGCTGGCACTGAGCATATCGGTAATCGTTACTTCCGTTTGTGTACTAAGCATTACATCACTTGCTGTAGGCGCTGTATTTACAACCGGTGTAGGTTGTTTATTATCATCATCGCTACTGCACGCCCCAAGTGTTAATACGCTAAGTAATACACATACATGGGTAGTTTTAAAATTACGCATTAGTTAACTCCTTATTTAGAGCCTGCAAGGGGAGTTGCAAGGTATGGGAATGTTGAGTCCATCATAGTTGCATCAACAGGTGCGCCATCAGTAAATGGAACTGTCCCTGTGTTAGCATCTTCTGGTGTACAAAGACCAAGGTTAGTTTCTTCACCATTTACAGGAATAGGATGACATAAGCGACCCATAACAACGCGAAGTGCAATATCTACAACATCATCACCTGGGCGACGGCCATTTGGAAAGCCTGCTAAATCATCGCCTGCTACACCAAATGCTGATTGATCAGCTTGTGGTGTTGCTGCAATACCTGTATTTAAACGTAACATTTCTGAAGGGGTTACTGTGGCTTGTTGGTTAACACCTGCAAAACCTGTTAAAAATGCAGTGATTAAATCAGTACGCGGAAAGTTAGTAGGGGCTAGGGTTTCTAGATTTGCACCAAGCGTTGTATTTACTGCATCTTTAAATAAAATATTCAATAGTTCAGGTAAAGAAGGGTGAGATACATAATCTAAAAATTGAGCATCATCTTGTGGCTGAGCACTTGAAAATGAGTCTTTATCTTTAATACCAATTACAAGCTCGTTGACTAATGGGTTACCTAAGCGTGAAACTTGCGTTAAAGCGCCGCCATTAACCGCGTTGTTTGCAAATTTAGCGTTAGGGTTCAATATGCGCGCTTGCGGTAAACTTGCCGTTGTCCATGAACCAATAACACCATTACCTTCGCCGGTAACACAACTTTTAGGTACTTCAATTGCAATTGATGTTACGTTTTTATCAGCTAGGTCGTCGTTATCTGCCGATTGTGTAATACCACCAGGGAAACCACCGCCATCGCCAGCACCCGGCGCACTATCACCTTCAACTGGTACATAGTTTACCAAATCGAATGTTTTACCTAAGTTAACTACAAACGGGTCTTTACGCTGCCCTACAAAAACCTGTGCCATTGAATCACAATTGGGAATAGATACCTGATAAACAAATTGATCTGCGTAAGCTTGGTAATCGCTCATTGAGCCAAACGTCTTATCACCCACATAATCTAAAGGCTTAGAGAAGGTGCTAGAGTTTGAAGTGGTGTTATTTAATACTGTTGTCTCACCTGTGCGCTGTGCTCCGCTTATCATACTCATAGTGTAGGATTCACTAAAGTTGGCTGCACTATCATTACCTGCTGCTACACCGCCAACATTTTTAAGAGGGACAGATACAGTACGCTGGTTACCTTCTGGGCCAACGGTTAATTGCACACCTTGGTTATCGTTAGGGAGCATGCTTTTAAAGTTAAACGCAAATGTAATATCTTCAACAGCATCACCATCGTTATCAATATGAATGCTGTAAGTTGCGTCAGGGTCCATAGCAAAATAGTTTGGGCCGCCATAAGCATCTTGAAGTGGAATATAATTAGCAATAAATGTGACGTAATCGCCACGGCCTTGCTCGTAACTGTTAAAAACATAGAAATCGGTTGAATCTAAAGTCGGGAAACGGCTTATATTTGGCGCTTCTCTGTGGCTAGATGCCTCACTTGGTGCACTTACAAATGTACTGCATACTACTACTGCGAGTATTGATGGAGTTAAAGCTTTCATGACTTTGTCCTTTAGTTTTGATTGAAGTCATAACTAATAACGAAGCAGAATTGAAGTTGGATGCAAAAAAGTTAAATTTATTTTATTTTTTGTTAAAAATAGTTAAAACAGAAAGTTGGCTGCTTATAAAAAAGCAGCCAATAAGAGGTTAAAAAAGTTAAAGCAGTACTAACTCAGTCGTGTATAACACCTCGGTTGGTAAACCATTAGGCGAGCCACCGATAGGCTCCAAACTTACTGCTAGTAACGCGATGTCGAAAGCTTTAAAGCGTTTATCTTTCAACAAGAGTTTATCACCTTGTTTAGGTAGCAAGCCTAAAGATATTGGCGTGTCTTGGCCTTTTAAAATCATCCACAGCTCATAATCTTTGTTTGTTTGTGCAACTAATTGGCTGCTGGCTTTTATAGCAAGCCCTTGTGCATTTACATCGATAAACCATAGCGATTGTTTATCTTGGTTCTGTACTAAGGCAATTTGCTCAGTTTGCTTAACACTGGTCGTAGGCTGAATAACCAAAAAGGCTAAAATAATACATGCTGCTGTTGCTACAAAAGACCACGTACGCCAAATTGAAGGCTTAGTATGTACTACCGTTTTGCTAGACTGAGGTTTATTTTCAATCCGCTGCATTATTTGCACCCATACTTCGTCGTTAGGTATCTTTGGTGTAATGGCACTGGCTAAATTATTTAAATTTTGCTCCCACATGCTGGTGGCTTCACGTGCTTTATTAGAGGTAAGCAGTAAACGTTGAAAACGTTTACGTGCTAATCCTCTTAATGTACCTAGTACATACTGCCCTGCAAGTGAGTCAAGTAACTCTGGTTTGTCATAGTTCATAATGTTAAACACCTTTGTAGCTGTAACAGCCCACGCCTGATCCAACTTTTAACTGTGCCTAGCGGTGTTTCTATATGATCCACTAATTCACTATGGCTCAGCCCTTTGTAATAGGCTAAATGAATAGCCTGCTTTTGTTGCGGCTCAAGTTGCTCTATACAATTAACGAGTTTTGTTTCTTCATCGTAATTTATATCAATACTTTGCGTATCATATTCATTGTCGCTTAACGATTGCTCTTTGCGAACTTTGTGATAGCGCAGCGAATCGAGGCTGCGATACCTTACAATGCTTATCATCCAACTTATAACCGTCCCCTTTGAGGCATTATATTCTGATGCGTTGTGCCAAATTTTAATAAAAGCATCTTGTAATGCCTCTTCTGCATGAGCTCTATTGGTTAACATATTTAAACTAATCGCAAACAGTTTGCCGCTAGTTAGCTGGTATAAACTCGAAAAAGCATTTTTGTCTCCTTGTGCTGTTGCGCACAAAAGAGGGAGTAATTCGTCATTGTCCATAGGGTTCCTGTTTTTCTTATTATCAGTGAGTAAACGATTAAAGGTGGGAATTGGATGCAAAAATTATTATTGCTTTACAGATTAGCTCCTTTATACGTGAGTACAAGGATTAAACGATCATAGTTAAATTATTAACATTTGAGAATAATTTATCTATAACTGTGTAAAAAATGCATAAGCTCGTTGTTCAGGAGAACTGTATTTTATTTATATTCTTATTAATCAGCTTGTTACGATTTAAAAGATGTATATTTCAAAGGGTTTTGATGGCGCGATATTTGCAGGTAGACAAGTAATAACGTTTATAAAAACGAATAATATTATAAAAAGGAGAAGTTATGTGGGCTGCAATTAGTTATTCACTATTAGCGCTACTACTTATTTTTGTCGGATGGGAAGTGAGCTCTGTTTATTTTGCTATTGTTTTTTATTGGACCGCGCTTTCACTTTTGCTTGTAAGCGCTGCTTATATTTTTAATGCCGCTAAAATTTTCAGAAAAAGAGAAAATGGAGTCATCCCATTTTATATACGCTGGGCATTTGTACCATTTTTATTTGGAGTACAAATTTATAATGCCTGGTCGCGTAAGCACGATAAAGTACCGCCTATTCAGCAAATTAACGATAACTTATTTTTAGCCTGTCGCTTATTCCCCTCAGATATAGACACGTTAAAAGACAACGGTATTACAGCTATTTTGGATGTAACGTGTGAGTTTGATGGACTTGAATGGAGTTCAACGCAAGAGAACATTAATTACTTAAACATTCCGGTGCTCGATCATAGTATTCCTACTCATTCACAGTTAAATCAGGCCATTAACTGGATACATAACCATATCAAAGAAGACCGTCGGGTAGTTGTGCATTGTGCACTGGGTCGTGGAAGGTCTGTATTTGTTATGGCTGCTTATTTACTTAGCCAAAACAAAAATGCTGATGTGCATGAAGTACTTGCGCAAATTAAAGAAACGCGTGAAACCGCTAACTTAAATAAACATCAACTACGTCATTTAGCCAAACGTCATAAAAAAGGTGAATTGGTAATTAAAAATAAAGCAGTGTTAATTGCTAATCCTGTATCGGGTACGCGCTTGTGGCAGGAAAAAGAGCATTTAATAGTTGCTCGTTTGTCAGCCTATTACGATTTAAAAATACTTACTACTTCAAAAGACGTAAACGGCGTTGAGCTTGCTAAACAAGCAATAAAACATAACCCAGATATTGTGATTGCCTGTGGTGGTGATGGTACCGTTACAGAAGTTGCCAGTGTACTAATAAATACAAAATTTAAACTTGGGATAATACCACTAGGTACCGCTAACGCCTTAGCTCATGTATTAATGGGAATAAGCTCTAAATTAATTCCTGTTGAACAGGCCTGCGATTTAATTATTGATGGTCAAACAAGTTTAATTGATACCGCATACTGTAACAATGAATTAGTACTTTTACTCGCAGGCATTGGTTTTGAGCAGTCAATGATAGAAAAAGCGGATAGAGAGTCTAAAAATAAATCTGGGCAATTAGCGTATTTAAGTGGTTTTTTTGAGGCTTTTGGCGAAGAAAAGTCTCAGCTATTGAATGTTAAGATTGATGATAATGAGCCTCAAGAAATATGTACCAACAGCTTTATAGTAGCTAATGCAGCGCCTTTTACAACGTTATTAGCTCAAGGTGGCGGGCAACCAGATCACAGTGATGGCTTACTTGACGTAAATTGGTTAACGCCAAACAAAGAGGATTCAACAACGGTCCTTAGTATTGCAGAATTAATGTTCAGCAGCTTGACGCAAACTCAGCTTGCTATTAACTCACATCATACTAACGCAAAAAAAGTAGAAATTACTGGGGAAGGAGATCTCAAGTATGTACTTGATGGTGAAGTTAAAACCGCTAAAAAGCTGGTTATAACTATTGAACCTGCTTCATTAAATGTAATTTGCAAAGAGCAATAGGATAGCGCTTGCTACAATCAAAAAAGGAGCTAAATCAGCTCCTTTTTTATATTATTTTTTAATTGATGGCCAAACAAACCCTGTTGTATCAGGCGCTTTAGAAGAGGTCTCTTTTGGTGCGCTTTTTGGTTTGCGAATAGGCTTATTATTTATAGTGTGTATGTAAAGGGCTTCAACTTTATCTCGCGCCCATGGCGTTTTACGCAAAAATTTTAAGCTCGACTTTATACTGGGCGAATCAGTAAAACATTTAATTTTTACTTGCTCGCCTAGCGTTCTCCAGCCAAGTCGTTGCTCTAACTCAACAATAATTTGTTCTAACGTTACCCCGTGTAAAGGGTTTTTAGGTTGATTATTCATAGTAATACTACTTATTTAAACTGCGTGCATTGTAGCTTAAATCAGCTTTTAGCGCTAATTCACTGTAATGGTTTTAGGCTTTTTAGGATAAATAGCATTACCTTGCTTATCAATTTTAAGCCAAATGAGCTGACTGTTATTATGCTCAGGTTTTTTAAGAGCACACAATAAAGTAAAAGAATGAATTTGAATTAGTGCGCCTTCGCTATATCTCTTATTATCGTACCAACAACTTCGGCCTTGGTTTGAAAGCTCATTTGCATCAATTATGGCGTGTGTTTTAATTGTACTTGCATGGCTATTAGTTACAATATTTAAGCAAGCAAGGCTGATGATAAGCGCTATTTTATTATACATTTTTGGCCTCAATAGAATGATAGTTTAAAAATAGTACACGGTACGAAAAAACATGCTAGGGTAAGTAATAGCTTTATACAACACTGACTTAAACACAGAACAATAAAAAGGTGCACACACATGCAATTTAACCAAACTATGATTGACGAATTTACACTATTAGCTAAATTTCCTCGCGACAGTAAAATGCAGGGGATAAAACTACACTCAGACGCAGAGGCTAACTTACTTAGTGCTGCGCAGCGTTTATTCGATAAAGGTATTATAGATAGCCCTGATGGCGGTTACTTAACTGATCTGGGCTTAGATTTGATTGAACATGTCACTGTTATTCACAGCGCACTGCAAAATTAAATAGCATCAGGCTGGTTTTGTGGTGCTGCGTCATCAAATGCCGCTAACTTGTTACAGCGTTCATAAATGGCTGCTATTTTAGGATATGCAGCCATATCTACTTTAAAACGTAAAGCATTAAATACCTGAGGCACTAAACAAATATCAGCAAGAGTAGGCTGATCACCTACACAGTAATCACTACTATCGCTGAGCATTAATTCAATTTTTTCAAAGCCGATTTCAATCCAGTGTCTATACCATTTGTTTTTAGCCTCATCATCAACGTTTAATTCGTTCGATAAGTACTTTAAAACACGTAGATTATTTACTGGATGAATATCGCAGGCAATGGCATAACTAATATTTCGTATTTTCGCTTTTTGCCACGCTGAGCCTGCAATGATTGGCGACTGCGGGTAGGTTTCATCAAGCCACTCAATTATTGCAAGAGACTGTGCTAAATAGCCCTCTTCGGTTTCAAGAGCCGGGAGTAAGCCTTGAGGGTTAACGGCTAAATAGCCCTCATCTAATTGCTGCGACTTTAATAGGTTAACTATTGCAAGGTCATAATCTATTGCCTTTAAGTTAAGCGCTATACGTACTCTATAAGCCGCTGATGACCGAAAATAGCTATATAGTTTCATAATGAGTCCTCTGCACCGTTAAATTGTTTTTTAATAGTACGCCAACAGTCTGTGTAGTTTGTTTGGCGCTCGTGTCCTTCAAGTGCATATTTAGTTGGTGAAATGATGTAGCGCGATTCGAACATGAAGGCGAGCGTATTTTCATATTTTTGTGGAATAAGCTCTGCGTTTGACGCTTTTTCGAATACATCAGCTTCTGGACCGTGTGGCGACATACAATTATGTAAACTAGCGCCTCCTGGTACAAATCCGTGCTCTTTTGCATCATATACGCCTTCAATCAAGCCCATAAACTCACTCATAATATTACGATGATAGTAAGGTGGGCGAAAGGTATTCTCAGCAACCATCCAGCGTGGTGGAAATATCACAAAATCAACATTTGCCATTCCCTCTGTCGCTGATGGTGATGTAAGTACAGTAAATATAGAAGGATCTGGGTGGTCAAAGCTCACTGTATTTATAACATTAAAGCGAGATAAGTCGTATTTATAAGGCGCACTATTACCTGTCCATGCAACCACATCAAAAGGGGAGTGCTTTATTTCACAGCTAAATAAATTACCATTAAATTTAGAAACTAACTCAAAGTCGCCTTCCTTATCTTCAAATGCAGCAACAGGATATTGAAAATCTCTGTCGTTGGCATAACCATTTGCGCCAACCGGTCCGCGCTCAGCAAGCTCTAACGCATGGCCGTAGTTTTCACAAATATAACCACGCGCAGTATCGTTTAGTAAATCAACTGAAAACTTTATCCCGCGTGGGATTACTGCAATTTCACCAGGCTTAACAGTCAGCTTTCCGCACTCAGTGTGTAATAGCAATTCGCCTTGCTGAGGTACAAACAGCATTTCACCATCGGCATTATAAAAATAGCGACCCTGCATTGAGTTGTTAGCTACATAAACATGAATACCAATACCCGATTGACCATTAGCGCTGCCATTTGCAGCCATTGTTATTAAGCCATCAATAAAATCTGTGGGCTTTGTTGGAATATCAATAGGATTCCACCGTAGCATAGTGGGTGGTGTAACGGCCTCAGTAATAGGGGCTGTTCTTATAAGGCCGTTATCAATTGCATGGTAATCACCTTGTAATACCGAAGGACGTAGTCGATACATCCACGTTCTACGATTTGCGGCTCTTGGAGCTGTAAATGCGGTAGAACTAAATTGTTCAGTATAAAGATCATACTTAACTTTCTGTGGAGTAAATTGGCCTATAGGCAGTGCACCGGGTAGCGCTTGTGTTTCAAATTCATTACCAAAACCGGTCATATAAGTTAGCTGTGTGTTCATAACAGGCTCCTGTGAGAGTGGGGTAGTGTTGTTATGTTTTGAGTTATTATTTGTATTTAGCTAAGATACTCTCAAGTGAGAGCAATATCAAACAACCACTTAACCAACGCTGTAAATAAAAGTGAACAGCATATTTATCAAATGTTTTTAGGAGTGTTTAAAAGTGAAGTTAAATTTAGAGACATTTTTACCCTACCAACTAACTAATATAGCAACGCGTGTTAGTAATGATTTTGCACAGGTATATCAAGATAAATACGACTTAAATATACCGCAGTGGCGCGTGCTTGCTAACTTAGCGCAGTACGGGCAAAGTAATGCAAAGGATTTATGTATTCAAGCAAGTATGGATAAATCCACGGTATCTAGAGCTGTGAAAGCACTTGTTAATAAAGATTTAGTCTGCAGCAAGCTTAATGAAAACGATAAACGCGCAGCATTGCTTATGTTAAGTGAGCAAGGTGAGTCTTTCCATTCTAAAATTGCGATTGAAGCAATTAACTGGGAAAAGCAATTATTGAGTGGGCTGTCTGATGATGAATACCAAGTATTAAATACTGTAATTGAAAAGCTAAATAATAAATTAAATGCATAAAAAAGCCCACAAAGTGGGCTTTTAAAGTATTAACTAATTTAAGTGATTAAATTAGAAAGTGTAACGAACACCTACACGCATTTGCCAAACCGAGGCGCTATTTTCAGTAGTAGTACCTACGTTATTTGAGTTAAAACCAGAGTAAACGTAGCGCCCTTCATCATCAATAGACGTTGATACAACACGGTTTCCTACGAAAGTACCTTTTTTAAGTACACCCCAGTCGTCATTAAGTAGATTTGTTAGGTTATCAATTACGAAGAATGCTTCACCTTTGTGACCTTCCATAAAGCCAGGAAGCTCTTGTGTTAACTTGAAGTTGAATTTAACAAACCAGTCAGAATTTTGAGAATTACGACCAGTAATTTTACCGCGCTCTAATCCTTCTGAAGAAATAAATTCATTGAATTCATTTATTTCGTCTGCGGTCATGTCATAAACAACGTTAGGATCATTTTCAAGTGGTACATAAAGCAGTTGACGAGAGCCAAAACCATAGTTATTGGTATCACCAAATGTATTATCGCTGTTATTGAATACATAGCTATATGGTAAACCTTTATATGCTTCACCGAATAAATTAAAGCGGGTAGCAAAACCATCTACGAATTCATGTGAGTAGCCAAGTGTAAGAGTAAAGCGATGTGGGATTTCATAATCTGATGTAGCTACACCAGGATTACTCGGGTCAGTTAGTGCTAAATTACTGTAATTAGAGTCAGCAACAGAACTAGTCATCGGATTAACATCGTTTGAATCTGTGTACGCGTAGCCAAAGCTAGCGTTAATGCCATTGTCGTACTGTTTACTAATACCCAATGAAATAACAGACGAGTCACCGCTATTGCCACTTACATTTGTAAGTAGGTAATCACGTGAACGAGTTTCACCTGGATTTAGAGTATCTTCTTTACCTGTATATAATGGACGTCCATCAAATGTAGTTTGACCAGAATTAACTAAACCAAGATCTATTAGAGTAGCAGCATCTTTCTTCTTAGAGAATAAGTAATCAAGTGATATTACGTAGTCATTCTCGGTAGTATAAGTAGCGCCCAAAGAGTACTTCCACTCTGATGGTAATTCAAAATCAGGGTCTACAGCATTTACATTTGAATCACCTGAACCAATTTCTGTTCCAGCTATGGTATCAAATTGTGATTGTGGTACTTCGTAGCCTGGTGTTCCGCCGTTTACATTTGGTGTATTGAATAAATCTACACCGCGAATTTGAGAGGCGATTTGCGTAATACCATCATTCGAATAAGAATTAGATAACCAAACGTTAGGGTTACCACCAGAGAACAGACCAACACCAGCACGAACTTCAAGTGCATCTGTTGCATACCACTGGAAGCCAACGCGTGGTTGAATTAAATCGATACCGTCAAAGGTACTTTGATTACTGAAGCCGTATCGGCTAGTATAGTTTTTATTGAGATTTGGTTTGTCATCACTAGTATATTTATCATAACGAAGACCAAATGTTATGCTTGCATCAATGTCAGTGAAGCTGTATTCATCTTGAACATACATTGTATGTTGTGCGTATTCAAAGCTTGCTGCTACATCATTTGGATCATTTGTAGTTGCAGCATTGTTATAGTAGATACGTGCAGCTTGACCGTTTTCAAAGTCCTCAACAGAATCAAAACGCCACTCACCTTCGGTATGCTGTACGAATAGGTTAAATACTTCGAGATTTTCATACTCATAACCTGCTGTTATTGTATGTTGGTCAAGATAGTATGTAGCTGCAAATTTAGCTGTAGTTGTGTCATAGTTTAAATCGTTAGATTGACGAGAGTCATCTGGACCAATATAGATTGTACCGCCGTTTTCAGTGCTAATCTGCATTTCACCAAAGCTGCTCGCTGCGTCTAAAGATTCAACTCGAGCATCTAGTTCCGATTTACCTATACGAACTTCAGTAGAGAAATCATCTGACCAATCTGAGTAAACAGAGGCGATGATTGAGGTGAATTCAGCACCTTGCTCATAGAAGTGGTTAGATAATGAAAGCTCATCATTGTCAGCATCTGATTGAGAAATAGTGAATGCATCATTGTAGTTATAAATGATGTTAGCACGGTGGTTTTCGTTGATGTTCCAATCTAATTTAACTAAGATTTTTTCATCTTCAATAGGTGAGCTAGATGGCATTCCACCTGCATCGTAGTTATATAGAGATTGTGATGCCGCTTGAACTCGAGAAAGGTCATCAGCAGTAACACTACCACTTGTCAGGCCACCGTAGTTAAATTGTTGTACACCTTCAAGCTTTTCATATGAAGTGAATAAAAATAGTTTATCTTCGATTAATGGTAGGCCAACGTTAAAGCCGTAGCGCTTCTCAGTGTAATTGCCTGCGTCGTAATCTTCACCTTCAATTGAGTCTCCTTGCATAGAGTCATTTGTATAATCAAAGAATACACCACCGTGAACTTCATTTCCGCCTGATTTAGTTACAGCATTAATGTTACATGATGTAAAACCACCGTATTGCACATCAAATGGTGCTAGTTCAGCAGATACTTGCTCAATTGAATCGAAAGAGAAAGGAGCGTTAATAGTTGGGTAACCGTTTGAGCTTAAACCGAAGTTATCGTTCATACGAACGCCATCTAGCGTTAAGCTGTTGTAGCGAGGGTTACCACCACCACAGTTGATTGTTCCGCGGCTGTCATCAATTGTAATACGTGGGTCAATACGAATAATGTCTTTTAAATCACGGTTAATTGCAGGCGTGTTTTCAAGATCTGTAAGTGTAAATGTAGACGCTGGGCCAGTACCACCAGACATAGAGCTGATTGGCGCACCTGTTACTACAATTTGTTCCATGCTTGATTGTGGCTCAAGAGACACGTTTACAGGGTAATCGTTACCGATGTTTAATATAATGTTATTGAATTCTTGATCTGCATACACATCAGAATCTACAACTACTTTGTAAGGACCACCAACACGAAGGCCTTTAGCTGTGAAGTAACCAGCGTCATTTACTTCAGTTGTTTTTACTGAGCCAGAAGGTACGTGTAAAATTGTTACCTTAGTACCTGCAGCAGGGTTGCCGTTAGGACCAGTAACTTGACCTTTAATTGCAGAGGTCGTTTCGTTAGCCATTGCTGCGCCACTTACACCAACACATGCTGCAATAGCAAGTGAAAGAGCTGTTTTGCGTAATTGAGTTTTCATTTAATTTTCCCGTGTAGTTATTAATTAAATTTTTATATATTTTTATTTTAAAATTTTAATCTAAATAAGTTTAAAACCTACTTAGTTCAAAATTCTTACATAGTGTACCTTATTTATTCGTTACAAATAAAATACAACTGTAATATTTTTTTAATAAATTGCTATGTTTATGACTATTTAGACTTTTTTTGAGTAATAACTCTATATCGGGAGATATATTACGGGGCTTTTATGACAAACATGTGAAATTGATGTGCCTTATACAAAAAAACCCACTACAAAGTTGCAATGGGTTTAATTAAGTTTATTTAGCTACGAATGCGCTTAAATTATTAGTTAACTAATATTAAAACTTATAGCTAATGCCTACTTTAGCTTGCCAAGCAGATGAACTCGTTTGATATTGGCTGTAATTACGAACATCAGCACCATTAAATTTGCCATCAATTATATAACGACCTTCGTCATCTAAACCGCCAAAGTCGTAAACAGCTTGGTCAGAAAAACCTAAGCGTTTTTCTACGCCCCAATCACTGTTTAATAAGTTTGCGAAGTTATCAACCATGAAGTAAACCTCACCACTGTGACCTTCAGCAAAACCTGGGATTTCTTGCTTAATGCTTACATCCATAGTAGTTACCCAAGGTTGAGTTCCTGAGTTGCGACCTAAGATTTCACCACGTTCTGAGATACCAGCACGATTTAGAAGTGTTTCTAACTCATTCCAAGATAAACCAGATTCATCCCAATTCACATTTGGATCATCAGCACCCGTTGGAATGTAAGCTAGGTAAGCTGAGCTTGAGTAAAAGTCGCGTGTGTCACCTAGGTCACTATCTTGATACATACCCATAGTGTAGCTAAATGGACGACCAGAGCGGCGCTCAAAATACACGTTAAACTTAGTTGCATAGCCACTGAAAAATTCAGTGTTATACGCTAGGTTTACTTTAAAACTGTGCTCTACTTCGTATGAACCACGATCTGCAAAGTCTTCATTACGGTTACGTGTAATATTGTATTGGTAGTTACTCTGAGCACGAGAAGATGAACCAGATGATGCCTCAGTTACGTCTTGATGTGCATAACTTGCAGAAACATACAGGCCATTTTCAAACTCTTTTGCAATGCCGGTAGAGATAATGATTGAACGTCCATCGTCAGATGAATTAGTCATTGCAATATCAAAGTTATCAGCAAGGTCGCCAGTATAAATACTTTCGTTGATTACACGCTCGCCATCAGCAGCAACACCAATTGGGTTTATAGCCGTGTTATGCCATACAGCTTCGTTTTCTTTTTTATGGTAAGCAATTTCAGCCTGCCATTTGAAGCCTTCGCCAAGTAATTCTGAGTCAAACTCGTACTCGAAACCAACTTGAGCTCGAATGCTTGATGGAAGCTCAAAATCAGGGTCTACATAGTTTGTGCTACCCGCACCTTGGACTAACGTGTTTTTAATAGTGTCAGGTACTTGCGTAATATCGGCTTGGTTGTTGGCGTAATAATCATTAATAGCACTTTGAGGTGCTTCAACAAATGTAATACCGTCATTTTGGAAAGAGTTATTGTACCAAACGTTTGGAATACCACCTTGGAATCGACCTATACCACCATTAATGGTTAATGCTTCAGTTGCATAATATTTAAAGCCAATACGCGGTAAAACTATATCTAAGCCATCAAGATTCTCTTGATTGCTAAAGCCGTAAGTACTTAAAAAGTTTTCGTTTAAAGTTGGTTTATCGTCTGATGATAAACGCTCATAACGAACGCCCGCTGTTACTTCTAAATCATCACCAACATAAAAAGTATCTTCAATATAAAGTGCTAACTGGTTACGTGTTGCATCGTATGCAGTGTCATTTGGGTTATTTGTGTACGCATTACTGTAAGAAAAGTCGTATGTACCTCTAAAGTTACCCACTTCACGGTTTTGAAAACCTTCGAAGTCATCAAATTCCCAAGAACCCAATGAGTTAGATGCAAATAAATTATATAAATTTAGCGATTCATACTGCATACCAAAGTTAATTTCGTGCTCATCCATTAAGTAAGTAGCATCGAAAGTAAGTGTTAAGTTTTCAGTAGAAGAGCTGTTAGCATGGCGGAATTCGTCTGTACCAAACTCATAAGCTGGGCCGCGGAAGTATTCTTCAACTTTCACAAAACCAATATCAGAGTTAGTTAAGCTTCTTGATGATACATCTTTGTAAGCAATGCCAATTTCTGTTGAGAAGTTTTCATTCCAGTCTGAATATAATTTTGTCGCAAAATTATTGAATTTAGTAGCGTAAGTATAACGGCTTGACGCTAAGCTAACTGTACTGCCGCCAGTGCCGACATTTGTTTCGTCTTTATCGTCTTGCCATTGGTAAGTGAAATCTAAACGATGATCATCATTAATATTCCAACTTAATTTAACAAGCAATGACTCGTTTGTGTCTTCAGGGTCGCCACCTAGAGAGTCGGTTAAACCGTATTCATTATTTAAAATATTAATAAATTGGTTGTAGCTTTCTTCTGTTACATCATATTCATTCGTTGCACCAGAGCCTTCAAAACCGTAATCTAAATCAAGCTCACTTGTCCACTTGTTGTAGTTTACAAAGTAAAACAAAGTATCATCAATTAATGGTCCACCAACATTAAAACCATAACGCTTTTCAGTTTGAATAGGCTCAACTTGTTCAACAACGTAAGTACGGTGTCCATCTTCATCTAAAACAGGGCTACCATCAGCATATACTTGAGAAATGCTATCTACATCACCAGCTATATCTGGTGTAGAGATTTCATAAAAGCCTGAAAATTTAAACTCATTTGTACCAGACTTTGTTACCGCATTAATAGTACCGCCACCAAAGTTACCCTTAGAAGCAGAAAACGGAGACACATCAACAGAAATTTGCTCAATTGCATCAAGTGCTACTGGTGGTTGAGAAGTTGGGTAGCCGCCATAACTTAAACCAAAGTCATCATTTTGGCCAATGCCATCAACAGTTAAACCGTTTGAACGAGGGTTACTTCCTGCAAACGTTAGCTCGCCATTACCATTAATACTTGCAAGTGGGTTTAAACGTGCAATATCTTTAATATCACGATTAAAGCTTGGCATGTTTTCTATAGTATCAGAACCAAAAGTGCTGCTTGAGCCACCAGATTGCTGAACAATTTTATAACCAGAAACTTCAATTTTTTCGATATTTAGTGGCGATAGCTGTGAGCTTAAACGATATGTTTCACCAAGGTTTAGAAAAATATTTTCAACAGTTGTGTCGTTAAACGTATCTGAGTCGATGATCACCATGTATGGACCACCTACACGCAAACCGTTAGCGATAAAAGTACCGCTTTCGTTTGTAGTTAACTCACTAATAGTGCCCGTTGGTTGGTGAACAACCTTTATTTTAACGTTTGCAGCATTGCCACCTGAAGGCGTTGTAATTTTACCTCGCATTGCAGATGAGGTATCAGCAGCCATTGCACTTGTAGAAACACCTAGCGCTAAAATTACAGCACCAGTTAATTTCGAAAGTCGAAGCTTAGTCATATTGTTGATTTCCCGTGTGTAGTGTTTAAGTTAAATTTGCAGTTTACTTATTTGATAGGCATCTTAAGTGCCGTTTCTAGTTCTTTAGCTGAGGGATCAAACAGGGCGTTTAATACACCAGCTAAGCGAATACCCGCTTGTTGGAGGCGTGTTTTCACAATCGGTGTGTTGTTGTATATGTAGCTATAGCCAACTTCGTCATTAGTATATTTATAAATTTTCATTGCTAGGTTATGAGATTCTTCAACCCATGTTTTAGGTGAGCTTTGTAAGTACTGTGCAATGAGTTCACTATTATTTGTATCAATAAATTGTGCGTATTCAGTAAACGATAAGTTCTCGTTTTCAACTAATTTTGTATCCCAAAGGCTGTGAAGATTTGTTTCTTCATTAAAAAACGAAACTTTAATTCGGTTTCCGCCTCTGTCTTCACCTCTGCCAGCATGAAATGGTTGATGGCTATCGCCTACTAAATGCACTAAAAAACGCAAACTAAACTGCTTAGCGTCTAATGTGCTGTTTGCATCAGTGAGGGTTTGCATTGAGTAATGAATACCTTCGAGAATATTGCTCACAGATTCTTTGTTTTTTGTGTGCTCATGCTTAAAACTAAATGATTTTCCAGGAGCTGCATTTATGTAATGCCAGCGAGAAGATTTTTTTTGCCAAAAATCGCCCGGTGCTGAGCGCATTTCGTCAGGCCATGTTGATATTTGTGCTAGTGATTCGCCATCTAAAAAAGGTGTGATAGCTCTTTTAGTTACTTGTGTTAAGTGCGACTCGGCAATTTTACCTACCACACGGTGACCATTTTGCCCCCATGCATACGAATCACTGCTTGTGAAAATTGCACTAATCAAAAGCGCAGAAGAAATTGAATATTTTATTTTGCTGTGCATTAGAGCTTCCTAAATGTATTTTTCGTATTGTTACAATAAGGTAATGCGGTCAATTGTCCTTATTTATTATGCTAATAGGAAGGACTCAATAACATTCATAATTTCTTATCTAATACTGTTTAAAATCAAAGGTTTATTTTTAATGGGTAAAATTACTTGTTGTAATAAGTAAATATAATTGTTCAAATACATCAATGGTATATTTTTGAGTGGATTTACTTTGAATTTTAAAAACATCATGTTGCATAAAACTACAGTTGTTGCATTTTTGTTTCTGCTATTGCTTGTTACATGGATTTGCGGTCAATTAACGGTAAATAACGATGATTTACAGTTTCCTGTCATGATAAAAACTTCAACTACATGTCAAACAACGGCAACAAGTAATACAAGTGAACTCATTGTTTTTACACCATCAAAAAAAATAGCCAAGTTATTAACAGAAAGTTTGTGTGGCGATAACGTTGTCGCTAAGCAATATGGCTCTGTAATAGGGTATTGGGGATATAGAACAGCTGACAGTTTAGAGTTTGTGGGCAAAGGTATTGCAGATTTAATATTGGCTAAGAATAATATAATGGCTGCATTTAGAGCAGAATCAACTTACAACTATCAACCGGTAGTGGGGTTTTCTAACTACACTGCTTTTTTTATATCTTCTAAAGAAAAACCTCGGCTTACAAAACAGTACTTTTTAGATAAACGCATAGGTTTGCTTGATTACCCAACCAGTCGTTCTGGACATATTTTACCTAAGCAAACGTTTAAAGAGCTTGATATTAACTTGGCTAATTTAAAAATTACTTATGCAAGCTCACATAACGAACTACGGGACTTATTGGCCGATGGTAAAGTAGATATTATTGCGTCATTTTGGAAAGAAAGTGATGCAACACGTTTTTCAAAAAATTACATCACACCTTTAAGCAATAATATTGCAGGAACGCGCTGGTACTTTAAAATGCAACAAAATAATACTGATTTACTGTGTGCAATACAGTCTCATTTACTTAACATGTCAAAAGATCAAACTCTGCATTACTACCAAAACGTTAAACCTTACTGGAGTTGTAACACAAAATCAGTGAGTTTTATTAAAGGTCTAGGCGATGAATAAATTTGTGTTTTCAGGCTTAGTAGCTGGCTTATGTTTGGCTTTATCATTGGTGTTTTACGTATCAGTTAGCCAAAAAACGCAGCAAGTAAATACACACAAAATTACGCAGATTGAAAAGCAAATAGCGTTGGATCTGCCATTGCTAGACTTATCTAATGAGTTACTAAAGCACTCAGGAAATAAAGATGCAGTTTTAACTTACATAAAAACATTAAATACATATATTAATAGTAACGCCTTAAGGGTCGTAGCAATTGAGCCTAAAGGTGAGCTTGAGTTGCCTTTAAAATCAAGGCAGTTTAGCCGTACTTTAAATAGTAGCAACGGCGCTGTATCAATTGTTTTTAAAATAAACAATACATACTTAACAGCAACAAACGCTTCGTTTCATCTTGTATTTATAATTATAAGTGTACTTGTAAGCTTTTGGTTAAAGCATATTTTTACACAACAGCTTAGGACTAATTTACTTGAGAGTAACGACGATACTACTACAGTGCCATTACCTCTTGTCCTTATAATTGATTTAAACAATAAAACAGTTTCAAATAGTTATAGAGCAGAGCTGAAAGTGTGTTTGGCAAATAAACCACTGTGTTTTTATTTAGCGCTAGTTGATTACTGTCGTAATAACTCAGATGTTTCGCTCAATCATAGTAAAAATGTACCTGATGAGCTGATAGAGCTAGCAAATAAATATTTTTATAGGTTAGTTGAGCTTGGCCATACAGTAAGAAAAAGACCTAACTTCAACAATAGTCTTGAAAAAACACTGAGCGAAGTTCGTGCAGCCCTGGATGAAGTACTCATTGAGTACCCTGATCAAAAAGAGCTTTATTATCCGCCTAAGGCATATGGGGAAGGGTCGCGTTCACGATTACATAGTTATGCACTAACACATATCGCAAACGGAAATATTGAAGTAATAGGAAAGTGATTTTACTTTCCTATTACTGTAACTTATTTATTTAGGCGCAAATTCAGACGCTTTAATCGGGCTATTTTCAGATATAAAAGTTTTAAGTGCTTGAGCATCGGTAACATCAGTGCTTACAAAACCTTTTAACTTATTAATAGCTGGGTAACCGTCTCCGCCTGATGCGTTGTAGCTATTTAAGCTCATACGGTATGTTTTATTTTTATCCAGAGCTTTACCATTAATATATACATTCATTAACTCACCATTTTTGCGATCGAATGATATTTTATGATATTGCAAATAAGCGCCTGCATCTGCAGGAAAGCTTGTGACAGTCGATAGGTAACTGAATAAATCGCTGCCTTGCCAATCTATGTAAGTAATGCGGTTTTTAAAAGGATGTACTTTTAAAACATCTTTATAACTGATTTCCCCAGCTTCAATGCCGCTTCTTATCCCGCCACCACTAATTAACCCAAAATCAGCGCCTACTGCGTTCATTTGTGCTTGAATAATTACTCTCGCAAGGTTTGTTTGTTGGTAACGTACTTTGCTTCTATCGCCTTCTAAACGAGCATCAACACTGCCAATTTTACCTGCTATTTGCTTTGCGCCTTTAGCTTGATAAGTCGCTAAAAAAGCTTCAAGTGTTGGGTCTGGCTTAATATATTCGTTTGCAAGTACTTCTTGAGTAGAGCCATCAGCTTGTATTTTATCTACATATAAGTTTACTGGCATTAATGTGTAGTCAATAAGTGTTAATTTTTCGCCTTCAAGTTTAAATTCAGCCTTACCCACATACTTACCCCATTCATGGGCTTGCATAATCCAAGTACCATTTTGCTGATCTGGTTTGCACGCAAGGCCTGGCTTAAAGTTATCATCGTTAACGTTTGTATCGCTCATACACACAGGCTCTTGAGAGTGCCCGCCTATGATCATATCAAGAGTATTGGCAGGCAGTGAGCGGGCAAGTGTTACATCACCAGGGGCATTAATACCAAAGTGTGCATCTACATAATGGCCCATGTGTGTAAGTGCAATAGTAACGTCAGGGTTATATTTAGCTTTTATTTCTTTTGCTAGTTTGGCTGTAACCTCTATAGGTTCTTTAAATTCTAAATGACCAATATATTGAGGATTACCTATTTTAGCTGTATCAGTCGTAGTTAAACCAATGACCGCAATTTTTAAACCATTTTTTTCAAACACTTTATAGCTTTCAAATGCGTGTTCACCCGTGGCTTTTTCAAATATATTAGCAGATAAAAGTGGGAAAGTAGCCCATTGCTGTTGTTTGTTTAACACCTTAATTGGGTTATCAAATTCGTGGTTACCAAGCGCCATAGCGTCATAACCTAATAAAGACATACCTTTAAAGTCGGGCTCTGCTTGTTGTAAATCAGACTCAGGAATACCTGTATTTATATCACCACCAGAGAGCAATATTACCGCATGGCCTTGCTTTTTTGCTTCATTACGTAAAGAGTCAATCAACGTTTTGCGAGCGGCCATGCCATATTCGCCTTTTTCGTTTTGCCAAAAACGACCATGGTTATCATTTGTATGAAGAACAGTTAAATATTGTGTAGAAGGACTACTGCTAGATTCTGGGGTAGAAGAGGTACACCCAAGGAGGCTAAAAAAAACCGAAAATAAAATAATTATGCGCATAAAATACCTGTTGATTAAGCTCTACTTAATTTATCAAGCCGGTAGTTTAAACTAGTTTTGTGCTAAAAAAACGTACTTATTTTACATTTCTACTTAGTCTTTAATGCCAAATTGTTTATAACTGCACGCTCACGTCTTTTTAATTCGGCGTGTGCATATTCAGATTGACGGTGTTTTGTGCTTATCATCCAAGTTAAAAAGCTTGCAGGTAGCTTTGTGTAAGCCTCGCCTTTGTGTAAACCAAAATCGCAAATTGTGTGTGTGTTATTAAGCATTGTCAGCTCCTTGGTATTTATTTTTTTAAGGTAATAAATGTAAGCTCTCTATTTAAGATGATTTAGTTGTACTAACTTTGCTTTATATAACTTAAAAGAATATAACTAGCCTTATATGTAATTAAAGCGTTACCAATACGGTCTAATTTGTATCTTGATAGATTTAACAATCGATTTTAATACCATGTCGCTTTAATCTGCAAGTAGGTTAATTAATCGTTAAAATTATAACAACAGGAATGAAACATGAAAAAGCTTTTACTTGGCTCTGGGCTTGCGTTGGCAAGCTTTGCAAGCACTGCTACTATTGTCGAAATGAACACAAGCCAAGGTACAATAGAAATAAATTTATTTGATCAACAGACCCCCAAAACCGTAGAAAACTTTTTAAGCTATGTTCAAGATGAATCATACAACGAAACGGTGATTCATCGCTCTGTGGCAGATTTTGTAATTCAAGGCGGTGGCTTTACGTATTCTGATTCGTTTGATGCAATTGATACTAAGCCTACTGTAGAAAATGAGCCTGTTTTTTCAAATGTTAAAGGCACCATTGCTATGGCAAAGCTTTCTGGCGATGAAGACAGCGCAACAAGCCAGTGGTTTTTTAATATTTCAGATAATAGTGCTGCACTTGATACGCAAAATGGTGGCTTTACGGTGTTTGGACAAATTACTGCGGCGAGTCAATCTACACTCGATAAAATTGCAGCATTGGTTCATTGCGGTGAAGTACCCGTGGTAGATATTACTGAGCAGCAATGCTCAAGCAGTGATGTAAGTATAAGTAGTGCAAATTTAGTGACTATTCAAAGCGTAGTGGTTATGGATGACGATCCAAATTCAGCTGCAGGCCTTAGCGTAACAACAAACACATCACTTGATAGTGGCGATACCTCTACCGATTCAGGTAGCAGTTCAGGTGGTTCATTGGCGTGGTTACTGGGTGGTGCTCTATTGGTGTTCACACGTTTGCAGCGATTTAAATAAAAATGTAAAAGTATCCATTATCAGCGGCTTAATTTTAAACCGCTGATAATATTTAAACTAAAAAGCTATTATTCGCCAAATCATGGCAAGCCATATCGCAAATACACACCCGCAACCAAATAAAAAGACGTTAAAGCGAGCTCTTACATTATTTTGCCCTAAGTGGATTACAGTATGCGCAACACGCGACACTACAAATAAGCATGCTAAAGCAGCCACTAAATAACTTGCATTATGAAGCTGTAAAGCAAGTAAGCAGCCGGCATAAAATAAAACGGGGATCTCAAACTGATTAGAAAAGTTCCTATCGGCTACACGCACTGTGTCGCCTGCTTTATCTAATTGCATTGTTTTAAAATCATTCAAATTTAGCTGTTTATTTTTAGCGGCTTGTATACGCCTTTTACCCATAACTATCATCACAAACAGTGAGAGTGTTACTTGAGCAAACATGGCTAGAATAATAATTTTTTCCATAATGTTCCTTTATTATTGTTTTATAAAGCTTAAGTATGAAGTGCTTTTTCACAATGTGTTACATATTTTAGCGTTAAATTGTGGCAAATCCTTAATTGTTAATGTTAATTTAGCTCTATTACGATGTTTGAGCGCGTAACTAGCGCAATACTTTACTGGAAAATCAAAATGAAAAAAATTATTGGCTTTAGCGCCATAGCACTGGCAGTTTTAAGTGGTTGTTCAAATACATTATCTGTTTCAACGTCTCCTCAAGCGTCTTTATTAGCTGATTCATTAGTTGTAAGTCCAAACGATAGCCGAGAATATAAAACGTTAAAGCTAGCAAACGAAATTGAAGTTATTTTGGTATCAGACCCAAGCGCCGAAAAATCTGCGGCTTCACTAAGTGTAGGGGTTGGTTTACTGCATGATCCAATGTCACAACAAGGTATGGCGCATTATTTAGAGCATATGTTGTTTTTAGGAACTGAGCGTTACCCAGACACAAAAGGGTATTCTGATTTCATGACCAAAAATGGTGGCGCCCACAATGCCTACACGTGGCTCGATATTACCAACTACATGTTTAAAATTAATAACGATGCGTTTGATGAAGGACTAGACCGTTTTTCTGACTTTTTTAAAGCGCCTAAGTTATATCCTGAATATACCGATAAAGAAAAAAACGCGGTAAACGCAGAGTGGTCAATGCGTCGCGAGATGGACTTTTTTGGTCAATTTAAGCTAGCCCGTAAAATGATGGGCGATCATCCCGCTAATCGCTTTTTAATAGGAAATTTAGAAACGCTAGGCGATAAAGAAGGCAGCTCGCTGCACAAAGAAACAGTCGATTTTTATAATAAGTACTACTCTTCCAATATCATGAAAGTGGCGCTTATTTCTAACTTGCCAATTGCTGAAATGGAGCAAAAAGCGCAAAAGTACTTCGCTGATATAAAAAATAAAAATATCGAAAAGCCAGCTGTTACCGCAAAAGTAGATTTTGATAAAGCAGGCGGTAAGCGTGTATTTTACTCTCCGAATGAAGATGTTAAACAGCTACAATTAGATTTCACTATTGCCAATAATGCTGATGAGTTTGCAGTTAAACCAAATCGTTTTGTTGCTTATTTATTAAGTAATGAAATGCCGGGCAGCCCTGCACAAATATTACGTGATAAAGGTTGGGTGTCGCAGTTATCAGCTTCACCATCGCCAACTCAATACGGTAATTACGGCACACTGAATGTAAATATTGAATTGACCGACGAGGGTATGAAAAATCGCGAAACAATTGTCGCGACAATTATGCAATATATCGATTTAATTAAAAAAGAAGGTGTAGATAGTAAGTACTTTAACGAAATTAAAACGTCGCTTAGCAACCAGTTTAAATTTTTAGAGAAGGGCGATGAGTTTAACTATGTAAGCTCGCTTACCGGCAGCATGCAGGTTTATCCACTCAATCATACTATTAATGCCCCTTATTATTATGCAAAATTTGATGCTGATGCAGTTAATAATGTGCTGGATCAATTAAATGCTAAAACGCTACGAGTTTGGTATATATCTCAACAAGAAGAAACAGATTCGCAACTACATTTTTATGATGGCAAATATCGCATTAACGACATTAGCGATGATGAAATTGCCAGCTGGAAAAAGCCGAGTGAATTTAAATTAGCACTGCCTAGTGTAAACAACTTACTACCTGAGAGCTTTGCAATTAAAACTAAAGCATTTAAAGAGCAAAAGCACCCAGTACTAGCTTATGATAAAAACGGCGTGAAAGTATGGCGTCAAGCAAGCCAAAAGTTTGCAGAGCAACCAAAAGGGCTTGTTGAAGTATATATAAACACTCAACCTGGCTTAACCGATATAAATGCTGAAGTGCTTTATTCGGTATGGGCCGACTTATACAATATTCAACAAAGTCAGCTAAGCACTGAAGCTGCCATAGCGGGTATGAGTGTGAGTCTTGCGCCAAGTAATGGCCTTGTATTATCAATGAGCGGCTTTACAGATAAACAAGACGTATTACTTAAACAAGCGCTTAGCGGTTTAAAAGCTGAGGTTACAGCACAAGCATTTAGCCAAGCAATTGATCGTTATAAACGTGATTTATTAAACCAGCAGAAGCAGTTTCCGTATGCGCAAGCATTTGGTGAGTATTCAAAACTCATTCGCACAGGCAGTTTTGATACAGATGCACTAATAAAAGTGGCTGAATCATTATCTGTTGCTGATTTAAATAATTTAAAAACAGCAACTTTTGCTAAAAACGATTTACGCGTGTTTAGTTATGGTAACTATAACCAGCAAGATATTGATGCAATAGCTGGCGAATTAAGCGCTACGCTTGAAAGCAACCATACGCACAGTGAATTTGCACGCAGCAAAGCATGGTTACCGCAAGTAGGCGAAACACTGGTACTTCAAAAAGATATTGATGTTGCTGATGTAGCTGTTGTTGATATGACCGTACACCCAATAGCTGGTTATAAACAAAAAGCACAAGCAGCAGTACTACAAAGCCACTTTAGAACCGTTGCGTTTGATAAAATGCGTACCGAGGAGCAACTAGCTTACGCTGTAGGTGCATTGGCTCGCCCAATAGAAGAATACTCAGCCATTGGCTTGTTTATTCAGACACCAGTTAAAGGCCCTAAAGAGATACAAGCACGCTTTGATCAATTTAAAAAAGAGTATGCGGTAGAGCTTGATAACATGAGTAATGATACATTCGAACAGCTTAAAAATGCGACGCTTGTATCACTTAAAGAGCAACCTAAAAATTTAAGCGACGAAATGAGCCCGCTTATAAATGACTGGTACCGCGAAAACTTTAAATTTGACTCAAAGCAAAAGCTGATTAATGAAGTAGAAAAAGTAACACTTGCAGATATAAAACAGTACTACAAGCAAACCATGTTGAACCCTCAAGCAGCGCGTTTAAATGTGCAGCTGCGTGGTACTAAGTTTATTGAAAGTGACTTTGCTGATTTACCTAATCAAACAAAAATCACTACGCTTGATGCTTATTACAATGGCATTAAGTTACAAAAATAAACGTTATACATAAAGTTAGAATAAACCCCAGTGTAGCAATACATTGGGGTTTATTTATTTCTATAGCTATATAATATTTATGCCATAACTATAAAGCCTATAACCGCCATTGATGCCGCTATTAATGTATACGGCAACTGTGTTACTGCATGGCTCATTAAGTTACAACCAGAGCCTTGGGCTGCAAGTACTGTAGAGTCTGAATAAAAGCACGCTTGGCTACCAAAAGATGATGCCGATAATAACGCGCCAATCACCAGTGGAATATTAGCGTCAACCGCAGTTGCCAGTGGCATAACGATAGGTATAGACACTGCAAAAATACCCCAACTAGAGCCTGTAGCAAACGCTAACACCGCCATCGCAATAAACACGACTGCAGGTAAGTATTGCGCCGTCATATAAGGGCTTAAACTGCCTATAACAAATTGCGGCAAGCCTATTAAATCGCACACATCTTTAAAAATAAACGCGGCGATCACAGTACCAATAGCCGGTATCATACTTTTAAAGCCATCAAGCATGCGCTCAATCATTTCGCTAAAGCTCATTAATTTTTGTAGTGCATAAAAAGGAAGTGTTACCGCCATACTCGCTAGTAAGCCTTTATATACATCTATTTCAAAGTAAACGGTAAAGGCTACAAGTAAAATTATTGGCAGTAAAAAGTTATGTAATTTCCCTTTAGGATCGGCATCTTCAAAGTTTTCTTCTACAGCTTTTACTGCATATTCGTCGGCTGTTTGAATATCACTAAACTGAGCAGGATCTACGCTGGCTTGTTCTATTTTCGCCATTTTTTCTGCTTTTTTCATGGGTCCAATAGCAGGTATAACACCTAATACCACTAACAAAACCACCAATACTGCAAACCACGCATAAAACATATAAGGAATTGCTTGAATATATACCGCAATGCCTTTACCTTCCACGGCAATGCCGTTATCTACTAATAGTCCGCCAAAAAATACTGCCCAAGTAGATAAAGGTACAAGTACACAAATCGGTGCCGCTGTTGAGTCAACAACGTAGGCAAGCATTTCTCGGCTAACTTTAAATTTATCAGTAATGCGCTTCATCGTTTCACCTACGGTAAGCGCATTTAAGTAGTCATCAATAAAAATAACTACGCCTAAACAAAAGGTCATAAATAAAGAAGAGCGTTTACCTTTAGTGTATTTTAACGCTAATTTTCCAAACGCCGACGCACCGCCAGTCCGCACTAATAAGGCGATTAAAGCGCCAAAGCCACCACATACGAGTATTAACCAACCTATGGTTTCGTCGGTCATTACTTTGAGCGATGTGCTGGCAAAGTTAGCAAGCACCTGGGCCGGGTCGGCTATTACTAACCCAACTAAAGCACCAATAAGTAAAGATAAAATAGGGCGGCGTAAAACAACAGCCAAAACAACAACCACCGCTGGTGGCAGTAAACTTAACGCAGAGGGTTCAAGCATTTAAGTGTTCACAAAATTAAAAGCATATTTAAGAATTTAAATTGCTTATACAAAAACAAAGAAGATGATAGTTTGTTGTTAAATCATTTTCCAAGTCACTGCTTTTGTACGCGAGAGGAGTATTTAAACTGTTATGTTAAATTAAGGGTTTAAATAAAAACGCGTTGGCTTTGGCGCCAGACGGAGCAAGGAATGCATACCGCTATTGTTGTGCCTGTAAAAACATCGGCGCAAAAATAATCTGGTTTTGCATTTCAGTCAATAAAAATTTATGTGCATAAATAACTTTTTTATGGAGACTTTTAATGAACGCCGTATTTAAAACAAAACGTTTATTGCTTCGCTACGCAAATGAGCACGATGCAGCCATGTTACTTACTTTGGTTAATCAGTCTAATTTTATCAAGTATATTGGCGATAAAGCCATTTATACGCTTAGTGATGCCAAAAACTATATTGAGCAGTCGTTTTCGGCATCTCATAAACATCAAGGGTTTGGTCCTTATATTATTACTTTGAGTAGCGGCGAGGTAGTGGGAATAGTTGGTTTTTATAAACGCTCAGCACTTCAACATCCCGACTTAGGCTTTGCACTTTTATCCGGTTATGAAAAGCATGGCTATATTTTTGAAGCGGCTAAGGCTCTATTAATAAATAAGCACACATTGGGTATAAATCAGGTAATTGCCATAACTGCGCCTAGTAATAAAGGTTCACAAAGTGTGCTGTTAAATTTAGGCTTTAAAAAGGTAGGCAAGGCGGTTATTAATGAGGATAAAACCGCCGTTGATATATATGGTTATTAAAGTCGTGCTTGCTCTATTTCTTTAGCAACATTTAGGTTGATATTAAGCCAGATTTTTTCAAGTGTAGAAACCAAACCATCATAACCGTCGTCTTCTATAGGTACTACGTTTGAAAAGTTATGGATACTAATTAAACGTCGTCCGGTTTCTGGGTGAGTGTAATATAAGCGCCACAGCCCCGAGATATCCGCATTGCCCTCTAAATCACCATTAAAATGATGAACTTCGTATTCAAGTTCATAAAATGTTTGTTGATCAAGCTCTGTAATTACAGGCAACCCTTTTATCACCATCCAATTAGGCATGGCGTTAAACAAGGTTTGCTGTGCACTTGCAGTTAGCATTGAATCAGGCGATTCGCCCCATAAGTTGTAATTAGCAGCATGAATTTGGTTACTGTCTATTTTCATCGCAATGCCCAAATTATTTAGCGCCCCTCTAAGTACAACGGTTTGAACTCTAAGCTGTGCATCTGTGGCCACTACATTTCGAGATGATGCACCTATAGGCTGCTCAAATTGATAATACTGCGTTGCAGTTTGTATTGATGCGCTACATCCCGCCAAGACTAATAAAAAACTTGCAGTTAAAAGTATAGATTTCATTATTGCTTCCTTGGTTTTGGATCAGCGGGTAGCGATTTGTCAAAAATAAGCATATTAGGTTGCTCGTTTAAGCCGCGCGTAAGTGGCTGCAGCCCCTCACTTAAACGTTTAAACTCTTTTAGTGTCTGTTGTATTTGATGGTGAAGTTCTGAGCCTGCTTGGTAACTGGCCATCGTTTTATCAAACTGGCGCATGGTTACCTCAAATTGCTCCATGCTTTTAGTCATTTTTTCAAAGTTACGATTAAAGTCACCCGGTAAGTTTTGGGTATCTTTTTGACTTAGCAGTTCTCGCATTTCATTGGCAAGTGATTGATAGTCGCTAAATGTATCCTGCATTTGCGCTAAGCTGTCTTCAATTTTTAAGCTGTTTACTTTGTTTAATACATCAGAGACTTGGTCTGCTAGTACCGTAATTCCGCTAGATATACTTGGAAACACATCATATTGTGCAAGTTTATCGAGGTTAGCTTTAGGGGCATCTGGGTAAATATCAAAATCAACATACACGGCACCAGTAAGTAAATTACCAGGTTTTAAAGAGGCGCGCATACCATTTTTAATCCATCCTGTTAGGCTGCTTTGCCAAAACTCTTTGGCTGCTGCGCTATCGTAATATAAACGACCATATTCTACCTTTATAAGAACAGGTACCGCCGTATTGTGGTTTTTAAAGTGTGCTGGCTTACCATTAACAATGACGTTAGCAGGCGCCTCTACTACAGTGCCAATACGTGTACCACGGTACTCAACTGGTGCTCCTGGACGAAGGCCGCGAATCGATTGCTCAAAATCAATTATGTAGTAATCAAAATCATAAAAACGCTCTTCAAGGGCTTCTTTATAGCTTTGGCTAAGTGAATAACTGTGACCATCTTGCGCTATTTCACCCGGGGTTTGTTGCTCTGGTAAACCTACAGAGATACCGCCTTTTAACAACTTACTTAAAGAGCCTGTATTTATATTTATACCATCAGCAGAGAGATCAATCTCTATTCCGGCGTTAACCCAAAAAATAGAATTCATTGTGATTAAGTTTTGATACGGTTCTTTAATAAAAATACCGTATTTCATTGCTTGGTTTTTCCAATCAAAGGTGGCGGTTTCTACTTGACCAATTTTATAGTTTTTGAAAAATATACCCGTGCTAACTTCAAGTACTTCGGCGTTGTAGCTCATTAATTTGAAGCGGCCACCTTTTACATCTTTACCGATTAAAGCGGGTTCGTCTTGAAGTTCAAATCGCTCTTTTAATTCTTCACTTTCACCAGGCGAAAACTCTAAATACACACCCGAGAGCAGTGTACTCATACCGCTTATTCCCGTTTCATCAATACGCGGTTTTACAACCCAAATCTTGGCATCTTCTGTTAATAATGAATCGTAGTTTTTGTCTATTTGTGCACGTGCTATAACGCTGTCTTGTGAGTCAGAAAGGCGAATATGGTCTATTTGTCCTATTTTTACACTGCGTACTTTTATTTCTGTTTTACCAGCAATTATGCCCTCTGCTTGAGGCATTTTTATGTATATAGTCGAGCCTTTATTTGCTTGGTATTGATAAAGCATCCACATACCAACAAGTAGCGCAATAACCGGAATGATCCAGATGGCGGAAATTTTCGGTTCTTTTGTTACGTTTGCCGTTTCTGTCATGCTTTTTTCTCTGAAGTTTTGTTTTTAGGTGAATCCCACAATAAACGAGGATCAAATGCGTGAGCTGCCATCATTTGGCATATTACCATAACTGTAAAAAATACAATGCCAAGCCCTGGGGTTACCGACATTAAGTTACCTAATTGCACTAATGCAACCAGTATAGCAACAACAAATACATCTATCATTGACCATTTACCAATAAATTCAGTTAGTTGGTAAATTTTTGTATAGCGTTTTGTATGGCAGTTTACAGGCCTTGCAACCATAAAGCACAAAAAGCTAAGTACAAATGCTTTAGCCAGTGGTACTACTACGCTTGCCAGAAATATAATGGCAGCAATAGGGTATGAGCCACTTTTCCAAAGCGTAATAACACCACCAATTAAAGTAGAAGGTGATTCATCGCCAAGGCTAGTGGTATGCATAATTGGCAAAATATTGGCTGGAATATAACAAACTATTGATGTAACAAGCCAAGCCGCCGCTTTTTGTACACTGTATGGGTTTCTTACATGTGTTTTTGTGTGGCAACGCTCACACACATCACCAGTACATAGCTGATGACACACATGACACGCTTTAATGTTTTCATCTATTGCACGTTTAGCATGTTCAGCACCCTCGAGCACTTTCGCGGGTTTTATTTGCGCCCAAAGCCTAGGCCTATTTAAATGGGCAAGTGCAGCAATATACAAAATTACAAACCCTACATAAGCCCAAAAGCTTGCTCCAAAGCTTATATCGGCCAGCGACATAATTTTAACCATGCTGACAAGCACACCAATTAAGAATATTTCACTCATTATCCACGGCTCAAGTGACAGGGTTACTTTTAGTAAACGCCTAGCAACGCCATCAGGAAGGGTTTTTAGTACACCTAAATGCAAAGGAATTAAAACAACGAGCAGGCTCATTGGTAGCGCAATAATGCTTAAATCGATAAATAAGCCCAGCAGCTCGCTATCGTAATTAAATAAAATCCGTGCTGCGTCGGGCAAAGTAATAGTTTGGGTAATGCCGCTACTACTAAATGAGATAAAAGGATAAAACATGCTACTAAGCAGCATGAGCAATGCACTAAAGCTTAGTGCAACAATGCGGCTGTCGTGGTTAACGTCAGCTTCGCAAAGTTTATGATGGCAATGAGGGCAAATAGCCATTTGCTTTGCAACTATGCGAGGTATATCAATAATGAGGTCGCAACAGGGGCATACAGTTTGCAATTTAATACCAAGCTAGAAGAATATTTCTTCAATTTTGCTATATTTAGTACATTAATACAACGCGTTCTGATAATAAGCGCTTTAGCGGCCAAACAGTTTAATATTGTTTGGCCGTGTTTTTAATCAAATAAAGCGACCGTTTGGCGTGTAAGGGCTATTAAATCACCCGATTGCGACCAAATACAGCCATCTTCTAACCCGTAGCCATCTTTAGAGTGATGGGTAATAGCCTCAAAACCTAGCCATTCACCGGGTTCTAAATTAGGTGATTGAACAAATTCTAAATACCACGACATACTGCTTGCCGGCGCCGGTTGTTTAAACATTTGTAATAAAGTAGGTGGCCATGCATCGGTAAGAGCAATTACATGAGCTTCAGAAATATGTTTTGGCGTATGTTTAAAGCGCATCCAACCACCCAAATGCGATGTGTGTGCACTACTAAAAGGCATGCCACCTTGCTGCGGACATAAATCAACATGCTGAAAAAATTCAGGCATCTGACCTTTTATAAAAGGTAATGTATGTGTCTCGTCAACAGGCTTTAAACTCAAAGACTTTGATACAGGCACATTAATCCCCGAGTCTCTGTTTTTTGCAAAACATGCTTGTACTATTACACATACCTGTTCGTTTTGAATGGCTTTTGCAAGTACTTGTGTACTGTTTTTTCCTTCTCTGAGTATTTCAACAGATAAAGAGAATGGTGTATCGGCTAGTAATGGGCCAACAAAATTAGTGCTTACTGAAAGTAATCGACGCTCGTCATTTACTTGTCCTCTGATAGCTTGATACAAAAGTGCGGCTGAAAGTCCGCCAAAAGCTGTACGACCTTGGCACCAATTTGCAGGGAACTGCATTGTTTGGTTATTTTCATCTAATTGTGATTTGCCAAGGTGTGTTGCTTGGGTAAGTAATTGCTCAAAATGCATGAAGAAGTCCTTAAAAGTGCGATTTAATAAATTTATAACACACTCAAACTTGTCAGACCAGTATTTAAAAGCCACCTCTGGTGGTGCAAAAATCACCATTCCTTATAAAAAATAGGGTTATTTGTTAAATAAATCACAAAAAATGAAATTAATTTCATTTTTACAGTTGAATTAAGTTTGGCGCATCCCTATTTACTATGTCATCGAACGTATTAATGAATAAAGAAGTTGGAGAAATTTCATGGGTAAAATTATTGGAATCGATTTAGGTACTACAAACTCTTGTGTTGCAGTACTTGATGGTGACAAAGCACGCGTAATTGAAAATGCGGAAGGCGATCGCACAACCCCGTCTATTATTGCTTATACGCAAGACGGTGAAACTTTAGTAGGTCAACCTGCTAAACGTCAAGCGGTTACTAACCCAACAAATACATTGTTTGCTATTAAGCGCTTAATTGGTCGTCGTTTTGAAGACGAAGAAGTACAGCGCGATATCGGTATCATGCCGTTTAAAATCATCAAAGCTGATAACGGCGATGCATGGGTAGAAGCGGGCGGCGAAAAACGCGCTGCACCACAAATTTCTGCTGAAGTACTGAAAAAAATGAAAAAAACTGCAGAAGACTTCTTAGGTGAAGAAGTAACTGAAGCGGTAATCACAGTACCTGCATACTTTAACGATTCACAACGTCAAGCAACGAAAGATGCTGGTCGTATTGCGGGCCTTGAAGTTAAACGTATCATCAATGAGCCAACTGCTGCTGCCCTTGCTTACGGCATGGACAAAAACAAAGGCGAAAACATTGTTGCAGTATATGACTTAGGTGGCGGTACTTTCGATTTATCAATCATTGAAATTGATGAAGTTGAAGGCGAGCACACATTTGAAGTACTTGCTACAAACGGCGACACTCACTTAGGTGGTGAAGATTTCGATAACCGTGTAATCAACTACTTAGTAGCTGAGTTCAAGAAAGATCAAGGTTTAGACTTAAAAACTGATCCTCTTGCAATGCAACGTGTTAAAGAAGCTGCTGAAAAAGCAAAAATTGAACTTTCATCTGCACAATCAACAGAAGTTAACCTTCCGTATGTAACTGCTGATGCAACAGGTCCTAAGCACATGAACGTGAAATTGACACGTGCTAAGCTTGAGTCACTTGTAGAAGATTTAGTTCTTAAGTCAATTGAGCCACTTAAACGTGCGCTAGCTGATGCTGATTTATCAGTAAACGATATCAACGATATCATTCTAGTGGGTGGTCAAACACGTATGCCACTAGTACAAAAAACAGTATCTGAATTCTTTGGTAAAGAGCCACGTAAAGACGTTAACCCTGATGAAGCAGTTGCAGTAGGCGCGGCAATTCAAGGTGGTGTTTTAGCGGGTGATGTTAAAGACGTACTATTATTAGACGTTTCTCCATTATCTCTAGGTATCGAGACAATGGGCTCAGTAATGACTGCGCTAATTGAGAAAAACACAACGATTCCTACTAAGAAATCGCAAACTTTCTCAACAGCAGAAGATAACCAGTCTGCGGTAACAATTCATGTATTACAAGGTGAGCGTAAACGTTCAAGCGATAACAAATCTCTAGGTCAATTTAACCTAGAAGGTATTCGTCCTGCACAACGTGGTACACCACAAATCGAAGTAACATTTGATGTTGATGCTGATGGTATCTTACATGTATCTGCTAAAGATAAAGATACAGGTAAAGAGCAAAAAATCACGATTCAAGCGTCTTCAGGCTTAAGCGATGAAGAAGTTGAAAAAATGGTTCGTGACGCAGAAGCTCATGCTGAAGACGATAAGAAATTTGAAGAGTTAGTAGCTGCTCGTAACCAAGCTGATGCAATGGTTCACGGCACACGTAAGCAAATTGAAGAAGCGGGTGATGCACTTCCAAGTGAAGACAAAGAAGCAATTGAAGCGGCTGTTGTTGACCTTGAAGCTGCAATTAAGAGCGATGACAAAGCTGAAATTGAAGCTAAAACTCAAGCACTTGCTGAAAAGTCTCAAAAGCTTATGGAAATTGCACAAGCTAAAGCTCAACAAGGCGGCGCAGACGCTGGCGAGCAACAGCAACAATCTACGAAGCAAGATGACGACGTAGTTGATGCAGAGTTCGAAGAAGTAAAAGACGACAAGTAATTGTTTGCCGAGCTTCTAGCTAACTTAAATACCATGACTCAGTTAAGTGTTTAAGTTAGGATGAACAATTGAGGCGCGCAGGCTAAAGCTTGACGCGCCTTTTGCATGTAAATTAGATGGTAAATCGATACGATTTATCGGTTTATCAAGCAGCCTAGCTGCAAACAGAAAAGAGTAGTGTGATAGATATGTCAAAACGCGATTATTACGAAGTCCTCGGCGTAAGCAAAGATGCGAGTGAGCGAGACATAAAAAAAGCGTATAAACGCTTAGCGATGAAATATCATCCAGATCGTACCGCAGGCGATAAAGAACTTGAAACCAAGTTTAAAGAAGTTAAAGAAGCGTACGAAATATTAACTGACGATCAGAAACGTCAAATGTATGACCAATACGGCCATGCTGCCTTTGAACAAGGCGGTGGCGGCGGTCACGGTGGCTTTGGCGGTGGTGGTCAAGGTGATTTTGGTGATATTTTTGGTGATGTGTTTGGTGATATTTTTGGTGGCGGCGGTGGTCGACGTCAATCTCGTCAACAACGTGGATCTGATTTACGTTACAACATGGACTTAAGCCTAGAAGAGGCCGTTCGTGGTAAAGAAGTAGAAATTAAAGTACCTACATGGGTTAGTTGTGAACCATGTGATGGCAGCGGTGCAAAGGCAGGTTCTAAACCAAAAACATGTACTACGTGTCATGGTGCTGGACAAGTACAAATGCGCCAAGGCTTTTTTGCTGTTCAGCAAACATGTCCTACGTGTCAGGGACAAGGTCAAATTATTTCAGACCCTTGTAACAAATGTCATGGACAAGGGCGTGTTGAGAAAACTAAAACGCTTTCAGTTAAAATTCCAGCTGGCGTAGATACAGGCGATCGCATTCGATTAACTGGCGAGGGCGAAGCAGGCATGCACGGCGCGCCGGCAGGTGATTTGTATGTTCAAGTATCAGTACGTGAACACAAAATATTTGTTCGCGAAGCTAACAACTTATACTGCGAAGTACCCATTAGCTTTACCACGGCTGGTCTTGGCGGCGAAATTGAAGTACCAACGCTTGATGGCCGAGCTAAGCTTAAAATACCTTCAGAAACACAAACGGGCAAAATGTTCCGTATGCGTGGTAAAGGTGTAAAGTCTGTACGCAGCGGTGCTCAAGGCGATTTAATTTGTAAAGTTGTGATTGAAACGCCAGTTAATTTAAACGAGCGTCAACGTGAACTTCTTAAAGAATTAGAAGAAAGTATGGGCAAAGATAGCTCAAAGAACCGTCCTAAAGAGCAAGGCTTTTTTGATGGCGTTAAAAAGTTCTTTGACGATTTAACTAAGTAATTAGTTATCGTCTAAAATAATAAAAAACGGTGCTTATTAGCACCGTTTTTTTTGCTTGAAATTATTTAACACTGAATTGGTTAACGCGATGATACCTGCAATAGAGTTACTTAAAAAACGACAAATTACATTTAATGTGCTTAGTTATGAGCATGACGGGAATAATAGTAACTATGGGCAAGAGGCGGTCGAAAAGTTGAATCTCAATAGTGCTCAGGTTTTTAAAACCTTAGTGCTCGAAACAAGCGAAGGGCAGCTTGTAGTAGCAATAACGCCTGTTACGCAGCAGGTGCAATTAAAGCAACTCGCAAAGGTGTGTGGTACTAAAAAGGTTACAATGGCAGAGGCTTCAAAAGTACAAGCTGCTACTGGGTATATTTTAGGTGGTGTTAGTCCGCTGGCTCAAAAAAAGCGCCTTGCTACATTTATACACCTAAGCGCGCAGAATTTTAATCCCATTTATGTTAGTGCGGGTAAACGAGGGCTAGAAATTTCACTCTCGCCAAACGATTTAGCGTCAACTACTAATGCTAAATTTGCTGATTTTTAACACTCCCTTCTTTTTCTTCTGTAACTAACAAGCATAAATTTCATGTTCGCAATTTGCTGCTTTAGCTATTTGTAACTACATTCAAATTACCCTAAGCACTATGTATTATGGCTGTGTGTATGAATTTTACGGAAGTGAATTATTTTGCAATACTTGTGGCTTCGTTGTCTTCTTTTATGCTTCGTGGAGTGTGGTATTCAAAGGTGCTTTTTAAAAATGCATGGCTTGAGAGTATTGGGTTAACTGACCTCGATTTACAATCTGCAGATCCTAAACTTATTTTTGTTGGTAGTTTTTTATTAGCATTTATAGCTGCATTAGTACTGGCGTTATTTTTAGGAAAAGAGGCAGGTATAGGGGAGAGCTTAGGGACTAGTTTTGCTATTGGTTTGTTTTGGGTGTGTAGCTCCTTAGGGCTAAGTTATATTTTTGAGCAGCGCCCTTTAAAGTTGTTTTTAATTAATGGCAGTTACCACGTATTACAATTTTCATTAATGGGGCTTATTCTAGGGCTTTGGCCTTAAATTTTAATTTTTGCTGTGCGTTGTATTTGCTCCTTTTTTATAAGTAGGGTAACTTTAAATTAGTCTAATAATGGAATTGGTAAACATATTGATGAAAATATTAGTTGTTGATGATATGCCACTCATGCGTCATGTATTAATTAATATGTTGAGAAAGCTCGAGTACAACAATATTGTTGAAGCAACTGATGGCCTTCAAGCATTAGCTTTTTTACATGATCAACACTTTGATTTAGTTATTACTGACCTACATATGCCAAAAATGAATGGCGTAAATTTACTAGACAACATTCGAAAAGATGAACAGCTAGCAGATATTCCTGTATTAATGGTTACCTGCGAAGACAGTGCAGATACAGTAAAACAGGTAATAAAAGCCAAGGTTTCTGGATTTATTGTTAAACCATTTAATATGAACGTGCTTTCATCGCAACTAGGACGATTTTTTTTTAGAGATTAACGTATATTTGTTATCCTACCCTCATAAGTTCAACCATCCTCTTTAAAGGAAATAATGGCAAAACCCAACAAAAAAGGCCCCACCAAAACAGTCGATATATTTTGCTCTGGCTGTAAAGCCCCTCTATTTAAGTATCGCAAAGGCGGAAAAGGCGCACTGGTTAAATGTTTCAAAGAGCGTATCAGCCAAGACTTTACATCACAGGCGTGTATTTGCCCTAATTGTAGCCGCCCTTTTGCTCGCGAAGCGATTATACGTGGAGCGCCGGCATATAAAATTATTGGTGGAAAAGTTACTTTTAAATAAACAGTTTAATTAAGCATTAATCATGCGGACATATGCCCTTGTGAGATTGCGCAATATTGATAAAATCGCCCGGTTTTGCTGTTTCAATGAATGAAAAAACACCCACCCCATGGATTGGGCCAGTTTTTTGGGTTTTTTAACGGATAAAGGATCGTTGTGTGATAGCACTTTTATTTGACATCATAGGTATGACAGGTACTTTTTTAGTAGTTGGGTCATTCTTTTTACTTCAGCTTGGTAAAACATCTCCAACCAGCTTAGTTTACAATATGATGAATTTAACAGGGGCAATATTGTTGTTAATTAGCCTATGTTACAACTTTAATTTAGCGAGTTTCGTAATTGAAATATTTTGGATAGCCGCATCATTAATTGGCTTATACAAATACATCAAAAATAAACCTGCATTAGCTGTAAATTAAGAACGTATTAATTTTTTAAAGCTAAATAAGCGCTGCAAACATCATTGTTTGCGGCGTTTTTTGTTTTCGAATTTAAACCAAAGTCATAAATAAAGTTAAACACACTTGTTAACAAAAAGTTTATATCCCTGCATCATATAAGTAGGTACACTAGCGCCCTAAAATTTTTCAGGCTATTTTTACGGGCAGGCCATGTTTTCGTTTTCAAAAAACATAATAACCATATGTTTATTATTAGTTTTAATTTTAGTTGTTACATTTTGGGTTGGACGCGCTCACGATGTAGAAAAAGCAACAGTTCAAGCGCAGCGTCAGGTTACTCAATTAAACGATTATATTGATACTGAACTCGCTCGTTTTTCAGCTATTCCTCAGCTACTTACTTACAATCAGTTAATGATTGAATTTGCAAACGGCGATCAAGCCCACTACAACGCCATAAATAACTATTTAGCTGATATACAACAAGCCAGTGGTGCATCAGATATATTTGTACTTAATGCGCAAGGTGCAGTGACAGCAAGTAGTAACTGGCAAGCCGATTACACCTTTTTAGGTAGTAACTTTGCCTTTAGGCCTTACTTTAAACGTGCATTTGCAGGTGAAAAAGTTGCCTACTTTGCACTAGGTATGCGTTCAAAAGAGCGCGGAATTTATTTTTCGCAAGCTGTTTATCACGACAACAAAGCAGTGGGTGTTGTTGTATTAAAAGTAAATGTAAGCAAATTTGAAAACGACAGAGAGCTTTTAAATACATCTAAAGGTAGCCATTTTTATTTAGAGCTGAGTGATAAAGTAATTGCTATGTCTGATATGCAAACATGGCGTTTAAATAGCTTTAGCGAGTTTGATATAGCAAAGCGACGTAATATAAAATTACGCCGCGCTTATTTAGATCATCAACCTGTATATATTGAGCAATTTCAGTATACGAGCCAAGGTATTTCGCATTTTAAAATTAATAAAAAGCTTTATGTGAGTGCAACAAAGCCACTGCGTTATTTTAGCGCACGTATGCACGTACTTGTTGATATTACAAAGGTAAATGCAGCTCAATTAATACGCTTATTTTGGGCATTTAGTATTTATGTTTTAGTTATTATTGTTGGTTATAGTTTACTTGCTCGTTTTGCGGGTTATAAAAAGCTAGTTTACTCAAGACATAGCCTTGAGCAAAAAGTGATAGAGCTCACTCAAGAGCTTGAAAAAACGCAAGTTGCATTAGTTCAATCAGCAAAGCTTGCAACAATAGGGCAATTAAGTGCAGGTATTAATCACGAAATAAACCAGCCTCTTAGTGCTATTAATACTTACCTAGCAAGCGCTAAACGTTTACTTGCGAAACAAAATTACACTGCACTTAGCGAAAGCATTACGGTGGTTGAGGGGCTTGTAGGTCGCGTTCACAAAATAGTGGGACAGTTAAAGCATTTTAGCAAACCATCACAAACTCAGTTAAGGCCTTATCCGCTAGCGGGCTTATTAAATAACGCTTTAATGATTGCCAGCTCACAACTAAAGCAAGATAACGTACACGTAGAGCAGCCTAATTTAGATGGCGGGTTAATAGTGTGGGTTGATTCACTTAAATTTGAGCAAGTGTTAGTTAATTTAATAACCAATGCAAGCCAAGCTATGAATGGCGCAATAATACGTAAATTAAGTTTTAATGTTGAGTGCTTTGATAACCGAGTAAAACTCTCAATTTTAGATACTGGGCCTGGGATAGAGCAACATGCTTTTGGTAATATTTTCGAACCTTTTTATAGTACTAAAGAGAGTAACGGCTTAGGCCTTGGGCTATCTATTTCAAAACAAATTATTGATTCGTTTAATGGCTCTTTAAGTGCGCATAATCGACTACAAGGCGGGGCTGAGTTTATAATCAGTTTATCAAGCATGCAGGATAAAACAGATGATTGAAAACTCACAGTGTAAGCACATTATTGTAGTTGATGATGAAGCGATGATCAGAGATTCATTAAAGCAATTGCTTACCCTCGAGGGTTATACAGTTGAATGCTTTAATGATGCAAGTACGGCTCTAACAAAGCTTAATCGTCGTTTCATGGGCGTTGTACTGAGTGACATAAACATGCCTGCAATGGACGGCCTAACACTGCTTGAGCAAGTAACGGCGTTCGACAGCGAACTGCCTATCATATTTTTAACAGGGTACGCAGATGTAACTATTGCTGTTAAAGCTATGCAATTAGGCGCGTATGACTTATTTGAAAAGCCAGTAAATGAAACATTACTTGATTGCATCGCAAGAGCCTGCGACAAGCGAAGTCTAGTAATACAAAACCGTGCACTTAAGCTCGCTGTTAAAAAAACGTCAGCGCCCGGAGTAAGAATATTAGGCGATACGCCTAAAATGCAAGACATGATGCACTTACTTAACACGGTAATTGATACGCCAGCAGATGTAATGATTGAAGGGGAAACAGGCACAGGCAAAGAGCTTGTCGCTCGTTATTTACATGATCAAAGTATTCGATGTGAAAGTAACTTTGTTGCTATAAATTGCGGCGCAGTACCAGAGCAATTAATTGAGAGCGAATTATTTGGAGCCGCTAGTGGCGCTTTCACTGGGGCTACGCATGCGCGAAAAGGCAAGTTTGAATATGCCCAGGGTGGAACCGTATTTTTAGATGAAATAGAAAGTACACCGTTGTCTTTACAGGTAAAATTATTGCGCGTTTTAGAAGAGCGTATAGTAACCCCGGTAGGTGAAAACACCCCAATTAATTTAGATATACGCATTGTAGCTGCCACTAAAGTAAATTTACTTTCACTTGTTGAAAAAGGTGAATTTAGAGCCGATTTATATTATCGACTAAGTTTAGTAAAAGTAGACATTCCGCCACTTAGAGCTCGAAAAGCTGACATAATATTACTGTTTAAGCATTTTAGCTCTATTGCCGCAACACGCTATCATAAGCCGCCAGCGCCACTCAATAGTGAAATACAGCAGCGATTATTAGCATACGATTGGCCGGGCAATGTAAGAGAGCTTAGAAACCAAGCTGAGCGCGCGGTTTTATTAGGAGTAGAGCTTGCTTTTAGTGTTAGTAAAACGCAGGCTAAAGGTGAGCTTTCACCCGATTTAAGCTTATCTGAAAAAGTAACTTTTTATGAGCAGTCATTAATTGAAGAAGCCCTAGAGCGTAATCATGGCAGTATTAAAAATACGATGGATACACTGCAAATAGCTCGTAAAACCCTTTACGATAAAATGAGTAAATACAACTTAAACCGCGATATGTTTATTGACTGAATGTGTGGTTTACGTGACAGATTCGTTTTTATGATGTGTGGGAAACCGCACATTAGTTGTCTTTTTTATATCTAAAAATAGCTAACCACCTAAAATTTAATAACATTTTATCATTGGCAGTAAAGTTGCCTTATTAGACCTGACAACAAGTAGATTCTAATAATTAGGACACATAATGATAAAGTTTACACACTCTACTATTTTACTCACCTCAATAAGTAGCTTGGCTTTTTATTCGCACACGGCTTGCGCTACTGAATATGACGTTTATGGTAAAGCCGAAGTACAAATTGCTAATACAGATAAAGGTATTATGCGCTACGCAGATAAAGGGACACAGATTGAAGCGCCATTTTCGAGAATTGGTATTCAAGGGCAGCATAAATTAAATGAATATTTAAACGTTGTTTTTAAATACGAAGTGCAAGTTAATGGCTTTGAGCAAGATGACACCGAAGAGCCCTTTAGTGCAAGAAACACCTATCTTGGTTTAAAAGGGCAATTTGGCGAGCTGGTAGTGGGAAGAAACGATACCCGCTTTAAATACTCTGAGGGAAAAGTCGATAACTTTAACGAAACCCAAGGCGATATAGCTCAAGTTATTGCAGGGCAGGATAGACTTGGCGATACGCTAACATACACTTCTAAGTATTGGCACAATACGCAATTTTCGTTTACTTACGCCCCAAAAGACGACAATAAAGATAATGAAGCTGGATTTGCAGCGACCGTTATTTATGGTGATCGTAGCTTAAAAAACACTTCATATTACTTTTCAGTAAGCCATGTTGACTCTCTTAATAATATTAATGCGAGCCGAATAGCAGCTGCCTATAAATTTGAACAATTAAAGCTCGGGGCACTGTACCAGCATTCTGAATCAACAGGTGGTATAAAGTCGGGTAACGGCTATGTGTTAAGTGCAAGTTATACGCTTGATAAATGGGTACCTAAATTACAGTTCGCTAAAGATGATTCTTTGCTTCGTCAAGCATCAGATGCAACGCAGTGGACAACAGGTGTAGATTACGTATTTGATAAACAAACCACTGCTTACCTGCTCTATACTGATTTAGATCTACAAGAGAGCGCCGATAATAGCGTTGCACTTGGCTTAAAATACAAATTTTAGGAATTAACAATGACTCAATTAACACACAAAAAATCAGATCCTAAAAAGCCTAAAATGCAATGGTTATGGCTATTACTTGGGCCAAGTATTATGTTGCTTACATGTTTAATAGCACCGCCAATAGGGATGTCTGAAGCCGCTTTTAAAACAGCAGGTTTAGCGTTTTGGATGGCTTCGTGGTGGGTAAGTGAAGTAGTGCCTATCCCTGCAACGGCTTTATTGCCTATTGTTATTTCCCCCTTGGTTGGTATTGCTGCCATTAAAAGTGTGACTGCACCGTACGCTCACCCACTCATATTTTTATTTTTAGGGGGATTTTTAATTTCTATAGCTATGGAGCGATGGGGATTACACAAGCGTATTGCCCTTAGTACGATGCTTTATGCGGGTAAAAAACCAAGTTTACAAATATTAGCAATGATGTTGGTAACAGCGTTTTTATCTATGTGGATGTCAAACACAGCCACAGCGGTAATGATGTTGCCTATAGCATTATCTATTACACATTTAGTAAAACAATCAGACCCAAGTAATGAAGGGTTTGGCAAAGCGTTGCTACTTAGTATTGCTTATGGTGCAAGCATTGGCGGGATTGCCACTTTGATAGGTACCCCTCCTAATGCACTCATGGCAGCGTACTTATCAGATAGTTACAAAATTGAAATTGGCTTTGCACAGTGGATGCTTGTTGGCGTGCCGTTAAGTATTAGCATGTTGATAATAAGCTGGCTGTGGTTAACTAAATTTGCTTACAAAGTAGATGAAAACGTTAAGAATAATCAAAGTATTGATACAAAAGCGGTATTCACAAAACAGTTAAGTGAATTAGGCACAATGCAGCACGCAGAAAAAGGCGTTTTATTTGTATTTATATTAGCAGCGTTATGCTGGATTTTTAGACCAATCCTTGCAGATTTAAGCGGTTTATCAATATCAGACACTGCTATCGCCATAGCGGCAGCACTATTATTATTTGTATTACCGGCCAATAAGGGCAGTAATGAGCGAATACTTGACTGGAAAAGTGCATCAAATGTTCCTTGGGGTGTATTACTTTTATTTGGAGGTGGTTTAACACTTGCTTCGCAAATAAAGGCATCTGGGTTAGCCGATTACATAGCCCATATGATTGAAGGCGCAAGTGCAATTCCACTTGTGATGAGTGTGCTGGTGGTGGTTGCATTAATTACATTTTTAACTGAGATAACGAGCAATACAGCCACGGCCGCTGGGTTTTTACCATTACTCGGGCCTGTTGCAGAGTCAATTACGGGTTCACCTTTAGTGTGGGTAATACCTGCTGCTATTGCATGTAGCTGCGCGTTTATGATGCCTGTAGCCACGCCGCCTAATGCTATTGTGTTTGGATCTGGACAGATACAAATGCGCGATATGATCCGCGCAGGTTTTGTACTCAATATTGTCGCTATTGTATTAATTACGCTAGTAACGATGACTATTGCAGCGCAAGTATTTGGCTTTTAATTATCCTCTAAATTAGTTCCAACCAACCCTATGAGCAGCCTAAAATTTAATTTAGGCTGCTATTTAATCACATTAGTTAGTGTTATTGCTCGAAAAACAGAACAAGGTTATAGTCCTTTGTAACTTTAAAAATTGAGTAATCTATTTTGAGCATCGACACATCTGACACACAGCCACTCATTTCCCAATTTGATGAATTACAAAAGAGCTTTAAAAACACGCCCTATTTAGCAATTGATAAACGTATTGTTTTATTAAAAAAACTGCGTGTGCGTATTGTTAGCCTAGAGCAAGAGCTGGTAGATGCAGCCTCAAAAGATTTTGGCTACAGAACCGCGTTCGACACTTTACTTGGCGATATATTACCTACAGTGCAAACACTTGCGCACATTATAAAAAAGCTGCCTAAATGGGCTAAGCCCAGTAATCGTTCAGTGGGTTTAAGTTTATGGCCTTCAAAAGTAAGTGTTAATTATCAGCCAAAAGGTGTGGTTGGTATTATTGCCCCGTGGAATTACCCAATTCAGTTAGCTTTAGTGCCCGTGCTTACAGCTATAGCGGCAGGTAATAAAGTGATGCTAAAACTTAGTGAGTTTACACCGCACACCAATGCTGTAATCGAACAAATATTTAAAGACGACATGCAAGCGCACTGTAAAATAATACAAGGCGGTAGTAATGTGGCGGCGCAATTTTCGGCGCTCCCTTTTGCCCATATTTTGTTTACGGGCTCAACAAGTGTCGGCAAGTTAGTTATGGCCTCTGCTAGTCGTAATTTAACGCCAGTAACACTTGAACTTGGTGGAAAATCACCCGTTATAATTACCCAAAATGCAGATATTAAAAAAGCTGCTCAAGCTTTATTATTTGGAAAAATGGCTAACGCTGGGCAAATATGTGTAGCCCCTGATTACGTATTTGTACCAAAAGCGCTTGAGCATCAACTTATTCAGCAGCTGTGCGAACTCTACAAGAAGCATTTTAAAGATGGTGTTGAAGGTAAAAACTTAACCTCAATTATTAGTGATGCACACTATAAACGGTTATCAAGTTATTTAGAGCAAGCACAAGAGCTTGGTGCAAACATTGTTAAGCCACTTGAGCAAAATCAGCAAGATGAGCAAAAACATCGAATGGGTCTGCATTTAGTGACTCAAGTGACTGACGAAATGCAGCTTATGCAAGAGGAGTTATTTGGTCCAATACTACCAATAATGAGCTACGAGACGCTTGATAGCGCTATTGATTATATTAAGGCAAATCATCACCCATTAGCACTTTATATTTTAGGCCAAGATAAAAACGCTCAAGAGTATATTATGAAACAAACAATTAGCGGCACCGTTGCCGTTAACGATACTTTAGTACAAGTAACCGCAGACGATGTACCTTTTGGTGGAGTAGGGCATTCAGGAATGGGGCATTATCATGGTATTGAAGGGTTTTTAACGTTTAGCCACGCAAAAAATACATTAGTATCGGGCTCATTTAACCCGCGCATTGGTTTATTACTCAAACAAAGCAAGCTCATTATTAAATTATTAAAGTGGCTTTACATAAAATAGTTTTAAATTAAAAGGCTGAATTACATGAGTAACCCAGCCTTTATAATTTTAATTGTTAGATAGTAAACTAAAACAAACGACCTTCACCAGCATAAGTGCCGGCCTGAATTTTTGCATAAATTGCGTCGGCTTTTTCTTTAGCTTCTTCTATTTCTTTAGGTAGCATTTTACGTTCATCGAGTTTACGGCTATGGCTTGCTTCCATGTTACCGTTGTACTCTGCAATGGTGTTCCAAATATAAGATTTTTCTAAATCTTTTGGCATACCTAAGCCTTCAAAATACATTAGTGCCAAGTTAAATTGTGCTAATGAGTAATTATTAGCGGCGGCTTTTTCGTACCACGTGCGAGCTTGCTTATAATCACGTGTAACGCCTACGCCGTTTGAGTACATTACACCTAAATTAAACTGAGCAGCAGGCAAGTTCTTTTTAGCGGCCTTTTCAAATAGGCTTACAGCCATTTGATGATCAAGCTTTACGCCTTTACCCTCGTCGTATAAAACAGCAAGAGCAAACATAGAGTCAGGATGGTTCTTTTTAACACCTTGTTGATAAAACGACGCTGCTTTGTAGTAATCGCGTGTTACACCGTACCCACCTTCGTACAGTTTGCCTAGCTCGTAAATCCCTGGAGCAAAGCCTTTATCCGCAAGGTATTCAAATTCTTTTAGGGCGACTGCAAATTCACCTTCGTTAGCGGCTCTAATGCCATCCTCTAACGTTGCATTAGCAAAAGGGCTGGCAAGTAAAACGCCTGCAAGAACGAGTGCTTTTAAATTAAACTGTGACATAACAATGTCTCCAATTATTAATAGTTACGATAGGTATTAAATTTTTGCGCTATTTACGCATTATAAACGTTTAATACTCAGTACATACAATGATGATTAAATCGTTTACTGTTTATAAATGCAAAAATGAGTGCCTAGAATTATGTTTTACGCCTGCTTTGATAAAAACGCAAGGTGAGCGCTTTTAAGGTAACGTGGATAAAACACAGCTCTGTAAACACTTATATATTAAGTTAAGCATATTGGCTTTAGATGTGTAAGATACAGATTTTACAGAAAATTTAAAGGAATAAAAAAAGCCCGTTAGGGCTTTTTGGAGTCATATTAACCGTCACTAATATGAGCAATGTAGCAAGTAGATGTGATTTTTTTATGCTATTACTTCATTTGAGTAAGTAATAACACTAAGCGGCACGCTCTTGTTTAATGTGTCAGCATCCTTGCTGAATACTCTTCCATGGGCACTGAGGTCGGTACATTTTGTTTCTGGTAATGATTATTAGTTAGATTAACAAACAAGTCAATATTTAAATGATAATTATTATCAAATAAGATTTTCGCAATTATAAAATTTAAAATAAGGAAAGTGATGCTTAATAATCTTAAAACTAAAAAAGTAATAAATGCATGCTTTGCTATCAGCATGGTATTTTTGTGTAGTTGTTCAGCTTCATTTACTTACAACAACTTGAGCTGGCTTTCGTCATTTTGGGTGGATGATTATATTGATTTAAATAAAACTCAAAATAAGCAGCTTAAACAGATCATTAATACGACCCAAGCCTGGCACAGAAGTACGCAGCTGCCTGCCTACAAACAAGATATTCAAAACATTAAGTCACTTTTTAACAGCACGCTAAGCACCGAGCAGTTAAAAAAACAGGTGGTTTTTGCCAAAAAGCATTGGCAAAATCTACTCGAATACGCGCACATGCCTTTAGCTGAACTCGGGGCATCCTTATCAAGTGAGCAACGCGGTGAGCTACTAAGTAATATTCAAAAACAAATAGATGAAGAGCGCGAAGAGTTCAACGAACAGACACCGCTTGAGCGTAAAAACGATCGTTTAGAAGAGCAAATCGAATATTATGAAAAATGGGTAGATGAACTAACTAATGATCAAAAAGCACTAATAATTACAGCTAACGAGCAGCACAAAGACTCCAAATCACTGTGGTTAGAGTATAAACAAAACCGTTTAAATGTGGCTATTGAGATATTTAAAAACAAAAACTTAACGCAAAACGAATTAATAGCTCAGTTAAGTACAGTAATAAAAGAACGCGAGCGCTACATGAGCGAAGCGCTACTTAAAACAAATGAAGAAAACCTCAATTTATATATTAATTTATTGTACCAATTAAATACCACACTCAGCGATAAGCAACGCCAAAGCGTAAATGATCAATTTGATGAGTTAATTGATACGTTAAACGATATAATACAAAGCTAAGTTACTGAATCGGTTATTTATTGACTGTTTTGTTAGTTTGTTAGCCGCAGAAGACGTTTTAGTAAAGGCAATATATGGTTACTGATTTAAAAAGCATTCTAAATACTTGGCATGCTCAAAAAGATACTCAGGAATGGGTGTTAGCTACTTTATACAAAATAGAAGGCTCTAGTTACAGAAAACTAGGCGCTATGATGCTTATATCGAGTTTAGGGCAGCGATTAGGAATGCTCTCAGGTGGTTGCTTAGAGGCAGATATTCAGCGCCATGCCAAACAAGTAATGGGCACTTTAACCAGTAAAACAATTAGTTATGATGCAACCGATGAGGACGATTTAACATTTCAACTTGGTATAGGTTGCGGTGGTATTGTACACATATTATTGCAGCCTATTCATAAGAATAATGAATATTTACAATTAGATCATGTATTTAAAGCATTAAGTGACAACAAGCCCGGTCAATACTCCCAACAAGTTACCCCAGTTTTACCCCAAGGTAGTGGTGTGTTTACACAAAATGATGAGCAACACGACTTATCGATGAACCGAAAAGCTAAATTAGTTGAGATCAATCATGCCACTTGGCTTCAAACCTCAATCTATCCGCCACCTCATTTGTTAATAGTAGGAGGCGGTGCAGACGCAATCCCTGTTTATGCGTTAGCAAAGCAGCTTGGCTGGAGTGTGAGCGTTTGGGATACGCGCGCTGCTAATGCCAAAAGGGAATACTTTAAAAATGCCGATGCTATTTTACGCTGCTCACCAAGTGAATTAAAAACGTATTGTGAAAAACACAAAGTAGATGCCGTCATTTTAATGGCCCATAGTGTTGAATTAGATGCCAGCGTACTTGCACAGTTTGTAAGTTTACCGTTTAAATATATTGGTTTACTAGGCCCAGCACACAGGCGAGAGCAAGTGCTACAACATGCAAATACCACTATTAAAAATGTACACGCACCAGTATTTGGCCCTGTGGGGTTAAATTTAGGCGGAGATTCGCCCGAGAGCATTGCGCTTTCGTTAATAAGTGAAATACATGCGGTGCTTAGTAATAAAAATGCGCAATCGTTAAGTAATTGGGGGCAGGAAGTTTGCTAATTGCAAAAGTGATTTTGGCTGCTGGGCAATCATCGCGTTTTAACGGCTGTAAATTAATTGCCAATGTGGGGTTTGGGCAAACCATGATTGAGCGAGCGGTTAAAACGCTTCAAGCACTTGATGATTCGGTTGTTTACGTAGTAACAGGCGCTTGGCATCAGGAAATTGAACAGGCACTTTATGGTTATACAAATGTTCAGCTTATTGAAAACAAACAATGGGGTAAAGGGCTAGGGGGGAGCATTGCAACGGCAACTGAGGCTGTCTCTAAGCTAAACACCTACGATGGTTTTTTGTTTATGCTGGGCGATCAGGTGGAATTACAAACGCAGCAAGTACATGAGTTAGTTAAAGGGTTTACTCATACACCTTCGCGCTGGTGCGCAGATTACGGCGAACGCTTAGGGGTACCTGCTATATTCCCAGCTGTTGATTTATCCAAGCTTGCAAGCTTAACTTCAGATAAGGGGGCGCAACACTTATTGCGCAGTAAAAACGAAATCGTAAATACAATTAATATAAGTCATGCAAAATTAGACATTGATACGCAAGAGCAGCTAAGTGATTTTTTAGCTAAGCATGAATTATAAGTACACGATAAGTAATTAAATTATATAAGTTTTAATCAAGGTTTTTAAAATCTTGGGTATTAATCAAGGGGCAAGCTATGGTGACGTTTACAATTAATGGCAAGGTGGTTGAATCACACGCAAGTGAAGATACACCATTGTTATGGGTTATTCGTGATGAAATTGGGTTAAAAGGTACAAAGTTTGGTTGTGGTATTGCAATGTGTGGTGCGTGTACTGTGCACTTAGATGGGCAAGCAACACGGTCATGTGTACTACCAATTGGCGCAATTGCGGGTAAAAACATTACCACAATTGAAGGGCTTAATAACGAACACCCTCTTCAAAAAACATGGGTTGAAGAGCAAGTACCACAGTGTGGATATTGTCAGTCTGGGCAAATAATGCAAGCTGCTACATTACTTGCTGCTAACCCAAACCCATCTGAAGAAGAAATAGTTAATCATATGAATGGCAACTACTGTCGCTGCATGGCATACAAACGCATTAAAACGGCTATTAAACGCGCTGCCGATGAGTCACAAAATGTTGTTAACATTTTTGATCCAAATGCCCAAGACGCTTAACTGGAGCCTGTAATGAAAAAATTATTTCAAAAAAATAGCGAAACCGTTAATTTAAATCGTCGCTCGTTTATGATTGGTACTGCCAGCGCAGGTTTGGTGATGGCATTTGCACCCGCTCTATTTTCAGGCTCGTTAAGTGCAAAAGAGTCAATTACACAGCAAGCTTTTTCACCAACAATTTGGTGGACTATGAGCAGCGATGGCGCAGTAGAAGTCAGTATTGCTAAAGCGGAAATGGGTCAACATATTGGTACTGCATTGGCGCGTATTGTAGCTGATGAGCTAGAGTGCGATTGGGATAAAGTATCAATTACTTATGTAGACACTCACGAAAAATGGGGTTACATGGTAACGGGTGGTTCATGGTCGGTATTTCAAAGCTTTAAGCCGTTATCGCAAGCGGGCGCTGCGGGCAGAATTGCATTAATAGATGCAGGGGCTGCTATGCTGGGTGTACCGCCGGGTAAATGCCATGCTGAAAAAGGTCACATTATTTGTGGTGATAAATCTCTAAGTTACGCTGACATTGTTAAAAAAGGCGAGTTTAACCGTACTTTTAGTAGTGAAGAAGTGGCAAAGCTACCATTAAAACCTGCTAATAAACGTCATTTAACTGGGCTAAAGCAAGACTTTAGAGCGCTTGATATACCTGCTAAAACAAATGGTACAGCTGTTTACGGCATTGACGTAGAAGTAGAGGGTATGCTGTACGCTCGACCTGTTATTCCACCAACGCGTTATGGCAGCACAGTAACTAATGTTGATGATACGACAGCTAAAGCGATTAAAGGCTATAAAGGCTTTGAAATTTTAAACGATCCTAGCGAAACCGTTCAAGGCTGGGTTGTTGTATTAGCTGATAACTACCCAAGTGCAATAAAAGCGGTAGATGCACTAAAAGTGACCTATAAAAAGGGTAAAACCGCGAATGTAACCGAAGCCGATATTCAAAATGAAGGCAAACGATTATGTGAGCAAAGTGACTCAGGCACATTATTTGTTGATGAAGGCGATATTAAAAACACGCAAGCCAATGCCAATGAATCATTAGAGTCGATGTACACCACGGCTACGGCAAGTCATTATCAGCTAGAGCCACTCAATGCGCTGGTTGAATTTAAAGACGGTCAGTGGATAATTCATACGGGTAACCAGTGGCAATCACTTACATTACCAGCCATTGCAAAAGCGCTTGAAGTAGCCCAAGAGAAAGTCATAATTCGCCCTTATTATTTAGGCGGAGGCTTTGGACGTCGTTTATTTGGTGATTGGACCGTACCTGCAGCCCTCACTGCAAAAGCTGTTGGTAAGCCCGTTAAACTTGTATTTACACGAGCGGACGATAGCTTATTCGATCAGTCTCGCTCTGCATCAGCTGCAAAAATGACGGCGTCTTTTGATAAAAGTGGCGCTTTTACTGGTTTAGAACATGCATTTGCTGCAGGCTGGCCTACTAAAGCAATGGCATCTGGATTTTTATCTCCAGGGGTTGATGGTAATGGTAAATTTGATGCATTTTCAGCATCGGGTGCAGATCATTGGTATAGCATGAGTAGTCACCGAGCACGTGCCATTAATAACGAAATAGCACAAACTACATTTACCCCTGGTTGGCTGCGCTCAGTTGGTCCTGGTTGGATTGCATGGAGCCTTGAATCGTTTATTGACGAAATTTCCCATAAGCAAGGCAAAGATCCGGTTCAATTTAGAATCGAAATGCTAGACGGGAAAGGTAAGCAAGCGGGTAAAGCGCCCGAAAGTGTGGGCGGTGCACTGCGTTTACGTAATGTGCTTAAAAAGGTGTCAGATAAAGTGGCCTCTGTTAAGCTTGGCCAAGATGAGGGTATCGGTTTTTCAGTGAGTTCTGGGCAAGAGCGTACAATGCCAGCATGGCTTGCAACCGCAGCACATGTCCATGTTAATCGAGATAGCGGTAAAATAACGCTTAAAAAATTATATGTAGTTGTAGATGCAGGGCTAATTGTTCACCCAGATGGTGCATTAGCACAAATTGAAGGCTCTTTATTGTGGGGCAGTAGCCTTGCATTACATGAGTCAAATACGTATAAAGATGGGCAGGTATCGGCAACTAACTTTAATACTTATTTACCACTAAGAATGCAAGATGTTCCAGATATGGACATTGAATTTTTACAAAGTGATGAGTTTCCAGTTGGTTTAGGTGAGCCTGGAGTTATAGGTGTTGCGCCAGCCATAGGTAATGCAATATTTAACGCAGTAGGCGTGCGTTTACGTGATTTACCTATGAAGCCAAGTGAAGTTATAAAAGGGCTAAAAGCCTAAAACAAATATAATTAAAGGGACTACTTATGTAGCACCTTAGTTATTATACCAATGCGCGTAATTATGTATTACTGCGCACTGGTACTACATCATATTGTTTTGCAATTATTATGTATTAATAGGTAAACGGCTTAGGTATGTGTTATCTGTTGATATGAGTTAAGGTTTATTTATGCTAATCGACCCTACAGGGCGAGAATTTAGTTATTTACGTTTATCTATTACCGATGTATGTAATTTTAAATGTGTTTATTGTTTACCCGATGGTTATCAAGGCGGCCAAGAGCGCGGTTTTTTAAGTGTTAATGAAATTAGCAATACGCTTAAAGCCTTTGCCCATCACGGTATAGAAAAAGTACGGATCACAGGCGGTGAGCCAACTTTGCGCAAAGATTTTATAGATGTTATTCGCGTTGCAAAAGATACCAGCGGCATAAAAAAAATAGCTGCGACAACGAATGGTTTCTCTCTTCATAAAAATATTCATAACTGGGTCGATGCAGGCCTAAATGCAATTAATGTCAGTATTGATACCTTAGACCCGCGTATGTTTAATACGATTACCGGGCACGATAAATTTGCATCTGTAATGAGCGGTATAGATACCGCACTTGAAACCGGTATTGAGTCGGTAAAAATAAACAGCGTGCTGATGAAGCAATACAATGGACAAGAGTTTGAAACATTTTTAAATTGGATTAAACATCGTCCGGTAACCATTCGCTTTATAGAGCTTATGCAAACAAGCGATAATAAAACATTTTTTGATGCGAACCATGTCTCGGGTCAGTCTTTAAAAGTGAAGCTATTACAAAGCGGTTGGCAGCAAGTTGCGCGAAGCGCTTCTGCTGGGCCTGCTCAAGAATTTGCTCACCCCGATTACCAAGGTAAAATTGGGTTGATCATGCCCTACAGTAATGATTTTTGTAGTACATGTAACAGATTAAGGGTAACCGCTAAAGGCAATTTGCATCTGTGTTTGTTCTCTGAAGAAGGTATTTCATTAAGAGAGTATATGGGCGATAACGCAAACACCGCGCTAATGGATTTACTTTCACGGTATATTAAAACTAAAAAGCCCACCCACCTGTTACACCAAGGCAACACAGGTATAACCACAAACTTGTCTATGTTAGGTGGTTAGTATTTAGCTAAAAAGCGGCAGTTGTGTACCTAAAGTAGTTAAGCTGTCCCGGTAATGTGAATAATGCTTGTATTAACAAGGTTTTATTTCTTCAAAGCTTGTTAATTTGTTTTTTCAGGTTACAATTATTTTTTGTTTGTTATTAAGTTAATTGAATGGATATCGCAGCTCTTAATAGTACTAAATCATTAAGAAAGAGCGTTCTTAGTTGGATGTGTCTTTGCTTTGGTTTTTTGTCGTTTGCATTTGCGGTCTTTAACTTAACAGTAAACAATTTTGCGCTACTGGGTTATATCGAAGTCTTCTTTTCAATTTATTGTTTTTTCACCTACATATCACTCTTACGTCGCCCATTAAGATTTTGGCAGTCTATAGTTATGTGCGCACTTATAACACTCATTGTTATTTTAGCTACTGCGCTTGCTACACCACATAATGGGGTATTTGTATGGTCGTTCGCATTACCTATTTTGTTTTACTTATTGTTAGGTAAGCAATACGGGGTTGTCTTATCTGCTAGCTTGCTCGTTATACAATCTTATATTTTAGGGACTAAATCGAGCCTTAGCCCGTTTACCACTTTCAATTTATCTTTGAATTTAATGTGTGCTTATTTAAGTATTTGGGCTATCTCGCATGTTTTTGAAGGCAGTAGAGCTCATTTTTCTAAACGGCTTAAAAATTTAGCGTTACTTGACCCATTAACTGGAGCTGGTAATCGGCTCTCTATGAATCACTATTTTGAAGTGGAACTACAAGATAAGTCGCAACTATATGTATTTTTACTCGACTTAGACTTTTTTAAACAAGTAAATGATAAACACGGACATGCTGTGGGTGATAAGGTATTGGTTGAGGTAGCTACTTTACTAAGAGTGACGCTGGGTAAGGGGTATGTATTTAGAGTTGGCGGTGAAGAGTTTGCTTTATTTTGCTCTTTCCCACATGAAGACGAAGCACTTAATGCGGCTGAAAAAATAAGAGCTGATATTGAAAATACTCATTTTAAAATTGATGGTTTAGTGATTAACATTACTACCAGTATTGGTGTGGCTAAATTTAGAAGCAGTAACACGCTTGAGGGGCTAATAAGCCAAGCAGATAAACAGTTGTATAAAGCAAAACGTTTTGGCCGCAATAAAGTATATTGTAAGTTTAAAAAAGAGCCTAAATTAGAAAAGGTAATTGCTTAGGGCGTGTTGATCTTTGATGGTTGAATTTGCAGCAGTGTGTTTGGTTTTTAGGCAAGGCGAAGCCTATGAAGTGTGGTTACTCCCCATAAATAGGCGATAACGCAGCATAAATGCCAAACATGCGCTGCCCTTCGGGTTCTGCCTAGGGGCGATAAACTCTTTGTTACTCGGTTTTTACTTAGCCCACTAGGTTACAAACCTCGCGCCGCGATTTAATCGCCCCTAGATTGAACAAATTTCAATCCGCAAAGAACAACACGCCCTAGTAACCTGTAACCCTAAAGCCTTAGTACATTTGTTCAAAGTTCGGAATACCATTTTCCCAAATTGGTTTGTCTTTTCCTAAGTGCTCACGCACTGCATCAAAAAATAAACGTGTTCTTACCGGTAAATCACGGTGTGGGTACACCGCATACATAGCGCTAAACTCCATAAGCTTTACATCGGTGAGTAATGGAACGAGCTTCCCTTGTGTTATTTCGTCACCAATAATAAATGCAGGCGCTACAAAGTAAGTGGTACCCGATAGGGTCTTCATTAGTAATGCTTCGGCATCGTTTGCCCTAAACACACTTTTTATTTTTTGCTCGCACTACTCACCTTTACTATTAAAGTAATCTATCCCTTCAACCCTAATAGAGTTACTGGCATAACTTGCAGCAGGTAATTGGGCTAAATCTTCCATGGTTTTAGGCATGCCGTAAGTTTCTATAAACTCTGGTGCGGCTAATATTAGCAAGCGGTTACGTGCAATTTTACGGGCAATAAGGGAGGAATCTTTTGGCTCACCCACTCTAAAGGCTAAATCAAACCCTTCAGAAACAATATCAACTAACCTGTCGTCTAAACGAAGTTCAACTTCAACTTGCGGAAAGCGCTTTTGAAAATCGTTAAGCACAGGCTGTAAATAACGTCTGCCAATAAGCGTTGATGAGGTGATTTTTAACACCCCACGTGGCTCTAAATGGTAGTTTTCGGCCATACGTACGGTTTCACCAAGTAACTCTCTTAGTTCGCCGGCTTTTTTGATCATTTCGGCGCCTGCCGCGGTTAACGAAAACGAGCGGGTGGTGCGGTTTAACAGCCTTACCCCTAACTCATCTTCTAAGCGACTAATTTGCTTAGATATAACAGAGCGGTCAATGTTGCGAATTTCTGCTGCTTTTGCAAAAGAGCCTTGTTCAACGACTTCAAGTAACATTAAAAGCCGGCTTGTTGTATCCATTGTTACACCTTGAATATTCTATTGATGCCATTTTGGCATTAATGAATTTAAAAATCTATGGTTTTTACACACGGGTTTAATCCGTATTATGCAAGGCTAATCAACAATGGAGCGTCTTCATGAACAAACATCTAATTGCTGCTGCACTTACTGCGGCATCATTAACACTTGCAGGTTGTGCTGATGAGAGCACAGCTCAATCAGCACCTGCACAGCAACTTCAACCAATTGATGTAGCACAGGTGCTTGTTAAGCCGGTACAGAGCTGGCACACATATACAACTCGTTTAGAGTCTCCACAAGAAGTTGCTTTAATGCCGCGTGTATCAGGAATCATCGATAGCATTGAATTTAAAGAAGGCGACGTGGTTAAAGAAGGCGATGTTTTATTTCAATTAGATGCTCGCCCATTTGCAGCGGTTGTTGCAAGCTTAAAAGCACAAATTAAAAGTGCAGAAGCCGCACTTGAACAAGCTAAAAGTGAAGACAAACGTGCGGTACGCTTATTAGACCGTAAGGCAATCTCAACTGAGCAAGCACAAGCGCGTACTTCAACACTGCGCCAACGCGAAGCACAGCTTTCTGCACTTCAAGCACAACTTACCTCAGCAGAACTTGATTTAGAATTTACGTCAGTAGTATCACCAATTGATGGCATTATTTCTCGCGCAAATATTACCAAAGGTAATAACGTACTTGCGGGTCAAAGCGTATTAACATCGATTGTTTCAAACCAAGCTATGTACGCTTATTTTGATGTTGATGAGCGCACATGGAATAGCTCTTTTAATGATGTTACTGCTGCGAGCCACCAAACTGTTGTAATGCAAAAAGTCGGTCAAAGTGATTTTGCATACAAAGGCTACATTAACTTTATTGATAACCAAATTAATTCATCAACAGGTACATTACGTGTACGTGCGGTATTTAATGAAGACAACAACCAATTACGCGCAGGCTCGTTTGCACGTATCAAGCTTGCAGCCAATTCTATTAGCGACGCTATTATTATCCCAGAACGTGCAATTGGTACTGACTTAAAAAATCGCTTTGTACTAACCGTTGGCGAAAACAACGTACTTGAATACAAACTAATTACTATTGGTGAACGTTACGGTGCATTACGTGCGGTTACTTCAGGCCTTAATGAAGGTGATGTAATTGCTGTAAATGGTCCTGCTCGCGTAGGTCCTGGTATGCCAATCTCTCCTCAAACAGTAACAATTGATACAAGCGGTGTGGCATTTACATTGTCAAACGACAACGCACAACTTGTGGCTAAGCAATAAGGTTTATTGATGAAATTTTCGCATTTCTTTATACAGCGCCCAATATTTGCGGCTATGCTGTCGTTGGTTATTTTAATTGCTGGTGGCATATCACTATTCCAATTACCAGTAAGTGAATACCCAGAAGTAGTTCCTCCAACAGTTGTTGTTACCGCCAACTACCCAGGTGCTAACCCTACCGTTATTGCGCAAACAGTGGCAACACCGCTGGAGCAAGAAATTAACGGTACTGAAAACATGTTGTATATGTTTTCGCAAGGTACTAGCGATGGCCGTATGACTCTAACGGTAACATTTGCGTTAGGTACCGATTTAGACCGTGCTCAAGTACAAGTACAAAACCGTGTAAACAGTGCACTTCCGCGTTTGCCAGAAGAAGTACAACGTTTAGGTGTTGTGGCTGAAAAGTCATCACCCGATTTAACCATGGTAGTGCATTTATACTCACCTGAAAAAACGCACGACACAGCGTACTTATCTAACTATGCTGATTTAAACATTAAAGATGAAATTGCGCGCTTACCAGGCGTAGGTGATATTCGCATGTTTGGTGCTGGCAAATACTCAATGCGAGTATGGCTAAACCCAGATGCACTTGCTGCACGCGAATTAACAGCAACAGATGTAGTAACAGCACTTCGCTCGCAAAACCAGCAAGTTGCTGCAGGTAGCTTAGGTGCGCAACCAATTTCAAACGACAGTCAATTTCAAATACTGTTAAACGTTAAAGGTCGTTTAAACAGTATTGAAGAATTTGAACAAGTTATTATTAAAGTAGGCGACGAAGGTCAGTTAACGCGCTTATCTGATATAGCCCGTGTTGATTTAGGTCAAGACACTTACGCACTGCGTGCAGAGCTTGACAACCAACCAGCTCTTGCAATGCCAATATTTCAACGCCCAGGTTCAAACGCTATTGAGCTTTCTGATCAAGTACGCGAAACAATGGCGCGCTTATCAAAAGATTTCCCTACTGGTGTTGAATACGACATTGTGTACGACCCTACGGTATTCGTTCGCGGCTCAATTGACGCGGTAATTGCCACGTTGCTTGAAGCAATTGTACTGGTAGTTATTGTTGTTATTGTATTTTTACAAACGTGGCGAGCATCTATTATTCCGCTAATTGCTGTGCCTATTTCACTTATTGGTACATTTGCAGTAATGCAATGGTTGGGCGTGTCAATTAATACCTTGTCGTTGTTTGGTTTAGTTTTGGCCATAGGTATTGTTGTAGATGATGCGATAGTAGTTGTTGAAAACGTAGAGCGTAATATTGAAAACGGCTTATCGCCACTTGAAGCAACACGTGTTGCAATGAGTGAAGTTACAGGCCCAATTATTGCTATTGCTTTAGTATTAAGTGCGGTGTTTATTCCTACGGCATTTATTACCGGGTTGTCTGGTCAGTTTTATAAGCAATTTGCGCTTACAATCACAATTTCGACTATTATCTCTGCGTTTAACTCACTCACGTTATCGCCAGCGCTTGCTGCATTGTTATTAAAGTCGCACGATGCAAAGCCAGATGCGTTTACTCGTTTACTTAATAAATTGTTTGGCCGTTGGTTGTTTGAACCATTTAACCGCGTATTTAATCGTGGTGCTAAAGGGTACGAAAAACTAGTACAAAAGCTTATTCGTATGACTGTTATTGTGATGGTTGCTTATATCGCACTGGTTGGCGGCACAATTAAATTATTTGATACGGTACCAGGTGGCTTTATTCCACAGCAAGATAAGCAATATCTAGTTGCAATTGCACAGCTACCAGATGCGGCAAGCCTTGATCGTACTGAAGATGTATTAGCCCAAATGCAACAAATTGCATTAGAGGTACCAGGCGTTGCACATACTGTTGCGTTCCCAGGCTTATCGGTTAATGGTTTTACAAATAGCCCTAACAGCGGTATTGTATTTACGCCACTTGAGAGCTTTGATGAACGTACCGACCCAAGTAAGTCTGCAATGGCAATTGCTGCACAGCTAAACCAGCGTTTTGCTGCCATTGATGAAGCCTTTGTAGCTGTATTTCCGCCACCGCCAATTCAAGGCCTAGGCACAACAGGTGGTTTTAAACTGCAACTTGAAGACAGAGCAAATAAAGGGTTTGAAGCCTTATTTAATAGCTTGCAAGCCGTAATCGGTAAGGCGCAGCAAGACCCTGCATTAATGGGGCTTTACTCAAGCTTTAGAATTCAAGTGCCACAAATGGATATAGACATTGACCGCGAACAAGCACTTATTCAAGGTATTCCACTTGATGAAGTATTTGACGCACTGCAAGTTTACTTAGGCTCTGTGTATGTAAACGACTTTAATATGTTTGGCCGTACGTACCAAGTAAATGCGCAAGCTGATGCTGATTACCGTAAAGACCCTGAGCAAATACTTAACTTAAAAGTACGTAACCGTGCAGGCCATATGGTGCCATTAGGTTCTGTATTAACGGTAACACCAACCATTGGCCCTGACCGTGTTATGCATTACAACGGTTACCCAAGTGCCGAGCTTAATGGTAGCCCAGCACCAGGTTATAGCTCTGACCAAGCACAGTTAGCTATTGAAAAAGTACTCGCAGACACACTGCCATCAGGTATTGAGTATGAATGGACTGAAGTAACGTACCAACAAGTACTTGCTGGTAATACAATGGTTTATGTATTCCCGTTAGTTGTATTGCTTGTATTTATGGTACTTGCAGCACAGTACGAGAGCTTACGTTTACCACTTGCGATTATATTAATTGTACCGATGACTATATTCTCTGCTTTATTAGGTGTGTGGTTTGTTGGCTCTGACAACAACATATTCACCCAAATAGCGTTAATAGTACTGGTGGCCTTAGCTTCTAAAAACGCGATATTAATGGTTGAGTTTGCAAAAGACAGACACGACTCAGGATTAACGCATCTAGAGGCAATACTTGAAGCATGTCGTATGCGTTTGCGCCCTATATTAATGACCTCAATTGCATTTACAGCAGGTGTTGTACCGTTAGTGCTTGCTACAGGTGCAGGCGCTGAAATGCGTCACGCTATGGGTAACGCAGTATTCTCAGGCATGATAGGTGTAACCGTATTTGGTTTATTATTTACGCCGGTGTTTTACATGCTAGTAACGAGCAAAAAAGATAAAGCGCAGGAGAATGCTCATGACTAAATTGATGCAAAAAAGGTTTAAAACTAGCCTAACAGTCAGTGCGGTTTTAATGGCTTCGTTTTTAGCAGGGTGTGCGAGTAAAATAGACACTATTAGCGAGCAAAAAGCGGTTAACGATTTTGTTGCTAAAGCTAATATTGCTAGCAACGTGATTGTTGCTGATGAAACAAGCTGGTGGACAAAACTTAATTCTGATCAGTTAAATGAACTTGTTATAGGTGCGCTTGCAAATAACTATAATTTGCAAATAAGCCAGTTAACGCTTAAAAGCGCATTAGCACGGTTAGGTGAGCAAAAAGCCCAGTACCTGCCGCAAGGTGGTGTAGATGTAGGCGCAGCTCGAAGCGATGCACCAAGCGTTTATGACCGTCAATCAAGTGCAAACGTTGCACTTGATTGGCAGCTAGATTTGTTTGGTCGAATCACAGCCTTGGTTGATGCAGCAAATGCATCGGCCATGAGCCAAGCAGAGCAAGTACGCTTGCTGCAAATTGAAGTTGTATCGTCGGTTGTTAAAGGCTTTGTAAGCTACCAAGGCAATGTTGAAAAGCAGCAAATCATCGCAATGCAAATAGAAGCCCTTGAGCAAAGTATTGATGTACTTCAAGCACGTGTTGACGAAGGTGTAGCAAACGAGCTTGATTTAAATCGAACTATGGCGCAGCTAAGGCAGCAACAAGCACTTATGCCTGCCATTGAGTATGCAAAATACAGCGATTTATCTGCTCTTGCAGTACTAAGTGGTAAGTTAGCGCAAGACATTGCTATTGAAAACGAGCAAGGTGTGCTTGAACGTGACTTTAGCGTAGCACTAAAAAATGCTAATAATGCCATTGCCTTACGTCCAGATATTAGCCGTGCATTATTTGATTTTAGCCAAGCAAATAGTTTAAGTGTTGCAGCTAGCAAAGCGCTATTACCCGATATTAGCTTATCTGCATTTGCAGGTGTTGTGAGTATAGATAGCACAGGCTTAAAAAATACCGACCAGCAGTGGCAAGTAGCACCACAGTTGCAATGGTCGCTATTAAGTTACCCAGCTTTATTAGCACAGCGCGACGCACAGCAATTTTTAAGTGAAGCGGCTTACAGTGATTACCAGCAGGTAGTACTAAATGCGTTAAGTGAAAGTGAACTATCGCTACAAATGTTGGTTAATCAGGCGCAGCAAAAACGTTTTGCAGATGAGCGCTATGACTTTGCTAATAAAGCATTTTTACAAGCACAAGCAATGTACGAAGAAGGTCAAATTCCTTATCTTGAGTTGTTAGATGCGCGTCAGGATGTTTTAATAGCGCAAGAAAATGCTGTTGAAACAACAATTACTTCACTGCTTGCTAAAGTAAATGCCTACCAGTCATTTAATGGCCAATGGAGTTATGCGTTAAACGACACTAATAAGTAGAGTTATATTGATGCCAAAAACTGATAATTTAAATAACTACGATATCCCGCAAACTATGCGCGCTATTGTACTGCCAGAGCCAAATGAAGCAATTAACTTAGCTGATGTTGAGATGCCTGTTCCAGACTGTGCAGACAACGAGCTACTAGTAAAAGTAGAGTACGTTGGTTTAAACCCAGTTGACGGTTATTTTGCTAAAACCGGCTTTTGTAAATGGCAATACCCACATGTTTTAGGTCTAGACGCTGTAGGTGTTGTAGTTAAAGCTAAAAAAGGTGTATTTCCTAATGTTGGCGAACGCGTAATGTGGCACGCTAATATTGGAGAGCAAGGTGCGTTAAGTGAATACACTAAAGTAGCTAACTTTGCAGTGTCGGTTGTGCCAGATGCTTTAAATCCAGCTATTGCAGCGACTTTACCGTGTGCGGGTATGGCTGCACTAATAAGTTTGGATAAAATTAATATTAGTGAAGGTGATACTGTTTTAATTGAAGGTGGCTCAGGGGCCGTAGGCCAATTTGCGATTCAATACGCTAAGCAGCGCGGGGCAGATGTGTTTGTAACCGCATCAAAGCGTAATCATAAAATGGTTAAGCAACTAGGGGCTGACGCTGTTTTTGATTACAACGACAAGAAGTTGTGTGAAAAAATACGCCGCGAACTCGGTCCACAAGGCTTTGACGCTGTTATTGATACTATTGGTGGGGACACAACTCTTCGTAACATAGAGCTTATGCGCTTTTGTGGACGAATTGCTTGTTTAAATCCGCTACCGAGTTTTGATCAAGACTTAATGTATCATCGAGCGCCTAATATCAGCGTGGTATCAATTGGTGGAGCATGGCTTGCAAACAGTTTGTGTGCGCAGCAACGCTTAAGTTTTATGGGCAATTTGTTACTCGAAGGGGCGGTTAATAGCGATATTAAACACCCAGACATAACACCTGTAGATTTTAGCGCCGAATCTGTTTCGCAAGCGCTTAATAAACAGCTGGCTGGTGGATTTACTGGCAAGCAAATTGTTAAAGTTGCCCGATAACAAACCTAAAAAGTTAACGACAAACGCAGCCATAATTGGCTGCGTTTTTTTATGCCTTTAATTTTATGCCTTTAAAAAGTTTAGGCACCTTTCCCCTTATTTCGTGTTTTTATTCACCAATCGCGCAAAAAAAATATATTTCAGAGTACAAGTGTAAGCCTTTTTGTTTCAACAGTTTACGTCTTCGTAAAGAAAATAAATTGAAAAAACTGTTAATTAATTGAATAGAGTAATTGATCTAAACGAATTTTTATGACGTAATGTAGGTATTATTATCTGGTCGGATGAGTTCAATCATGAGTTTACGTACAAAATTAAAAAAAGTTTTACCAAGTATTTCAATCACTGAACAAGAAGCGCTAGACGCAGGCGATGTGTGGCTAGAAGGGTCTATCTATCAAGGTAAGCCAGATTTCAGTGCGCTACGCGATGTACCTGCAGCTACTTTAAGTGCAGATGAGCAAGCATTCCTAGACGGCCCTGTGCAAGAGCTACTTGGCATGATTGACGATTCAGTTATTCAAAACGGTATTCACTTACCTGACGATATTTTAGAATTTTTGAAAAAAGAGCGTTTTTTCTCCCTTATCATTCCTAAGTCGTTTGGTGGCTTAGAGTTTAGTCCTTATGCAAACTCTACAATTGTGGCAACTATTGCAACTAAAAGCTCTGCAGTTGCGGTAACTGTTATGGTTCCTAATTCATTAGGCCCAGGCGAGTTATTACTTCATTTTGGTACACAAGAGCAACAAGCTCATTACTTACCTCGCTTAGCTAACGGTACAGACATTCCATGTTTCGCGCTTACAAGCCCAGAAGCGGGTTCTGATGCAGGCGGCATTCCAGATGTGGGTACTGTTACCAAAGGTTTATACAACGGTGAAGAAGTACTTGGCCTTGAAATTACATGGGATAAGCGTTACATCACACTAGCACCAATCGCTACGGTACTCGGTTTAGCCTTTAAAGTAGTTGATCCAGATGGCCTACTTGGCGGTAAAGAAAACCTAGGCATTACTTGTGCACTTATTCCAAAAGAGCACCCAGGTGTAGAGCTTGGTAACCGACACGACCCAATGGGTATTCGTTTTTACAACGGTACTACACGTGGTAACAAAGTATTTGTACCAATGGACTTCATTATTGGCGGCCAGAAAAACATCGGCCGTGGTTGGCAAATGCTGGTTAGCTGTTTAGGCGCTGGCCGTGGTATTTCTTTACCTGCGCTAGGTGTAAGTACTGCACAAGTTGCATTTAAATCAGCATCTGAATACGCAGCAGTGCGTGAGCAGTTTGGTTTAGCCATTGGCCAGTTTGAAGGTATTCAAGAAAAGCTAGCCGACATTGCAGGAAAAACGTACCTACAAGAAGCAATGCGCGTGCTTACAACTGAAGGCTTAGGCATGGGCTTGAAACCATCAGTAGTAACCGCAATCGCTAAATACCACATGACAGAGCTTGGCCGCGACGTGCTCGATTCTGCTATGGATATTCAAGCAGGTAAAGCAATTCAAAATGGTCCGCAAAATACACTTGCGAGCGGTTATGTTGCACAGCCAATTGCTATAACGGTAGAAGGCGCGAACATTCTTACTCGTAACCTGATGATCTTTGGTCAAGGTGTAATGCGCTGTCATCCATATTTACAATCTATGGTTGAATCTATACATAGTGAAGACAAAGGTGCAGATAAAGAGTTTAACGGCATTTTACGTAAAACAATAGGTTACAGCACAGCAAACAGCTTACGTGCGTTCCGTTTAGGTGTTTTACCATTTACTGCAAGCGCTAACTCTGATTTACCAGAAGTCCGTGAATACGAAAAAGCAGTTCATAAGTTATCAGCTAAATTAGCGGTATATGCAGACTTCTCGTTACTTGTACTTGGCGGTAAATTAAAGCAAGCTGAAATGCTTTCTGCACGTTTAGGCGACGTTATGAGCTTTTTATATGCAGCTATGGCATCAATCAAATACTACGAGCAAAAAGTAGCAAGTAGCGAGCGTGAGCAAGCAGCGCCGTATTTCCATTACGCAACGCGTTTTGCACTACAAAGCGCTGAAGAAGCCCTGCATAAGTTTTTAGATAACTTCCCTGCAAGTGGTACTCGTAAATTTATTCGTTTTGTAACAATGAACTACTCAACTAAAATGCCAAAAATTAGCGACGACTTAATTCGCGAACTAGCTAAGCAAGCCCAGCTTGATACTGCATTTAAAGCGCAAATTACACATTTAGTTAAACCAGTAGAAGGCGATGGTCATTACATTAATGAGCAAGCTTACAAAGCTAAAATGGCATCACTTGGTGAGCTGGCTAAAGTTAAAAAAGCACTGCGCGCTAAAACAATTAAGCCAGGCATTCGCTTTAACATCACGCTTGATAACGCACTAGCGGCAAACGTGATTACCGATGCTGAGCACGCTCAGTTAATTGATTACAACATAAAACGTGAAAAAGCGATTCGTGTAGATGAGTTCGACTTTGACATGAACTTACTAGATGACAACGCACAACCAGTTAATCCACTTAAAAGTGTAGTTAACCAATAAAATTAAATTCAATGATGCAAAGCGCCCGCAGTATCGGCGCTTTTATTCTTGGAAAGTATTAGTGTGGAGCCCCGCTTGTGTAAAAACAAGCGGGGCTTTTTTATGTGTTTTTTAAAGTAGAGATAGATAGCGGTGTTGGTCTTAAAGCGAATATGTATGTGTAGAGGATTAAAAAGAGACGCTTATAATCTTGAAAAAGGGCTAACAACCCCGTTAGCACCTTGTTGTAAAACATGAGTATATATTTGTGTAGTACGCACATCGCTGTGACCTAGTTGTGTTTGTACTGTACGTATATCAGCGCCGCTTTGCAGCAAATGCGTAGCGAAAGAGTGGCGCAAAGTATGTGGGGTAACGTGTTTATTAATATGTGCATCAAAAGCGGCTGTTTTTAACAGCGCGTTGTAATTGCTTTTCATCGATATGATGGCGTCTCAATTGCTTACTCTCAGGATCAAGACTTAGGGCCTGTTTATCTTTCGAGGTTAAATTTGCAGCAGTGTGTTTGGTATTTAGGCAAGGCAGAGCCTATGTAGTGTGGTTATTCCCCATAAATGGGCAATAACGTAGCATTAATGCCAAACAGGCGCTGCCCAAAGGGTTCTTCCTAGGGGCTATTTACTCTTTGTTGCTCAATTTTTACTTAGCCCACTAGGTTACAAACCTCACGCCGCGATTAAATAGCCCCTAGATTGAACAAATTTTAATCCTGAAAGGTCAACAGGCCCTGATTTATGTGATGAAAATAAATATTGCCAACCTAACTGTTTGTTATGGTTTGGATATTTTTTACGTAACAAATGCGGCATATAAGCGCCGCTATATAAGGGGTTTTTCAGATCTAATTGCAGGTAACTATCAACTAATTGTATTTGAGAACGTAATTGCGGTATGAGCTCTACTGCAAGCGTTACAACACGATTTTTACCTCCTTTGCCATCCCAAATTCGAATGCAGCTATAGTCAAAGTCAATATCGTGAACTCGTAAACGCAGTACCTCCATTAATCGCATACCACTGCCATAAAGTAATCCACAGGGTAAATAATGCTTAGCTACACAGTGTTTAAATAGCGCTGAAACTTCTGTTTGAGTAAGCACAACGGGTAGTTTTCTTGGGCGTTCACTTTTTACAAAGTCTAATGATAATGAAAGGGGGCTCTTAATTATTTCTTTATATAGGAAACTTAGCGCATTTAGTGCCTGCGCTTTTGTGCCTTGCGCTACGTTTTGCGAGTTTACTAAATGGTTCAAATACGATTCCACTTGAGTGTCTCCCATAGAGCTTGGGTGCTGCATATTATTAAAGCGGATATAGCTAGCTATCCAAAAAAGATAAGCTTCAATAGTGCTCTTTGCATACCGTTTGCTATACATATGGTCTTTAATCATGGTTAGAAAGAGAGATTTCATAAATGATATTCAACTTTTAAAAGCGTACTGTATATATAGACAGTTGTTCGTGTTTTGTCCAATAACATTATTAAAAGTCGTTTTGGTGTATTTTAACAACAATAACTTTACAAAATATGTAATTACTTGTTTACATGGAAGTTGTTTAGTGGAATTATTAAGCAATGTAATATACGCCGTTTTGGGGTGTTATAAACCCCCAAAGTGGTGTTCAATAAGCTGTTATGAGTTTTATCTAATTGGATTGTTTGTTGTAGCTAAAAGGATTTTTGCTAAAAGTATAGTCCTCTTTTCGCTTCATACGAGTTGAGCTAGGCTAATTTTATTTAGTAGCTCAAGTTAACCTTTATTTACAAATTGGGTGTTTACTATTAGTGTAGTGTTTTGAGTTAACGTAAGTTACTCATAACAAAACAATTAAACGGACTACTAACAGCTGGCTGTGGTTCGTGCCTCACCAATTTTAGTCAGCTATTATTAGCCGCTTATTGTGGCGTTAGCAGGAATAGCATTTCTGTTGTTTAAATAAACTTGAATTCATCGCTTGGCATTTAATTCTTTGTGTTTCTTTTAAATTTTACGTTGAATTCAAAGTAGGGCGTTTCAATTTAAGTAGTTCAATCAATTAAGTTTTATAAAGTCCCAATTAATTATTTACCTTTTCTAAACAATCAATTAGTTTAGTGTAAATCAAATTACATAGTTACTTAAAAGCTTTGGGTTGTTCCTGCTAACAAGTAATTCAAACGGACTTAATAAGCTTGTCTCGTTTTTTGCAAAGAGCGCAAAAACCAATCCAATCTATTAAGCCCTTTAATTAAAGCGTTATGTTTCAATAGTAAATTGCATGTTTCGCAATTCAGTTCTAAAAGGTGTTTTAAATATAAATAATTAAGGAGAATACTTCATGTTTAAATATAGCTTATTACTTTTGTCTTTCTTGTCGGCAATAGCAAGCGCAAATGAGAGCTGTGATTTATTATTACAACATGGCATTACCAATATAACTAGATATCAAAGTGCAGATCACGCAGTTGCATATAAATGGCACAAGCATTGTGGTTTGGATTTTAATACCGTCAGCGACTCACAAGTTGCTAGAGCAAGCGCCACTATATTTGGGTATGGGAGTGGTTCTGCTGGCAGCAATAGTAACCAACAACGAGCGAAGCTCGCTAAGTGGTGCAATGAAAACCAACAATTTGCTGAGTCTCGATCTGACCTTTTTGCAGAGGCAGAGATACTTAGTGTTCCAGCTTTGAGTTCGTGGCAACAATGTATTGCAATGTCTAGAAAGCAGATAAATATAGGTTTTCTTCCAAACGGTGATCACAATCAATTTGTACACTTCGAAATAGACTCAAGTCATGACGGAAATCTAAAATATCTTGGTCTCGAAAAGCAAAACTATGAATGTACTGAACGAATGGTTCGCACTAATGGTAATAAAGTAGATACAAACTTGCAGCCGGAAATCACAAACTCGAATATTCAAATTGACTGTAAACGATTGGCTCCTGAGATCACCGAGTCAGCAGGTATTGGAAAAATTAAATATGAAGCTGGATATATCTCAGTTAATACAAGTGGCCCATCATTTGCAATTGCATTCCCCAAAGTTGTAAGCACTTATTACGTCACTCCACCGAATAGCGTTTTAGCGTTTAATTCGACTAGATGTCCTGCTGGATGGAGTCCTTATGAGCCTGCCTTTGGAAGATTTGTGAGGGGAATTGACTACAAAAATCAAAAAATTGATCCAGTTGGTAAGCGTAAGCCAGGAGATGTCCGTAGTGATACATTAAAAAGCCATTCTCATAGTTATGAGTATGATCAAAATAGACACAAAGGTGGCCATAATAGAGGTGGGCGAGCAGGTAATGAGAGGTTCAGTGCTTTTCGTACAGATTCTAATGAAACTCAAACTAGTAATACCGAAAAAACAGGCGTTACGGAGACCGCACCAAAAAGTGTCGCTCTACTCTACTGTGAAAGAACCATAAATTAAACACATAACAAGTGCGTGCACGGGATGTTAAAAAGCTGCGCTTTTTTCCACCCGTGACGCAGGCGTTAGAAGCACATGAAGTATTCAATTAAACGACTAGCATCGGGAATCATTCAAATAAACTTAACCGTTGGTTTAGTTTTGTATTTTGTTACCCTCTATTTAATGCAATATTCAACATTACCTATCGTTGAGTTAGATGATCTCAATTTATATATTTACTTAGCTTCAACGACAACATTATTTTCTATCATTATCGCTTTATTTTCTGCATTACCGTTAATTGTATTAATGCTTAAATATAAATATTTTAGTTTATTTAGCTCTTCATTGGCATTTGGCATTCCTGCTTTTGTTATATTTTTAATCGAACCTGTTACTTTTCATCAGATAGCAATGTATATAAATCTAGCTATTGGTTTGGCGTTTTATTATTTTGTAAGCAGGGGGTATGGTGCTTCTAACAAGCCATTAAACAGGGACAAATAACAGTTGGTTTTTGCTCCTGCGTCGCTTATTTTAACCAACTGTTGTTTGCCCGTTAATGGGGCGTTGGTATGACTCCCACTGTCAAGTTAAACGCACTGATCCCTGCCTAACTTTTTTAAGCCATAATTACTTTAGCTCGAATTAGAGCGAGTTAATACATAAGATGAAGCAAGTAATTTCGTCGGTTATCTTGCTGATATTCGTTGGTTATTACTATTTCTAGCAACAGAGCAGACCTTACTTATTCCGTCGTGGCACCTGTCTTCAGTCTATGTTCGTGGTTCAATGCAGCGTTAGCTGCATTGCCATCCTAACGCCGTCGGTGGTTGTGCCACACCCGATGCTTGATCCCATGCATTAACTCTAATTCGTTTATCATGCGGGTACTCTTGCCAATCTAAGTTTTGCGTTCACTGGCGTAAGTACCACTTCTTTTGCAATGGCCCATATGTACGCAATCATTTCTCGGGCAATTGCGGTGACAACAAGGTTGTAGTGTTTCCCTTTGGCTATCATTTTTTTATAGCGCTTGCAGACCCTAAGTTGTGCTTTCCACGCAATATCAATAATGTCCTTTGGTAAACCTTCTTGTCGTTTTTGCATATCTGTCGATATATTTGCCGCATACCGATAAGTGTGTGCACCTTCAACGAGAAGGCGTCTTGCTCGGCCGTTTCCGCATTTTGTGATAGCGCCAATATGGCGTTTGCCACCACTCGAGTGTTCACTGGGTACAAGACCGAGATAACTCATTAATTTACGGGGATGGTCGAAGCGCGATAAATCACCAAGCTCAGCCACAACGCCGGTGGCGACCAACAAGCGAACACCTCGCATTGCTTGTATTGCTTTAACAACGGGATAATAACGCCATTGATGGACGTGATGTGTTAGTTCATTGTCTAGTCTTTCAAGTCGGCTTATTCGCTCGGTAATTGTTTGTAAAAACTCTTGTAAGACAATGTGCTGCGCGGGATGTGGCAGCACAAGCTCAGTGAGCCAACGTAAATGTTTTTGTGACCAATTTGCGGTGCCTTTGTAATTAATATTATTGCGAAGCATCAACGCTTTTAATTGATATTTAGCATCTTTTAAATCTTCCATGGCTATTTCGCGTGCGCGAGATAAATCGCGTACGGCTTCATCTTCAGGCTCGGGAACATAGATAGGTGTTAAATCTTCAGATTTAAGTAATTTAGCGAGCTTAAGGGCATCACGTTTATCGGTTTTAATCTTCTCGCCTGGTTTTTTAGGAATAAGAGACGGGGCAACCACATAACAGCAATGGCCAAGGCTTGTGATTAATCTGTAAATCCAATAACCACAAGGGCCTGCTTCATAAACAAAGTGTAGCGTTGGAATAATAAACAAGACACCCATCTAAAATTTTGCTCTTTTCGAACTTGAAGGCTAGCCTTTGTTTAGTGCAAAAAACATGCAGGGTGTCTTATGGCAATCGCAAGAAAGCGTCAAGTAAGTTTGGTTGATACAAAATACTATCACTGTATTTCACGTTGCGTGCGTCGTGCTTTTTTATGTGGTGAAGACCGTTTTACTGGTCAATCTTATGAGCATCGACGAGGCTGGGTTGAAGACAAACTGCTTGAGTTAGCTAAGGTATTTTGCATTGATGTCTGTGCTTATGCTGTTATGAGTAACCACACGCACTTAGTGTTGTATGTTGATGATAAAAAAGCGAATAGGCTAAATGATAAAGCGATTATTATTCGCTGACATAAACTCTGTAAAGGCACATTATTAACGCAAAAATATGTACAAGGTGAAAAGCTAAGTAAAGTTGAACTTATCTTTTTTAATCAAACAGTAAAGCAATACCGAGAGCGCCTATCAAGTATCAGCTGGTTTATGCGGCTATTAAATGAAGACATTGCTCGCAGAGCAAATAAAGAAGATAACTGCACTGGACGGTTCTGGGAGGGTAGATTCAAATCGCAAGCATTACTAGATGAAGCAGCCCTTGCGGCCTGCATGGCGTATGTCGATTTAAACCCTATTAGAGCTAAAATGGCTAACACTCCAGAGGATTCAGGCCATACCAGCATCAAACAGCGTTTAACGTATGCAAAGGATGGTAAACAACCAAAACAACTACAGCGTTTTTCAGGCATGCCACGTAAGATAATGCCAAAAGGACTCCCGTTTGAACTTAGATCATACATTGAACTTGTTGAATTAACAGGACGTTGTATACGAGAAGACAAGCGCGTTCATATTGATAATATGAACCTTCCTTTGCTAGAAAGGGTGAATATATCTTTAGAAAACTGGTTAAAGCTTACAACCCAATTTACGCGCGTATTTCATGGCGCAGTGGGCAGGCCAGCCTCACAAGAAGGTTATTGTGAAAACTTAAACCGAAAGCGCCGAGCGAATATCAGTAACTGCGAAAAGCTACTAGCATAAAACTTAAACTGTTCAGTAATAAATCACAACTGCACCATGCAGCCATTTTCATGCGTGCAATTTAGATTTAATAGGCAATGACTTATTTAATGGATGAAATGGAAATAACCTGGTGTAGTGATTTTGGCCACTACTTACATATAAAACTTATATAAAACACAGCGGGGCTTTTTTATGCCTTAGTTTTATTAAAAACGCCCAATAATGTTAAGCTATATAAAATTTAATTACTTATTATAGCAATGGCATTTTATCTTCCTCTATTACAGTCTCGTTTTAAACATATTGAAGTTGGCGATACACTAACATCGCTTTGGAGTGGGTGCGGCAGTATTGTAGAGTGCATGCTTGATGATGAGTCATGTGTTGTTAAGGCTATTAAAATACCACGATACATACACCATTCTAAAATTAAGCAAAGCGAATTTGCACTAAAAAGAAAACAGTACTCTTATAGCGTTGAATATAATTTTTATAAGCGTTACAGCCCGTTTTTACCTAGCACAGCAAAAAGCATCGAATGTATAAGTGCTATCAATAACGTTGATGAATATGCGCTGGTGTTTAAAAACTTTACCCAACATGGGTTTGTTCAAGCAGGGTCACAACATGTTCAAGCTATATTAAAGTGGCTGGCAAACTTTCATGCGTTTAACTTAAATAAACCTGCTAACAGGTTATGGCAGCAAGGTAATTATTGGCATTTAAGCACACGACCCGATGAGTTTAATAAATTAAATGAACACGACGATAAAAAGTCCGATATTAAAAGTGCTGCACATAAAATAGATAAAATACTGCAAACATCACACTACAAAACGCTCATTCATGGCGATGCTAAACTTGCCAACTTTGCAGCTAATGAGCAAAGTGAAATACTAGGGTATGACTTTCAATATGTGGGGGCTGGGGCAGGGATTATAGATGTAATGTACTTTATGACCAGTTGCTTTAATGATGAGCAGCTGCATGATAGTGCAGATGAATATTTAGCTTATTATTTTACGCATTTAAAAAGTGCGCTTACAATTTACCAGCCAGCTATTAATGCTGATGATGTTACTGCTCAGTGGCAAAAATTATGGCCGCTAGCATGGGCTGACTTTTATCGCTTTTTAGCAGGGTGGAGCCCTGAACATTTAAAAATAAATAGTTACATGCTTAAGCAGGTAAACACCTCGTTAGCAGGTAACATTTAATAAACACAATGGATAGATGGTTTGCATAAATATCAATCAAATCAATGAATTTTGGCACGATCTATGAAATCTTTGCTAAAACTACAGGTCAAATGACCTTTTTTAATATAAAATACCGCAAATTCTTGTATCAGTAGGTTTATATCATGGCTATTCACGTTATTTCTCACCCTCTTGTTCAACATAAATTAGGCCTAATGCGCGCGCATGGTATTAGCACTAAAAGTTTTCGTGAATTATGTTCTGAGGTAGGTACATTATTAACCTACGAAGCAACTAAAAACCTACAGTTAGAAGATAACGAAATTACAGGTTGGGATGGCAACAAGTTAAAGGTTGAGCACATTAAAGGTAAAAAAATTACTGTAGTGCCAATTTTACGCGCAGGCCTTGGCATGATGGATGGCGTAATGCAGCTTTTACCAGCAGCTAAAGTGAGTGTTGTTGGCCTTGAACGTAATGAAGAAACACTTGAGCCAGTTCCATATTTTGAAAAGTTAGTTGGCAATATTGATGAGCGTTTAAGTTTAGTGATCGACCCTATGCTTGCAACGGGTGGCTCTATGATTGCGACAATCGATATGCTTAAAAAAGCAGGCTGTAAAGATATTAAAGTAATCGTGCTTGTTGCAGCGCCTGAAGGTGTTGAAAAAACACTAACAGCTCATCCTGATATTGAAATATTTACTGCATCTGTAGATAGCCACTTAAACGAAAAGGGTTATATTATCCCAGGTTTAGGTGATGCGGGCGACAAAATTTTTGGTACTGTTTAGGAGTATTCAGTGCAAAAAAATGACACTTTTTCGATAAAAACTATTTTAACTGGCGCGCAAATGCTGTTTGTTGCATTTGGTGCGTTAGTATTGGTGCCGCTTTTAACTGGCCTTGATCCTAATGTTGCACTTTTTACTGCCGGCATTGGTACGTTACTGTTTCAGGTAGTGACTAAAGGCCAAGTACCTATATTCTTAGCCTCATCGTTTGCTTTTATTGCACCTATTATTGCTGCAGTTCAAATGTGGGGTGTACCAGCTACTATGGGCGGCTTAATGGCTGCAGGTTTTGCTTATATGCTTTTAAGCTTATTAGTTAAGTTTAAAGGAGTAGCAATGCTTCATAAAATTTTACCGCCAGTGGTTGTAGGCCCAGTAATTATGGTGATTGGCCTTGCACTTGCACCTGTTGCTGTAAATATGGCAATGGGTAAAAGTGGTGACGGTAGTATTCAAATTATTGATTACAACAGCGCTATTTATATTTCATTGTTCTCGTTAGTGGTTACACTTATTTTTGCTGTGTGGGGTAAGGGCGTATTTAAGCTTATTCCTATATTAGCAGGCGTTGTAGCGGGTTATTGTTTATCGCTTGCAATGGGTGTTGTGCAATTTGATGCGGTAACTAACGCACAGTGGTTTGCTGTACCAAATTTCACATGGCCAGAGTTTAAATGGCAAGCTATTTTGTTTATGGTACCAGTAGCAATCGCCCCAGCTATTGAGCATATTGGCGACATGATGGCTATTAGCCAAGTTACCAATAAAGACTTTTTGAAAAAGCCTGGACTTCACCGTACTTTATTTGGTGATGGCCTTGCTACTTCTGCCGCATCGTTATTTGGTGGCCCGCCTAACACTACATACTCAGAAGTTACGGGCGCTGTCATGCTTACTAAAAACTTCAACCCAAAAGTAATGATGTGGACAGCTGTGATCGCCATTATTTTAGCCTTTGTTGCTAAAATGGGCTCTGGTTTACAAACCATACCTGTACCGGTAATGGGCGGAATTATGATCTTACTGTTTGGATCTATTGCTGTAGTAGGTTTAAATACGTTAGTTAAGTCGGGTGATGATTTAACCGCACCGCGTAACTTAAGTATTGTGGCGCTTATTTTGGTGTGTGGCATAGGCGGTATGCATATTGGTGGCAGCCAATTTAGCTTAGAGGGCGTTAGTTTATGCGCTATTTTAGGCATTGTACTAAACCTTGTATTACCTAAGGCGCAGTCGCAAGAGAGTTAATAGTGCACGTAAGTAGAAAACATTGCACCATAATAGCGCATTTTAAATGCGCTATTTTTTTTAAGTAACTAAAATATATACAAAAATAATAATGGTCTAGTATCTGCATTTAACTCCCAGAACGCATTGTATGCAAAGGAGTTACTATGTCAGAGGCCAATATTGTGGATATAACCCCGTTTTTAACAAAACACCAACTGCCTTTAAAGTATCAATATTTAAGTGAACAATATTTTGTTCCACTTGCGCATGACATCCTAGAATCTAAAAAAACAAATACTCCTATTTTTGTTGCTATAAATGGATGCCAAGGCTCAGGAAAAACAACACTTGCGGATTTTTTAGTTACTTGGTTTTCTAAAAACACACCTTTTAATAGTGTCGCATTGTCTATTGACGATTTTTATTTAGCCAAACAAGCACGTGCTGAACTTGCAAGCGATGTACATCCTCTTTTTACTACTCGTGGTGTACCAGGTACTCACGATGTAGCCTTAATGAATAGCACAATTACTAATTTACTCGCTGGCGAGATAAACGTACCGCTTCCTCGTTTTAATAAACATGAAGACGACTGCGTACCTAAAAGCGAATGGGTTACAAACGACAAACCTGTCGACATTGTTATTTTAGAAGGCTGGTGTGTAGGCAGCGAGCCTCAGCCACCATTTTCACTAAGCGAGCCACTTAACGAACTAGAGCAGCAATACGACAAAGAAGGTGTTTGGCGTCGCTGTGTAAACAGCTGCTTAGCAAACGAATATAAAACTGTTTTTAGCTTAATTGACTATACCGTCATGCTTAAAGCGCCAAGTTTTACAGATGTTTTTACATGGCGACAAGAGCAAGAACAAAAGTTAATTGCTAAAAAAGGTGAGGGCTCGGGCACGATGAATAACGAGCAGCTGGTGTATTTTATTTCTCATTTTGAGCGCATTACCCGAGAAAATTTAAATACACTAAGCGCTAAAGCCAATGCCTTAATTGAACTTGATAGCAACCGCGATATTAGCGGTATGCACCTTACAAGTGACGACACACTACAGCCTATTATATTTACAGATTTAGATGGTACATTGCTCGACCATGCTGACTACAATACAAATAATATCAGTGAGTTACTGCAGCAATTACAAAGTGCTCACATTCCTGTTGTGTTTAATACTAGTAAAACATTTTGTGAAGTGGTTGAGCTTAAAAACGATTTAAATATTCAACAGCCTTTTATTGTAGAAAATGGTGCCGCGGTATTTATTCCAGAGGACTATTTTGAACTTAAGCCTATTGGTTGTAAAAAAATAGGCGCTTATTGGTGCTATGCACTAGCTAAGCCACTATCGAGCTTATTAAAGGATTTAGATACTTTAAAAAGTGATTACAAAGCGCATTATAAATTATTTAGTGATTTATCGAGCGAGCAAATATCTGAGCTTACAGGGCTCGATGATGCGCAAGCAAGGCGCGCCCAAACCCGCGATTATTCAGATCCCCTTTATTGGTATGGTGACGATGAGTTACTTAGCACCTTTGTACAAGATGTTAAAGCACTCGGTTACGACATAAAAATTGGTGGTAGATTTATTCATATTGCCAAAAATACCGACAAAAGCGCTGCGCAGCAGTGGTTAGTTAAACAGTTTACCCATCATTTTAGAAAGCCTCTCACGGTCATTGCACTAGGTGATAGCGATAACGATAAGCAAATGTTAGAGCAAGCAAATATCGCCATTATTATTGCCAATCCGGCCAGTAAAAAGCCGGTTAAATTGTCGCACAACAAAGCACGTTATTCTCAATCGCCAGCACCACTTGGGTGGATAGAAGAAATAACGTCGTTGCCGTGCATTAGCAGTATTTTAAGTATTTCTGAGGAGCAAACATCTCATGGCTGATTTTTATCAAAATGGCATTATTACAACACTACATAATATTGCCGATAGACCAATAGAAGATCTAGAACAAGAGCTACTTAGCTTTTCTAAAAAACGTCCAATGGGGTTAATACTCCCGTCTTTATTTAGTGAACTTGAAGGCCCTGCGCTGCAAAATATAGTAAGTGAACTACGTGATGTGCCTTATTTATCGCAAATAACCATTGGCTTAGATAGAGCAAATGAAGAACAGTATCGTCATGCACTTAGTTTTTTTAAAGAGTTAAATCAAAATCATAAAGTATTATGGAACGACGGACCACGCTTAAAAGCACTTGATCAAGAACTGCAAGAACTTGGCGTTGCCCCAAGAGAGCTAGGTAAAGGCAGAAACGTATGGTATTGCATGGGTTATAAGTTAGCCACTGCCGAAGTTGAATCAATAGCGCTGCACGATTGCGATATTTTAACCTACGATAGAAGCTTACTTGCGCGTTTAATTTACCCTGTAGCACACCCTCGCTTTAACTATGAATTTTGTAAAGGGTTTTACCCACGAACAGCAAACGGCAAAATTAACGGCCGCGTATCGCGTTTATTAGTTACGCCATTACTACGCTCATTTAAAACAATTTTAGGTAATACAGACTACCTTGAATATATGGATTCATTTAGGTATCCATTAGCTGGTGAATTTTCGTTTAGACGCGATGTATTAAATGATATTCGCATTCCAAGTGATTGGGGCCTTGAAATAGGCGTACTGAGCGAAATGTACCGTAACTATTCACATAACCGCTTGTGCCAAGTAGATATTGCCGATAACTACGATCATAAACACCAAGCGCTTTCACTAGATGATCAAAGTGCGGGTTTATCTAAAATGTCTATAGATATAACTAAAGCATTATTTAGAAAACTGGCTACACAAGGCGTTACTTTTACTAGTGAAACTATTCGCTCATTAAAAGCAACGTATTATCGTATTGGGTTAGACTTTATAGAAACGTATCATAACGATGCGCTTATGAACGGCTTAACGCTTGATGTACACCAAGAAGAAAAAGCCGTTGAAATGTTTGCGCAAAATATTATGGAAGCAGGTCAACACTTTTTAGAAAACCCAATGGAAGCGCCATTTGTGCCAAGTTGGAACCGTGTTGTATCAGCAATGCCAGACGTACTTGAGCGCTTAAAAGAGGCCGTAGAGCTAGATAACGAAGAATATAGTTAAAATTAAAACTAATAAAAAAAGGGGCGCATGTGATTTCAGTTAGCGATTTATTTTTACAACGAGTTGAGCAGCATCTTCATATTATTTACGAAGGTGTTGAACTGCCATTATCGGTTACTGAGCTTGCTCAGCAGCTTATTAAAATTATTTTAGGCAGTAATCCACTGCGCGACCCTACACCTCATACAAACCGATGGGATGAACAAGATATAATATTAATTGCCTACGGCGACTCTATTATAAAACATGACGATAGTGAATTTGCTGTATCAAGCCCAATTGAAGCGCCGCTTAAAACGCTACATCGCTTTATTAAGGAGCGCTGTGATATGCAGCTTAATGCTCTGCATATTTTACCATTTTATCCGTACAGCTCAGACGAAGGCTTTGCGGTTATGAACTATGCACAGGTAAATGAATCGCTGGGTGATTGGAATGATATTCAAAATATAGCTAAAGACGTAAAGCTTATGGCAGATTTAGTCATTAACCATTGCTCGAGCAGAAGTGTATGGTTTGAAAACTTTTTAAACGACTTACACCCAGGTAAAGATTACTTTAAAACAGCCAGCTTAACGGATGATTTAAGCCAAGTGGTACGCCCGCGAACGTCACCGTTGTTAAATACGGTTACCACACCAAGTGGTGAAAAACACGTGTGGTGTACGTTTAGCCACGACCAGGTTGATTTTGATTTTGGTAATCCAGAAGTTTTAAAAGAATTTATTAGCATTATTCGCCATTATTTAGATAATGGAGTTCGCTTATTTAGACTCGATGCGGTTGCATTTTTATGGAAACAGCTTAATACCAATTGTATTAATTTGCCACAAACACATGAGGCAGTTAGGCTAATACGTACCCTGATTGAGCATACTGAGCCAAGCGTGGTAATTATTACCGAAACAAACATTCCAAACCAAGAGAACCTGTCTTATTTTGGTAATGCTAACGAAGCACACAGTATTTATAACTTCGCCTTACCGCCATTATTACTACATACATTATTAAGTGGTGATAGCACAGCTATTAAGCACTGGATGATGAGCATGCCACCGGCGCAAAACGGTACGGCTTATTTTAACTTTATCGCATCGCATGATGGAATAGGGCTTAGACCCATTGAAGGTTTGTTACAACCCAGCGAAGTTGCTTCGCTCGTAAGTACCACTATGCAATTTGGTGGCAGGGTATCTATGCGAACCAGTAACGATGGCACACATACACCGTACGAGTTAAATATAGCGTTATTTGATGCAATGCAAGGAACACACAATGGCCCAGATAAGTTTGGCCTAGAGAGGTTTATGTGTGCACATGCCATTATGTTTGCACTAGAGGGGATCCCTGGGCTTTATATTCATAGTTTATTAGGTACTACTAACGATTACGATCGCTTTGAAAACTCACAGCATAACCGTGCTATTAACCGTCATCGCTGGCAAGAGTCAAAGCTACTCGCTGCAATTGGTGAGAAATACAGTCATCATCATAAGGTATTTAATGGTATTAAGAGCTTATTGGCAGTGCGCAAAAAGCAAAGTGCCTTTCATCCTAATGCGACACAGTTTACGCTGCATTTAGCGGGTGGATTATTTGGCTTTTGGAGGCAAAGTATAGACAGACGCCAAAGTGTATTTTGTGTTTATAACATTAGTGACAAACCACAAACACTCACATTAGCTGATTTAAACTTAATTAACACTCAGCAATGGTTTGACTTAGTCGCTGATAAAACAATTGAAGAAGAGCAATTAACAATAGAACTTGAGCCTTATCAAAGTGTATGGCTAAGCAATATAAAATAAGGCGCAATAATACCAATCCTCAAAATTGATCACTTAATTAAGAGGGTTGATATAAAAAGGCTCGCAGTGCGAGCCTTTAATTTAATCAATAACGTTGTTACTAATTATAAGCTGTAGCTTAAGTTAATGTAGCCAAAGCGACCAATATTGTCGTAACTTGCGCTACCAGCGCTTGTACCACGTGAACCGTACGGAAGTTTACGGTTAAATAGATTATCAACACCTACTTTAACGCCTAAGCCGCTATCGAAGTTATAACCAACAGTCATATCGGTAATAAAGTATTTACCGTAAGACATTTGGTTACTTGGGTTCGAGTTACTCGCAAGATCAACATTTGTGTATAAATCAACTTCGCTAATAAAGCGTGTTTCAACCGTTGAGAAAAAATTATCCATAGCATAAGTTACAGATAAGTTAGTTTGCCATTTCGCTTCGCCGGTTGTACCTGCGTACTCAATATATGAACTAGGATCATCCTGGAACGGGTAATCTTTACGTTCAATTAAATATGTACCAATTAAACGTGTTTTAAAGCTACCTTCAAGCGCTTCAAAGTCATAGCCTAGTTCAAAATCAACACCAGAAGCCTTTTGACCAGCTACGTTAAGTACTGAGTTTTGAATTAGTGAAATTTCGCCATTTGCATCGCGTGTAATCAAGTTACAGTATTGGTTGTCTATACCTGTTGCGCTGTCAACACAACGGTCAAGAATTTCTTGCGCGTCGATTGTGTCAATTGCATTTTCAAGGTCAATTTCCCAGTAGTCAATAGTCAGTACAGCATTGTCTAAAAATTCAGGTTGGTAAACAATACCTACCGTTGTGCTTGTTGACTCTTCACCTTTAACATCACGGTTACCGCTTGTTAAGCCATCTAAAGAGGCTGAGTCGTAACCTGAGTTAAAGTCACTTGCAACACCTAATGCAGCACAGTTTGCAGTGCGTGTTGCTGCATTTGATAAATTAGCTATGTTTTCAGCGCGACACGGGTCTTCTACATTGTAGAAAGTTTGGCTTGCTGCACCAAATACCTCACTTATGTTTGGCGCACGAAGTGCTGCAGATTGTGTTACACGTACACGTAGCTCATCATTAACTGTCCAATCAAGGCCTAGCTTCCAGCTAGTTGCTTCACCAATTGTGCTGTAATCAGCATGACGTACAGCGGTATCAAATACTAAATCTTGAATAAGCGGTAAGTCAGTTAAAATTGGCATTGTCGCTTCAAAAAATACTTCGCGAACATTAAACGAGCCTTTGTCTTCCCCTAAAGCGTTAAAAAACGTACCTTCTGCGTTATCTGGCTCTTTTGTTTCGCTTTCTTCTTTACGGTACTCAGCACCAAATGCAACACCTACATAACCTGCCGGTAACTCAAAAATAGCGCCATTAGCAAGTGAACCAGAAACAACCGTTTGCTTAATAGTTGAGGTACCAACCGATACCGTATTTATATAATCAATCGCTTGTTGAGATGGTGCGCCAAAACCCATGATATTTACAGGAACGCAGCCATCAGCTTGTGCAGCAGCGCTGCGACATACAACGTTGCCATCTGCATCTTCAACAGCATCAAGTGCATTAAAGTAGTTGGCTAAAATCATGTTAGCGCCGTTTTTACGCTCTAGATCTGTTTGGCCGTATACAACTGATGTATCTAATTCCCAGTCTTCAAACACAGTCCCTTTTAAGCCAGTTACAAAACGTGTTGTTTCGCGAGTATTGTTTTCAACACGGCGTCCAAGGTCACTCATCATGCGGTTAACCATGATTGAGTCAACGCCTTCTTCTTCCATACGTGCTTTAATAGTTGGATCTAGGTAAGGGTTATCAATTTTAATGCTGTTTTCGTCATCAAAAAAGAAAAACGCAGGTTGACCTATGCTTTCACCTTGGCTGTTTACGTATTTAGCATCAAAGTAAACGTTTAAGTCGTCGGTCACATCGTAGTTAACTTTAAAGTTTACATTATAACGCTCAAACTCAGGTTGAATTTCTTCAAATTGGCCTAAGTTAAAAAAGTCACATTCTGCACATGAATATAAATCTGCGTTATTACCTATGTATAAGTCGCGTGCGCTGCTATCAGCGTTAAAGCTATTAATATACTTAGTTGGATCTTCAAGTGCATAAACGCCTGCATCATTGATGGCGTAATAACCTGCATTAGGTGTTAAAATATCGTCTGGGAAGTCCGCGCTATTTTTGTTCTCATCCGTTTGGGCTTGGTTAGGTAAGCTACTAAACGAAGTACTAGTCCAAGGGTGGTCAAGTGCATTTAATGAATCTTGGCCTGAGTACTCTATAGCGAAAGCTGCATTACCACGGTCGTTATCAAAATTAGAGCCGTACGAGAATGTTGCTTTTTCGTTGTTGTAGCTGTTTAAATCGGCAAAACCTCGGGTAACACTAAAATCCATACCTTCTATGTTGTCTTTTAATATAAAGTTCACAACACCTGTAACTGCGTCAGCACCGTATACAGCTGATGCACCACCAGTGATAATTTCTACACGCTCAACCCACACACTTGGAATAGTGTTTGTATCTACCGCTTGAGAGCCAGCTGAACTTGATACGTGACGCTTACCATTAACAAGTACTAAAGTACGATCTGTACCCATGTTACGTAAATCAAGAATGTTTAAACCAGCAGTACCAATAAAGCGGCCTGAGTTAGCCATAGAATATGTATTGCCAAGTGCTGGTAAATTGTTAAGCGCTTCACCAATGTTTACAGCGCCGGTATTAATTAGCTGCTCGCCGCTTATAACTGTTACTGGTGCAGGTGCAATAGCACCTTCACGTAAAATACGTGAACCCGTTACTTCAACGCGTTCAATTTTTGTCGCTTGCTCATCTTGCGCAAGCACTGAATTACTTGCTGTTGCAGCAGCAGTAATTAATGCACATTTAATGCTAGTAGAAAGTAAATTATGACGTTTCATGTGTTTCCCAAAGGAGATTTCTAATAATTAATAACAGTATTTCTTTTTACCGAATACAGTGTGTATTTGGTAAAAACCAATAACTTTTGTTATGAGGGCGGCGATTATTGCATGCTGATAATTTTATTAAAAGTAAGTAACTTACTGCTAAATAAGCAACTTGAAATATTCTTAATGGCTATTATTGTTTTTTTTACATTAGTTTTTGGGTGTACATAAAATGACTTTTTAAAGATAAGTTACATTGAGTATTTGTTATGTTTTTACATCATTTACATATTTATTGTTTTAATAATTTTTTAGCTGTTTTTTATAGCGTTTATTTTTTATTTAAAAGTATTTAACTAAATAAGTATTAAGCTAAGAAATAGGTGTTGGGTATTATGTGTACACATTTGTTAGTATTGTGTACGTAAATAATGTTTTGAAATGTTTTTTATGTAAGGCTTTTTTTCCAAAAAAAGCATAGTTTGAATTTTTTTCATTATTAAAGACCAAAAAAACGTAGTTTTAATGTGTAAAGCCCCTTTACAGTTTTAATAGCCTTAATTGCTCCTTAAGTTACTTTGACACGTAAACTTGATACAATTTGGCTGTTTTCAATTAATAGGTTTGACCATGAAGTTTTTAGTTATTATTTTTACAATACTGTTTAGTACAAGCTCTTTTGCAAAGCAGGATGTCGATCTTGAAATCAATATGAAAAACACAGGGCTTGCATATAAGCAAGCAGTACAGGCTAGCGATTTAGCTGAGTTTAATACAGCAATTAATGAATTTATAAAGCTGGTTGAGGTAAGCAAAACAGCTAAATTTCATAAAGAGCCTGAGCAATCATTACAAGGTCTTGATAAGGTAATTACGCAAGCTAAGCTTGCTAAAAAAGCGGCTAACGAGCAGGGGCTTAATGCGGCTCAAGCGCCTTTAAAAAACATTGATAATTTACGTAAAAAATATCATGAATTACATGAGCCACCAGGGTTTTTTGAGTTATTATTTGGTTCATAGTTTAAATTTAGAATAAAAAGGAAAAACAATGGAAATTTCAGTTTCAATGTTAGAAGGTCAAAAGCAAAGTGCTAAATTTGGCGATTTAGAAGTAATAAGTGATCAAAGTGTAAATGCTGGGGGCAGTGCAGAGCATCCAGAACCGTTCGATTATTTTTTAGTAAGTATGGTTCTATGTGCTGGCTTTTATGCGCGTAAGTTTTGTGAACAGCGAGATATCTCTACTAAGGGTATGACCCTTACTCAAAATAATGAAAATGTAGACGATAATGGTAAAAAGTTATTCTCGATTGAAATTAATTTACCTGATGGCTTTCCTGTTAAATATAAAAAAGCACTTATTGCGGCTGTAAATACCTGTACAGTTAAAAAGGTGATTCAAGCCGTTCCTGAGTTTTCGGTAGTGGTTAAATAACCATAAATAAAATATAAAAATACCGCAGAGGAACATATAACCCCGGCGGTATTGCTACAACAAATTAGTTACTACCTCTTCATACTTCTATTGCCTTAAACTAAGTTTTAATAATCAGTAAGTTATTTGAACTTACAATACAAAACCCAAAGCGCACCTAAGCATGAAAAAACCTATCAATCAGCTTTTTTAGCCGTAGATAGATTTTTAAAACGACGATTAAATTGTGCCACACGCCCATCAGTTGAGACTGTTTTTTGCTTGCCAGTGTAAAACGGATGCGAGTCGCTCGATACATCAATAGGAACATATGGGTAAGTATTACCGTCAATTTCTACCGTTCGATCTGTTTTAATTGTAGATCCAATAATAAAATACGAGTCGGCAGCGGTATCGTGAAAAGCAACCACTTGGTAATCGGGATGAATATTTGGTTTCATAATACGCCTCATTAAATGATATGTGATAATGTATCATTTAAATTTAACGTATTTAAATTTGCATTGCAAGTGTCTATGTTCCTCAAAAAGGCCGTAATTGCTGGCTAATTGCGCAAATAAATCAAAAAATAAGCACTTGGATCAAAAATGCTGGCTATTGCTGTTTAGGCTGTTATAACTATATTTGAGAGTTAAAAACGGTTAAAAAGTTATTACAGAGGTTATGTATGAGCGACGCAATACAACAAGAACAAATTGATCAAGGGGTGATGGAAACCCTTAGAGAGCGTGACCATAGTGCCTTAGCACAACAAGTAAATCCTTTAACATGCAATCATAACGATATTGTAGAATTACTAGCACGATATATGGCGCTTAGTGAGCAGGACGATGATGAGTTGTTTGACGACTGGTTTGACAACTTAACCAAGGAGCAACACACAGTGCTAAAAGTGTTTGAGGTTTACCGCGGCCAATATGAGCACCAAAATTAATTTTATTAAACTTTAGCGGTCATTTAAATAGTTTTATTTAGCCACTAAAGTTTTTAAATTTTGATGTACTTGGGCTAGCAGTTAATGCAAATTTAAAAACGTACTGTTATTAGTTAAATTTCATTTCAAGTTTTTTCATCTATCTAGCTATCTCGTTTAAATTATTGCTATTTTTAAGTAATGCTCTAATTTTAAAGGGTTAGATTATTCGTAGGCTATACAATTTAACGAATTACGGCTCTTACATATTCACCCAGTATATAAAAATTAATAGAACTAAAATGATTAAACCTGAAACTCCAAGTAACGAAATAGAGCGATTACGTGCATTGAGAGCGCTTAAAATTCTTGATACAGCACATGAGGAGCGTTTTGATCGTGTAACTCGTATTGCTAAACATTTGTTTAATGTATCTATCTCTTTAGTTACTCTAATTGACGAGGATCGACAATGGTTTAAATCAAGACAAGGCTTGGGTGTATGTGAACTTCCGCGAGAGTCTTCTTTTTGCGGGCACACAATTAATCAAAATGAATTGTTAATTATTCCTGATACCTCATCTGATGAACGATTTTTTGATAATCCTTTTGTTGTTGGCGATCCTAAAATTAGGTTTTATGCGGGCTTCCCCTTAAAGTTAAAACAGGGAGTGATTATAGGCACGCTGTGTCTTGCGGATGATAAGCCTAGAAACCTCAGCGATGAAGAAAAGCAGTTACTAAGAGATTTAGGCAGCTTAGTGGAGCAAGAAATACAATCTATTCAACTGGCTACAATCGATGAGTTAACTAAAATTTCTAATCGACGCGGTTTTTTGAGTCTTGCTGAGCACACCTTAAATAATTGTAAGAAAAATAAAGTATCTATGACTTTGATACTATTTGATCTTAATAAATTTAAGCAAATTAATGATGTATATGGGCACCACGAAGGAGATTTTGTCTTAACTAAATTCGCGCAAGTGATGCTAAGCTCATTTTGTGATTGTGAAGTAATAGGGCGCTTAGGTGGAGACGAGTTTGTAGTTATGTTAAGTGATTCAGGTGCGAAAAAAGCAGATGATGCTTTACTGTGTTTTACTAATGCGATTGAGCAAACTAATAGTATTTTAAATAAACCGTATAATATTGATTACAGCTTTGGAGTGGTAAATTTTACATATAATACTGATAAAACAGTCGTCGAGATGATTCAAGATGCTGATACTGCAATGTATAAACAAAAAAAGCAGTGTAACCCCTATTAAATAAAACCAAAGGGTAGAGCATGTTTAGCTTATATGCTGCGTGACAGCCAACTGATAGTAAATAATCACACAACATAGTCACTGATTTGCTTAATACATATAGCTCAGCTGTAAATTTAACTTCAAAAAATAATTAAACCCTGAATAGTTATTTATTGCTACAGCTATTAGCCACTAAAGAGATATTTGGGTTCCAAATCCTATCCCATATTTTACTCATACTTCTTAAATTAGAGCGCTGGCTTATTTTTTCAAAGTTACCCACGTTCACGCCTAAATCGGTTTTTTCTCCCACAACAAAGTTAAAGACATAATTACACTCCATACCCATTCGTAAATCAGAAAGTATTATATTACTTTGCTGCTGACGTACGTTGTAAAAACCTTTAGTAAACCACTGCAAGCGTTTGATGCCCCAATCATTATTTATATCATCTAATAATGAGGGAGTGGTGTTATAGGCATTTATTGTTACTTCGTTTGGCTCATCAAATACCGACGCATATGCTATGTAGTATTGCCCATCAGACATAACGACTACACGCCATAACAATGTAGTGAGTGGCGCAGGGGTGCTTATATAATTGTTAACTTTTATTTGCCTGTCAGAAAGGGCCGTCGTTACTTTATCGTCAATAATTACTTTTAAAATGAGTGAACTACATAAATACATACTGCTAAGTACAAGCATTGTGGTGTTTATTTTATATGAACGCGCACTCGTTATTTTTGGCAATAATGTACAAGCTACACCAAATAATAAGGGCAGCGTATAGAGCGGGTCGACTATAAACATGTTTGAAATAGCAAAGGGGTGCTCAGTAAAAGGCCAAAGTAACTGTGTGCCATATACGGTTAAGCTATCGAGTAAGGCATGGGTAGATAAACACAAAAATACCAGCCAAAACCATCGTGTTTTATAAGCTTGCATGCCGGTGTGTATTTTTAAAATAAGCCAAACAATAAGTGGGCTTATTAATAAATGCATTAATAAAGAGTGGCTAAAACCACGATGGTAAGTAAACGCTTCTACAGGGCCGCCATAAGGTATAAATACATCTAAATCGGGTAAAGTTCCTAAGGCTGCTCCCCATAAAACGGCTTTGCGGCCCACTTTATTACCCAAAATAGCATGCCCTACAGCACTGCCTAGTACTATTTGCGTTAACGAGTCCATAGTGTCCCTTTGTATTTTAATACTGTTTATACTAACGTAAAGCCCAAATGCGTCACTTATAATGAAAGCTTTGGCTTTATAAAATCTAAAAACGCGACAATGCGCGACGATACCGCGCTATTTTTATAATAAACAGCTTGCACTACCTCACGATTATTAGGGGTGATTATACTATTAGGTAGTACTTCTATTAACTTACCTGTTTTTAAATCATCGCCAACCATAAAATACGAAAGCAATGCAACCCCTTGGTTTGCTAAACATAATTGGCGCACGGTTTCACCGCTACTGGCCATTAAATTAAATTTTAAATTAGTAGTGGATTTTAGCGGCCAGTTATTTAATTTAGGGGAGTCTGTAAAGCCAATAAGTTTGTGTTGGTTTAAGTCACTGATTTTTGAAATACCTGGCGCAGTTTTTAAATAGGCTGGGCTTGCTACTAAATATAATTTACTAACGCCGAGCTTTTTAGCGTTCAAATTAGAATCCTTCAAATCACCTATGCGAATGGCCAAGTCGGTTTTATGCTCTAGCAAATCAATAATGCTGTCGTGGGAGGTTATATCAAGCGTTATATGCGGGTATTGCTTTGTAAATTCATCAATGCGTGGCACTAATTGGTGTAATACAAACGGGCTTGCAGCATCTATTCTTAACTTACCGCTAGGTGCCTGCTTTAGAAGCTTAATTGCTTCTTCGCCAGTTTGCAGAGTGTTTAAGCCATCACGCGCATATTTTATAAAAGTATGACCTTCTTCGGTAAGCTCTAATCTGCGTGTAGTTCTGTTTAATAAAGTGCACTGCAGTGTATTTTCAAGGCGAGATACCGCACGCGACACCTTAGCTACTTGTTGATCAAGCAAATTTGCCGCAGCAGAAAAACTACCGCTATCAACCACCGTTAAAAACATTTCTAAGTCTTCTGTTTTGGCATGCTGAGCCATACGTTAGTACCTTACTTTTGCATTAATTACAAAAGTATTTTGTCACTAATGCTATTTTTTGCAAATGCTTTTTTGGTCAAACTGCATGCCTAAACTAATTACGAGGATTTAACTATGCCATTGGCTTTGTGGGCGCTTACCTTAAGCGCATTTGCAATAGGAACAACTGAGTTTGTAATAGTAGGCTTAGTACCTACCATTGCAAACGATTTAGGCGTAAGCCTACCTTCAGCGGGTTTACTGGTGAGTTTGTATGCGGTAGGTGTAGCTATTGGTGCACCGGTACTAACTGCACTCACCGGGCGATGGAACCGTAAAATTGTATTAATAAGCTTAATGGGCTTGTTTGTTTTGGGTAACTTACTTGCTTGGCAAGCGCCAAGCTACGAAACACTCATACTTGCGCGCATTTTAACGGGGCTTGCCCATGGTGTGTTTTTCTCAATTGGCTCTATGATTGCCACAAGCTTAGTAAGCAAAGATAAAGAAGCCAGTGCAATCGCGATTATGTTTACTGGCCTTACTGTTGCACTTGTAACGGGTGTGCCGTTAGGTACATGGATTGGCCAACACTTTGGCTGGCGTGCAACGTTTTTAGTGGTGTCGCTACTTGGCTTAATTGCTCTAATTGGTAGCGCAATTTTAGTACCAAAAAACTTAAAACAGTCTATTCCGGCGACGTTTAAAGAGCAGCTTCAGGTTATTGTTAAGCCGCGCTTATTGCTCGTATATTTAATGACTATATTAGGCTACGGCGGTACGTTCACCGCGTTTACTTATTTAGCACCTATATTAGAGCAGCAAACTGGCTTTGCCCCCTCAGCTATTGGTTTAATAATGCTGGTTTATGGTGTGTCGGTAGCGGTTGGTAATATATGGGGCGGGAAATTGGCCGATAAACGCGGCCCAATTAGCGCTCTGAGTATTATATTTAGCGCGTTAACAATTATTTTATTGGCTTTCACCTTTACCATGGAGTCAAAAATAGCCGCTGTACTAACTATTTTAATATGGGGTGCATTTGCATTTGGTAACGTACCGGGCTTGCAGCTTTATGTAGTAAAACAAGCGAAAAAGCACACTCCTAATGCGGTAGATGTCGCATCGGGCTTAAACATAGCGGCATTTAATATTGGTATAGCACTGGGCTCTATTATTGGCGGAAGTGTTGTAGAGGGTATGACCTTACAAGACACCGCATGGATAGGCGCAGCAATTTCTGCTTTAGCATTAGTAGCAACCCGCTACAGTGGCATGCTTGATAAGCGAGAAGTTCAGCGAGCATAAACTATCTTCTGCTAAGGTTGAAACTTAAATTAATGGCCTCATTACCTATATTGAGGTCATAGATTTTTAAGTGATGACACAAAAGAAGTAAAAGGTGTATTTTGTAAAGCTTTAAAAGAGCTTGTTTTTAACCGATTATTTTATAAGGATAGAGCCATGACACAACGTGTAATAGAAATGCCAGATTTAGGCATGGGAACATTCCGTTTAGAAGGCGAGACTGCCTACAATTCAGTAAAAATGGCGTTAGAAGTAGGATTTCGTCATATCGATACTGCGCAAATTTATGGTAACGAAGAGCAAGTAGGCCAAGCCATAAAAGACAGCAACATTCCGCGTAGCGAAATATTTTTAACCACCAAAGTGTGGAACAATAAACTCAACAAAACTGACTTTATTGCCAGTGTAAAAAAATCGCTTGAAAAGCTACAAGTAGAGTCAGTTGATTTACTGCTTATTCACTGGCCTGCGCCTTCAAATGATGAGCCAATGAGTGAATACTTAACTGAGTTATTAAAAGCTAAGCAGCTTGGTTTAACTAAACACATTGGTGTATCAAACTTCACTATTGCAAACTTAAACGAAGCAATGCAGACGCTAGACTCGCGTGAAATATTTACCAATCAGGTTGAGGTTCACCCATACCTAACCAATACTAAATTGCGCGCATTTTGTGCTCAGCACGATATACACGTAACTGCGTATATGCCATTTGTAGTCGGTAAAGTACTTAAAGACCAAACGATTATTGATATTGCCAATAAACATGATGCATCGCCAGCGCAGGTGGTTATTGCATGGGTAAACGCCAATGGCATGACTACCATTCCATCATCAACTAAGCGTAAAAACTTAGAAGATAACTTTAACGACCACGTTAAGTTAGATGATGAGGACATAGCCCGTATTGACGGTCTTGATTGTGGCGACCGCCAAGCAACGCCAGATTTTGCGCCGCAGTGGGATCAGTAATAAAATACGTAATATGACACTAGGTGCAGAAATCTGCACCTTTATTTTTTATAAAGGACTCAGCATGTTAACGGTAATCGCCACCATTTCGAGTAAAAATATTGATGCAGACGTTGTATTAACCGCACTCGAAAATCTACAAAAATACTCGCGCCAAGAAGTAGGCTGCCTACGCTATGAGCTATCGGTTAAAAGTGATGCGCAGCAAACGACTTATTTAGTGAGTGAGCAATGGGCATCTGGTGAGCATTTTGAAGCGCATAAAAATGAGCCGCATTTTAAAGCCTTTGGCACACAAGTAACAGGCTTAGTAACCAGCAGTAATATTGAAGTGTACAAATCTATTGGTTAAATATAACTAATTGATTCAATTAATTTAAGCGGCGACGTAATTATACATCGCCTTTTTTGTAGTGCTTATTTATATTTGAAGGTTGAATTTGCAGCTATATGATTGGTTTTTAGCTAAAGTAGAGCCTACTTAGTGTAGTTGCTCCCTACTAATAGGCGATATCAGTGGAGCAGTTACCAGTCCCGTGAGGCTCCAAGTAATCCTCGGATAGAACAAACTTAAAAACATTAAAGTGATACCTAATATATAACTATCAAACTATTCCTTCCTGCATCATTAATCTCCTGTTTATATAAAAGCTAACTTGTGTGATTATAAAAATACAACATGCAAAAATTATGATGTGTTATAAATATTGGATTTAATAAGCGCTTCTAAGTACTAATAACTGAATTTATTACTATGTTGCTCACTATATAAAACAATAAAAACTCAGGATATAAATAATGAGAAACTCAAGAAATGAGATAGTAAAATATGGTGTATCCTTCGGTACGGCGTTAGCAATTGCAATTTCGTGGAGTGAAAACGAATCTGTTATATGGGCAATTTTGCACGGTTTTTTATCTTGGTTTTATGTAATTTGGCATGTAATTACTCGCTAAGTGTTATTGCTCCTTAAGTACTTTATTTTTCTTATTATGAGTAAAGTAAAGTACTTAAAGAGCGGCTTCAATGTAAAGGCTACGAAGTAAAAGCATCATTTAAGTAGAACCTTTGCATTGTAAAAACAACTAATAAAAATATAAAAGGAATAAAAATGAAAGGTGCAGGCGGAAGCTCTGGTGGTATAGGGCATTTTTTTATTGGATTAATAATGATGTGTGGTGGCTTTTATATGCTGCTAAACGCAATCTCGGTAACCTCTAACTTTGGCCTTAGTTCTCTTATTTACAGTGTTAATGCATTAGGTGGTTTTGGCATTACTGGTGGCATGGTAATGATCCCCTTTATTTTTGGAGTGGGTTTAATTTTTTATAATTCCAAAAATATTTTAGGTTGGGTACTGTCTTTAGGTTCATTAACGGCTTTAATATTTGGTGTTATATCAAGCGTACGTTTTAGTATGCGTACAATGACCTCGTTTGATTTAATAGTAATTATAATTTTAGCCTTTGGTGGTTTAGGGCTTTTTTTACGATCACTTAAATCTACTGATACTTAAATAATTACCAATTTTTGCCTGAGAGATAGTTTTAATGCAGCCGTTTTGCTTGATGTATTAATACTTAAATTAATAATCGCCCCTTTGCCGATTACTGCTTAACCAGTAGTAGCGTACTTTAAAGAGATTTTTGTGAATAACTCAATACAACTAAAATTAATTGCGACTCATTTATTAGCCCAAAGAGGGGAAAGCCCAGCACGTTCAAATTTTCCTAAAGAGTTAATACTAGACTCGACTGATGATGCAATAGAAGTACAAAAGTTGATGATTTATTTAAATGATCAAACAGTATATGGCTGGAAGTGTATGCTGCCGTTAGATGATGGAACGATTATATTAGCACCTCTTTTACATGCTCCAATAGAGCAAACCGAAAGCTGCTCGCTCTATACAACCAAAAATAAAGCGCTTATCGAACCAGAAATTGCGTTTATTTTAGAAAGCGATTTGCCAAGCAATAAAAATTATTCTAATGAAGATATTGATACGGCTTTTACTCGTGCTCATTTAGCACTTGAGCTTATTCAAAAGAGATTTGATGAAAGCACTTTAAGCACTCACATTGAAAAATTAGCCGATGGTTTATCTAACCAAGGTGTATATGTAGGCCCACAAATAGATAATACAAAAGCCTATAACGCAAGTACTGTTAATATTAACATTAAGCAAACTGACGCTGAGTTAAGCTTTGCTGGTGCTCACCCTGCAGAGCTTGCGCAACTTCCTCTTTATTGGGCGGTTAACTATTTATCTGCCAAAGGAATTGACTTAAAAGCAGGGCACGTGTTTATAACTGGCTCATATTGTGGTGTGGTTGAGCTTAATACTGATCAGTTAATCACCATTAGCTACGAAGGTTTAGGTGCCTTTAGTACTACGTTTATATCAAAATAAATATAGCATTACTTAGGGCGTGTTGTATTTTTGTGGTTGAATTTGCAGCAGTGTGTTTGGTATTTAAGCAAGGCAGAGTCTATGACGTGTGGTTATTCCCCATAAATAGGCGATAACGCAGCATAAATTCCAAACATGCGCTGCCCAAAGGGTTCTTTACAGGGGCGATTAACTCTTTGTTTCTCGGTTTTTACTTAGCCCACTAGGTTACAAACCTCGCGCCGCGATTAAATCCCCCCTAGATTGAACAAATTTCAATACGCCCCAATAGACAAATCGTACTTTAAAATAAGCGCATCTATGTAGCGGGCGCGTAGGGTTTGTTGTTTTTCGTGATCAGCCCCGTGGCCTAGCGCTTTGTTTAATAGCTTCATTGCGGGGTGTAGCTGTGTACGCTCCTGTTGATTTAAGGATGCTTTAGTGCGCAGCTCAGTAATGTCGTCAACTAATAATCTGCCAATATCAACACATACTATTTCGTCAATTAAACCATTTTGTGTAAGCACACCATATTTACTACATAAAAACTGCTGCCATACTTGTTGTAGGTGTTCATCTATTTCACAACCAAACAATTCTTCGTTAAAGGTAAAACCTTGCTGAGCAAGTTTAGTAAGGCTTGCCGTGTATTGCTGTGCAAAATAATTAAAGGCATTACTCGATGATTCAATCTTTTGTTTTATAAGCCCTTGGCCCCAATTTACGCAACCGCGAGGATAATAGTCATCGTATTCCTCACATTCATACAATCCAGAATACGAACTGCAACTTAATTGACTTTTTATACAATAACTTGGCTTAGGAAATACGCTGTGTTGCTGCCACGTATCTAGCTGCTCGGCATCAATATTTAAAGCATGGCAAAGCTCATCGGTATTATAAAAATGAGTGGCTAAGTAGTTAGATAAACGCATAAAGGCTCGCTTAAAGTTAAAAATACAAACACTGTTTAGATGTACAGTGTTTGTATTTTGTATTATCAAACTAAATAACACAAGCCATTTTACGTTTATTATTAGCTTAGGCCTGCAAAAATGCGTGCAAGTATGTTACAAATAGCGCAAGTTTTATAAATAATGAATTTTTATGCGCACCCTAGAACAAATTAAACAAGCAAGCTTAATTACCGCTATTAAAACCCCGTACTTAGCCAATGGTGAAATAGACCTAGCAAAGTACGACGAACTCGTTGAAATACAAATAGCAGCGGGAGTAGATGGCATTGTGGTTGGTGGTACAACCGGCGAAGGCCAGTTAATGAACTGGGAAGAGCATTTAATGCTTATTGCGCACAGTGCAAACAAGTATGGCAATAAGCTACTGATTGTAGGTAATACAGGCAGTAACAATACGCGTGAAGCAATAAAAGCCACTAAATATGGTTTTGCCAGCGGCATGCATGCAGCGCTGCAAATTAACCCGTATTATGGCCGTACGTCAATTGCGGGTGTTATAGAGCACTTTAAGCGTGTGTTAGATATTGGACCTGCGTTTATTTACAACGTAGCAGGGCGTACAGGGCAAGACTTAACGCCTGATATTATTGAGCCATTAGCACAGCACCCTAACCTAATTGGTATAAAAGAATGTGGCGGTAATGAACGTATTACACACTACGAGCAGCAAGGTATTGCATGTTGGTCTGGTAACGATGACGAAGCGCACGACGCGCGCCATGTGCACAAAGCTCACGGTGTTATATCGGTTACCTCTAATCTTATACCTGGGTTGTTCCGCCAATTAATGGATACTAAAAATGATGCGTTAAATGCCTCATTACAACCTTTAATGAACTGGTTATTCTGCGAGCCAAACCCTATTGCTATTAACACCGCAATGATGATGACTGGCGCAGTGAACCCGGTATTTAGATTACCGTATTTGCCACTGAGTGATGAGCAGCAAGCTCAAGGCGAAATATTAATTAACGAACTTAACGTTGATGATATCGTTGGCTCAAGAGCAGAAGTATTAAATATCGACAATGTATTAATTTTATCTTAAGTTTTTAATTATAGGCAGTAATCACTAACTGTTGACTCGTTTTTACTGTATAATTTGCGACCCTTGATAATGTGGCCGCAGGTTATACAGCATGAATTTTAAATCTTTTAGTTTTGCCCCTGAACTTATTCAGGCGTTAGACGAACTTAATTACCACACCCTTACGCCCATTCAGCGTTCAGCTATTCCGGCTGTTCGTAAAGGTAAAGACGTTTTAGCAAGTGCCCAAACTGGTACTGGTAAAACGGCAGCGTTTGCTTTACCTATCATCCAAAAATTATTTGAATCAGAGCACAGCACAACAAATGCACCAAGTGCATTAGTACTTGCGCCAACGCGTGAGCTTGCAGAGCAGATAGCTAATAACTTTAAAGCTTACGCAAAACACACTCCTTTAAAAGTAGTGAGCTTGTTTGGTGGTGTTAATACCGCAGGCCAAGCTAATTCACTAAAGGACGGTGTAGATGTTGTTGTTGCAACACCTGGGCGCTTACTTGATCACATTCGTTTAGGTAATTTAAGCCTTGCAAGTGTTAAACATTTAGTACTTGATGAAGCAGACCGTATGCTTGATATGGGCTTTATTGAAGATATGCAAAGTGTTATTAAAAGCTGTGACGAGCAGCGTCAAATATTACTTTTCTCGGCTACGTTTCCAGCTGCGATTAAACAGTTTGCTTCTAAAGTATTAAAACAGCCTGAAATTGTACGTGTTGATCAAACTAATAGCACAGCAAGTACCGTTCAGCACGTTGTGTACCCAGTAGAAGAGCGCCGTAAACAAGAGCTTCTTTCAGAGCTGATTGGTAAAAAGAACTGGCAGCAAGTACTTGTATTTGTAAACATGAAAGAAACGGCAGATGAGCTTGTAAAAGAACTTAACCTTGACGGTATTCCTGCCACTGTATGTCACGGCGATAAGTCGCAAGGTAACCGCCGACGTGCACTTCGTGAATTTAAAGAAGGCAAAGTACGTGTTTTAGTGGCAACTGAAGTTGCTGCACGTGGTATTGATATTGATGGCCTCCCACGTGTAATTAATATTGATTTACCGTGGCTTGCTGAAGATTACGTACACCGTATTGGCCGTACAGGTCGTGCTGGTAACCAAGGCCAAGCAATTTCATTTGTAAGCCGTGAAGAAGAAAATACTTTATTTGAAATCGAAGCGTTAATTGGTCAAAAAATTAAGCGTGTATATTTAGAGGGTTACGAAGTAAGTAACCGTGAAGTACTTATTGATAAAATTGGTAAAAAACCAGCGCATTTACGCCGTAGCCGTACTAATAAGCCTACAGGGCAAGCAACAGGCGAAGCACGTGCTGTAAATCGCTCGCGTATTTCAAATGTACGTAAAAGCTTAAAAGGCGCCAAGCTTACCCTTAAAAAGTAAGCTAAAACGCGAATTTTAATTAAAAAAAACCTGAGTTTACTCAGGTTTTTTTGTATTTAATGAAAGTGTTTTATCAATTATATCAGCATAAGTGTACGCAGCTTGCTCTTGGTTTATATTAGCAATAATAGATAACCCAACAGGTAAGTTACTTACCTTGCCCACAGGGAGTGTTATATGTGTGCTTCCTGCTATTGCGGGCAAAGAGCTGCTGCTGCCTTTAAAATTATCACCGTTAATGAGGTCGGTTTTCCACGCTGGTGATACTGTCGGGGCAATAACGATATCTATATCATTATTTTTATATAAATTAGTAATTGCTGATTTAGCCAGTGCACGGTAGCGTGTTTTAACGCGTTGATATTTATCTTTATTTGTTAAATCAATTGCCTGCGACTTAGTAAGTATATCTTGTCCGAAGTAGGGCATTTCTGTTTCTTTATTTTGGCTATTAAAGTTAATGAGTGCCTCTAAGCTTTTAGTTTTTACTTCTTTTGGTGTGTTAGATAAGTAATGATTTATTTCAGCTTTAAAATCGTAAAGTAAAATGTAGTATTCATCAGCGAATAAAGAATCTAGATTGTCGGTTACTTCTATTTCAGTAACGGTATGCCCTGCTTGTTTAAGTGCATTTAATTGCTTTTTATAAAGCTGCTGAGTTTGAATGGTAAATTTATCACTTGGTAGCGCACCAATTTTGAGTGTTGATTTAGCCGTTAACTCTTTTGAATTTAAAACAAACTCATGTGTTGATACATCTTTTTTATTTTCGCCTTGTAATACTGCAAGCACAAGTAGCGTATCTTTTAGGGTATGAGCCATAGGTCCAACAGTGTCTTGGCTGCTTGAAAGGGGAATAACCCCATTGCGTGATACTTGGCCCATGCTTGGTTTTATAGCATATACACCATTAACTGATGCGGGGCAGGTAATAGAGCCATCGGTTTCTGTGCCCAGTGCAATTGGTGCAAAGTTAAGTGCTACGGCCACTGCAGAGCCTGCACTAGAACCACACGGGTTTCTAGTTATATCGTGAGCATTATGTGTTTGTCCACCTACTGCGCTCCACCCAGAAGAAGAGTACGAAGATCGAAAATTGGCCCATTCACTCAGGTTTGCTTTACCTAAAATGATAGCGCCTGCTTCTCGCAGTTTTTTAACTACAAAAGCATCTTTATTTGTAATGTTATTTTTTAAAGCCAGCGATCCTGCTGTGGTTGGTAATACACCTTTGGTCTCTATGTTATCTTTAAGCAAAACGGGTATGCCATGAAGTGGCCCGGCCCATTTAGAATTTGCATAGAGTAAATCTAAAGCTTTAGCCTGTTCAATAGCTGAGGGATCGATATTAATCACAGCGTTATATTGTGGGTTGAGTTTTTCTATTCGGTTTATATAAGCTTGTGTAACGTGTTGTGCATTTGTAGTTTTGTTTTTATAAGCTATGTGAATTTGCTCTATAGTTTTTAAATTATTCGCTTTAGCACTAAATACACAAAGCACACAAATTAAAGAAATAATGGTTGTTTTGGTCATTCTATTAAGCCGCTAATTGTTATTTATTATACATTTAGCACAAAAAAGCCTCACAAAGTGAGGCTTTTCGGTAAATAACTTAAAAAACCGGTTTAAGCGTTTTCTAACATTGAGAGTGCAACTGCTTCAGCCGCTTTAATACCATCAATGCCTGCAGATAAAATACCACCTGCGTAACCTGCGCCTTCACCTGCTGGGTATAAACCTTTTGTATTTATACTTTGAAAACTTTTATCGCGTTTGATACTAATAGGCGATGATGTACGCGTTTCTACACCGGTTAATAAGCCATCGTTAGTTGAAAAACCACGAATTTGCTTATTAAATGCAGGTATGGCTTCGCGTATAGCATCGATAGCAAACTGCGGAAGTACTTTACCTAAATCGGTTAATTTAATCCCTGGTGTATATGAAGGCTCAACGCCGCCAATGTTACCCGATGGTTTGCCTTTTAAAAAATCACCGATAAGCTGAGCAGGGGCATCATAATTACTGCCGCCTAATGCATAAGCCTGTTCTTCTAATTTACGCTGTAAATCAATACCTGCAAGCGGGTGCCCAGGGAAATCTTTTTCTGGGTTAATACCTACAACAATGGCGCTATTTGCGTTACGCTCACTACGTGAATATTGGCTCATACCGTTAGTAACAACACGGCCTTCTTCAGAGGTTGCGGCTACTACAGTGCCCCCTGGGCACATACAAAAGCTGTAAACCGTGCGGCCATTATCACAATGATGAACGAGTTTGTAATCGGCTGAGCCTAAAATTGGGTTGCCTGCGTTATCTCCAAAGCGGCACTCGTCAATCATTGATTGTTTGTGCTCGATTCTAAAGCCAACAGAGAAGGGTTTAGCTTCTACATAAATACCTTTGTCGTGGATCATTTTAAAGGTATCACGAGCGCTGTGACCTACTGCAAGTACAACGTGACGAGTATCTAGTTTTTCACCATTTGAAAGCGTTAAGCCGGTTACTTGTCCATCATCTAAATGAATGTCATCTACGCGTGTGCTAAAGCGTATTTCGCCGCCAAGCTCTATAATACGCGCGCGCATTTTTTCAATCATAGTAACAAGTTTAAACGTACCAATGTGCGGCTTACTTACATATAGAATTTCATCTGGTGCACCGGCTTCTACAAATTCGGTTATAACTTTACGACCATAATGTTTTGGATCTTTAACTTGGCTGTATAGTTTACCGTCTGAAAATGTACCTGCACCACCTTCACCAAACTGCACATTAGACTCAGTATTAAGTGTGCGTTTACGCCAAAAGCCAAAGGTGTCTTTTGTGCGTTCGCGTACTTCTTTACCACGCTCTAAAATAATCGGGTTAAAGCCCATTTGAGCAAGGACTAAACCCGCAAATAAACCACACGGGCCAAAACCAATTACCACTGGGCGCTCGGTAATATTAGCAGGTGCTTGCGCTACAAATTTGTAAGAAGTGTCGGGCGCCGGTTTTACGTGCTGATCTTTAGAAAATGTATTAAGGAGCGCTTCTTCGTTATCTACTTCAATATCAAGAGTGTAAATAAGTAAAATAGCTGTTTTTTTACGTGCGTCGTAGCCACGTTTAAACACATTATAGCTGTGCAATTGCTCAGGTTTTATTTTTAGTTTGTCTACTATGGCTTGGCCTATAGCATCTTCGTTATGATCAAGCGGCAGCTTTATTTCGGTTAAACGTATCATTAGTATCTCTTTTAGGTGTCTTAGCGGGTTTATTTCCGCTCACAATAAGAAGTGTAGGGCACGTAATGGCTTTACATTGAGGGCGCATATATTACGTTAAATTGGCCAATTATGGCACTTATTTATTGTGTTTTTAGTGTGGTTGGGTATGATCCGCGCCTTAGATGATTAATTATTGGGTTTTAACTGTTATGGCGTTTGTAGTCACCGAAAACTGTATTAAATGCAAATACACAGATTGTGTGGCAGTGTGCCCTGCAGATGCCTTTTACGAAGGCCCTAACTTTTTAGCAATAAGCCCAATAGATTGTATTGATTGCGGTTTGTGTGTACCAGAGTGCCCCGCAGAGGCAATTTATCAAGAAGACGAACTTCCAGAAGATCAAAAAGAATTTACTGAACTTAACGCTGAGCTTGCTTTAGTTTGGCCACGTATTGTTGAGGTAAAACCAGCACCTGATGATGCAGACCAATGGAATGGTGTGGCTAATAAGCTTAAATTAATAGAAACCTAGCTTTTTAAATTAATCCTTTAATATTAATTAGTTAAAATATCCAATATTTTTAGTATCATACTATTAACAAATGTACTGACTTAAATTACACTCCGTAGATAAGTTTACCTTTTTAGGGTAAATATCTCTAAATGGATGTTTATGCAGTACTTTATAACTATAAAAAAACACTTCAGTGTTTTGTTTGCACTTACTTTTGCACTTTTATCTACAACCCCACTATTAGCCGCTGAAAAAACACAGTATTCGCTGTCACATATCAGTACTAATATTACCGTTGATGGCGTACTTGACGAGCCACATTGGCAAAATGCCACATTAGTACCTATTGCGTTTCAAGATGAGCCAAACGAAAAGGGTATACCACCTGTTAAAACCGACGCTTACATGTACGAAGATGGCAGCAACTTATATGTTGCATTTGTAGCCGAAGATCCTCAGCCTAGCCAAATTACAGCGTCACTTCGTGATAGAGATACGCTTTGGCAAGACGACACGGTTATTTTAATTATTGATACCTTTAACGATGAGCGTTCAGCTTACGAATTTTATGTAAACCCATTAGGCGCGCAAGGTGATACTCGAATGAGTGACACCGATGGTTGGCAGTCAGACCCATCTTGGGATGCAATATGGGATAGCGCAGGTAAAATTACTGAGCAAGGCTTTGTGGTTGAAATGCGTATACCTTTTAAAGCACTTCGATTTCCTGAAAATAAGCCCGACCTAACGTGGGGGTTTGCGGTGTTACGAAATTATCAACGTGACGTGCTTTATCAACTTTCAAATATGGGTTTTGACCGAGATATAAAATGCAGCCTTTGTCAGTTTGATAAACTCCACGGTTTTAAAAACGTAAAAGCCAGTAAAAATTTACAATTAACGCCTACGCTTACAGCGCTTAGAAATGATTCAAAGCCAACCTTACCTGGCAACTGGGATAACGGCGATATTAATACCGAAGCAGGACTAGATTTACGCTGGGGTGTTACTCAAGATGCGGTGATTAATGCGACAATTAATCCTGATTTTTCGCAAATAGAAAGTGATGCTTTAGAGCTTGATGTAAACACTACTTACTCGATATATTATGACGAAAAGCGCCCGTTTTTTTTAGATGGGGCATCGTATTTTCAAAGTAGTTTATTTGAACTACTTTACACCCGCACTATTGCAGAGCCTGAGGTAGGGGCAAAACTGACTGGTAAAACGGATCAGCATAGCTATGCATTTATGTATGCAGATGACGATAACAGTAATATTTTATTACCTACAAACCAAGGCTCTGGTTTTGCTATTTTAGAGGAAAAAACTCACGCAGCAGCTGCCCGTTATCAATATGATATTGGCGATCAAGGTACTATAGGGCTTAGTACTACTCATAGAGAAAGTGATGATTACTACAATACGGTGATCTCTGTTGATGGCAGTTACTGGTTTAATCAATCAGATACGCTTGCCTATCAAGTGGCAACGGCTGATTCTAAAAACTCAGCGTTTTTAACCAATAACTATAACTTAGTTAAAAATCAATCAGATGAAGCATACGCTATTGAATTCACAAGAGATAAGCGTGACTACAATGTGTCTGCGAGCTACGAAAATATCGGGAAAGATTATCGTACAGACCTAGGTTACCAAGAAAAAGTAGATTACGAGAAAGTAGGCCTTGTAGGCGGACAAACTTGGTACAGCGACGAGTCAGGCTTATTAACGTCATGGTCTTACGAGGCCGACTGGAATAAAACATGGGCTCAAAATGGCGACTTACTTGAAGATGAATACCAAGGGTTTATAACATTAAAAGGCCAAAAACAGTCTATTTTTGAAATTGGCTTACTTCATCGTTATGAGAATTATAACGATACTTTTTATAACCAAAACATTGGCTTTGTTTATACAGGCTTTAAACCTAAAAATAATATATGGCTTTCGTTTTATGGTGAATATGGTAGCCGTATAGATTACGCAAATGAGCAAATTGGCGAGTCGTACGCTACGCAAACGCAAGCTAAGTGGGATATAAACGATCACTGGCAGGTAGACGTTAAGCATAATTACAGTGTGTTAGATAACCCTCAAGGTGAGCGAGTATATACCGCTAACTTATTAGATTTTAGGCTTTATTATAAATTTAGTATGCGTTCAATGCTTAAACTAATTTTACAATTTGAAGATATTGATAGAAATGAAGACGCTTACTTTTATCAAGTAAGTCACATAAATAAAGATTATGCCAGCCAACTTGTTTATTCGTACAAAATAAATGCGCAAACCTTATTTTACTTAGGGTACTCAGATAAAAGTTATCAAGACGACTCGCTAAAGCATGTTGAGCGTGATCAGCGCACATTTTTTACAAAAGTAAGTTATGCGTGGCAACTTTAAGCTTTAGTATTGTTAATTCATAATGACTGGTAATCAAATTGCTAAAAACTTGATTACGAGATAGTGAGAATAATTTATACATAATACTTAACAATTGGTTTATTTTTATTCACTACGCTCTATAATTAGTTAATGATCAAGCAATAATTTACTTCTTTATTATTGCTGGCCTTACAAATTCTCATTAATAAGTATTGTATTATCGCTTGCTTAGTACTAAATGCAGGCGATATAATCACCTTTTAGTAACGGATTTGTAGGAGAAGTAATTTAGATGGATTTTATTGATGAGTAAATTGAAGCCTGTTGGATTTATAATTTTAGTTTTAATCTTATTTTGCTTTTGCATAAATATAGAACTGACAAATCAAATTAATCGCATCAATTTATTTCACTCTGATATAGATATACGTAGTTTCGAAATAGCGAGCACCTCGTTAAATATGGCCCCTTGGTATAATCCTATTATTAATGGCCATTACATAATAGAAGACTCTTCGGTAAATTATCTCCTTATAAAAACAACGGACACCGAATTTTTAGCGGCGAATGCTCAAAAACTAGTGCTGATGACATTAGCGTCACCTATTAATTTTTTAATTGTTTGTATTTTGCTATTTGGTTGTGGAGCTTACCTTCGCAGAGAAAGAAGAAAACGCCAATATAAAAACCAAATAGCTCAATTAAACCTTCAAGCAAACACGTTACTTAATGCCTTTAATTTAAATGTTAAACCAGCAGAAAACCCTTCAGGAGTGAGTAGTTTAAGCCAGTCAATCACTAGTTTAAATACACATGTTGCTAACTATTTAAAGCAAACCCAAACGAGCATCTGCCAAGATAAGCTTACTTTACTCATTGATCGTCACGCTTATATAGAGCATATCGACAGACAAATTAACCACACATCAAAAGAAGAGCTCAAATGCGCACTTTTATTTATTGATTTAGATGGTTTTAAACAAGTTAATGACTCTTTTGGGCATAGTTTTGGCGATGAAATATTAGTACAAGTAGCGAGCCGATTAGCAAACGTTTTACGCCACCATAAATTAAGTAATATAAATACTGCAAACCAATTAGAGCAAAATTTATCTCGTTTAGGAGGAGATGAATTTTCTATTTTTATAGAGTCACTAGATGAAAGTGATAGAGTTGTAGAAATTGCTAAGCATGTTTTAAGCGAGCTTGAAAAAGATTTTGTACTGGGAAATAAAATAGTAAAAATTAGCGCAAGTATTGGTATTGCTACATATCCAGAAAGCGCATCAACCCCTCAGGCTTTATTACAACTTGCCGATGTTGCAATGTACCGAGCTAAAAGTGATGGTAAGGGTATATTTAAAGTTTACTCGCCTGAAATGGGTAACAAAATGCGTCGCTACCACTATCTATTGGAAGAGTTGCGGTTAGCTGTTGCGTGTAAAGATTTTTATTTATCTTTTCAGCCTATTGTGCACGTAGAAGATTGCATGATTGATTACTTTGAGGCGCTTACTCGCTGGGATCATCCCGTAGAGGGAATGATTTCACCTACTGAATTTATTCCAATAGCTGAAGAGTCTAATTTAATATTAGAGTTAGGCGATTGGATTATGCTTGAGTCGTGTAGACAAATGGCTGCTTGGCATAATGCTGGTATGCGTAAAGTTAAAATATCGGTTAATGTATCGGGTGTGCAACTTAAGCACCGGGATATTTATGACTGGATCATGAAAAAGCTGAAAAAAACCGGCTTGCCAGCAACATCGTTAATGCTCGAAATAACAGAATCTACCTTTATTAAAGCAAGCCCTAGAATAATTGAAGAATTAGGACGCTTACGCGCTGAAGGGATCACGATTGCTATTGATGACTTTGGTACCGGCTTTAGCTCATTAAGTACACTTGCTGACTTACCCATTGATGTAATTAAAATAGATCGCTCATTTATAACTCAGGCTAATAAAAGTCAAAAGTATAATGATATTTTAAATACAATTAGTGAACTTGGACAAAAGTTAGGGCTTAAAATTGTCGCGGAAGGTGTAGAAGAAATCGCACAATTTGAGTTAGTTAAAAAAATAGGTGTGAGTTCAGTGCAAGGTTATTTAGTTAGCCGGCCCGAGACATCGATAAACGTGGGAAACAAAGTTTTACGTAATAATAATAGTAACTTATCTGCTTCAGGAACCAGTGCTTGGGATATTATTAGTTAGAGAGTAAAGAGTTAGTAAAAAAAATGCCACCCTATATTGGGTGGCATTTTTGTATCTATATAGCCTAGGTTCTGATAAAAATATTTACTAGTTAGAGCCCAGGGCTATAACGCTAATTAAAGGTCGAATGTACGAGACACTGCAAGCACAATACGCTCATCTGCATAATCGTAATCTAAGCTTGTGTTTTCTGCAGCAACTTCAATACCAAAACCTTCGTAGCTTGTTTGATATGCTAAACGGTAATGTTTGTATGATTTCTTTTGATTTACATCCCATGCCCATTTTTCGCCATCAAGCGAGTTAGAAATATCAAAGCTTGCACGAATAGCGTGGTTAGGCGCTAGTTCATAGGTATGTGCAACCATAGATATTACATGGCCTGCGCCAGTTCCAAAGTAATCCCAGCTGTACCAAAAGTTAAGCTCAGTTTGGCCGTATTCACTTGCGTAACCGAATTTAGTGTAAGCTTCGGCGTAGTTGCCATCGCTGTTATTACCTTGGTACGTGTAATACGCAATACCGTAATCAACACTTACTTCATCATTTAACTGCACATAACGCCCTAGGTATGCATCAAGTTCAAAATCAGTGTCATCACCAAAGTCTACATTTGAAGCCCATGCACCAGCGTAAACACCGTTATCGAAAGCGTAATCAAGACTTCCTTGAATTGCAGGGTCGTTATCTGTTTGGCTTACACCGTTAAAGGTGTAATCAGATGCTGCAGTGATTGTTGTTGACCAATCTGCCGCAGCTGTTGTTGATAAAAGTGCGAATGGTACTGCTATTGCTAGTTGTTTTAATTTATTATTCATTGTTGATCCCTAATGTACAGTTTCTATTTTTGTATAATCAATTTTATTATCTTTTGGTGAGCTATCTATGTTCTTAACTGTTTTAAACTTGCTGTAACCAATAAAGCCTGCACACACAAAGAATAAACCAATTACTAACGCACCAACCCATTGAATTTGTAAAAACTCTAGCTTAAATAATAAAGTAAGCAGTGAAAGGGCAACTATATTTAGTGCCATATAGTTAAGCTTACCTAAACGTTTTACCGTTAAATTTAAGTTATCGGTATATAAGCGTATCAATGAATCAAGTGAATTGATTACAAACACAACACCTACAAACACCATCGCAAAGTTTTTAATACCTTGAGTTGGAATACCCATATCATGATAGTGATAAAGCACACTAAACCAGATTGCAATTGGGATTGAAGGGAATATTAGCATTGCCCCAAGTACTTGATATGTCTTAAGTCCGCCAACAAAACGAGATGTAAATTGGCCAATCATTATGCTCCACGCAAACCACCAAAATAAGTAAAATTCGTGGTAATCGTTAAGAGGTAATACAAACTCATTAATATTAGCAAAGTAAACACCAATGGAAGCTACGTTACTTGTAAATGCAGACATTTCACTGTCACCTAACACAAATGCACCGGCCCACATAAAGCCAATTAATGCAATAAATAACCAAGTAGTTGCAATGCTTAGAATACGTACGTATTTAATATCTGTACTTGAGTAAACCGCAAAACATATAGCGGCTAATACCACAAAGTAAAAAGTGGGTATAACGCTTTCGCCATCACCGAGCTCTGGTAAGTACCATGGTAGGTTTGTAAGTAATAAATAAGCAGTAAACGCACATGTACCAATAATTACTACATTATTGATAAATTTAACCCAAGGAATTTCGAAAAATTTAACTTTAGGTTCTATTACACAGAAATAAAAACACGTAAGAAAGTAAAATCCCCAGATCAAAAATCCCCAGTAACCAAACTCAATGGCCAGTGGATTTGCAAACGCATATTCTGGGCTTGCTTTTATGTCTGCATAACCTGCAAACTCAGTTAAAGGAAACATAATAAGGCCAACATCAAGGCCTGATGTAAATAATATTGCTATAAACGTAAAGGTGCGAACTGGTGTTACGCCAACAACGCGAACATTACCCCATTTTATTAAAATAGTGATAATGGCAAGTAAGGTAAAAATGATGCCTGCATTAAGCCAAATAGTCATTGTTACCCTCCCAAAATGAATATATAGAATTCATAAGCACTCCGTATTTTATTGTTTTATTCTCGCATTAACACAACATAACCTATTTACATCGTGTGCCACTGCAAGGCACGCTGTGGTTTAACCCGACGAGGCTAAACCAAGCATGTGGCTAAAGTTAGATCTCCGCACTACGTTGTGTTTGTTGCCAATTAGTTGGTATGGCAACACTCACATCCGATTTCTGTAATGGACTTTTACCTAAAATTAAATCAGCTGCTTTTTCAGCAACCATAATCGTAGGAGCATTAAGGTTTCCGTTAGGAACGGTTGGAAAAATAGACGAGTCAACAACACGTAAGCCTTTAATACCGTGCACTTGGGTATTAGAGTTAACAACGGCCATATCATCTTCACCCATTTTGCATGAGCAAGAAGGGTGGTAAGCACTTTCTACGGCTTGGCGTACAAAGGCATCTATTTCTTCATCTGTTTGAATGTGTTTACCTGGCTGAATTTCTTCATCACGGTAATCATCAAAGGCACTTTGCTCAATAATGGCGCGAGTTAAACGCACACATGCTCTAAAGCCTTCAATGTCGTCTTTGTGCTGTAAGTAATTAAACAAAATTTGTGGCGGTTGCTCAGGGTTAGCTGATTGAATAGTAACGCTGCCGCGACTTTTTGGTTTGTTATGACCTACGTGAACTTGAAAACCATGACCTGCAAATGCACTACGACCATCGTATCGCATAGCGGCTGGTAAAAAGTGATACTGAATATCAGGCCATTCAACTCCAGGCTTAGAGCGGATAAATGCACATGACTCAAAATGGTTAGTAGCGCCTAAACCTTTACGAGTAAATAACCATTTAGCGCCTATCAAGCCCTTGGAAATAAGGCCCAATTTGCCGTTTAGTGTAATTGGCTGCTTACATTTGTATTGAAAGTAAAATTCAAGATGATCTTGTAAGTTTTGACCCACACCCGGTAAGTGGTGTTTAACTTCAACGCCTGCTTTTTCAAGGATGTCCTTATCGCCAATACCAGATAGCTGTAATATATGCGGAGAGCCAATAGGGCCTGCACTTAAAACAACATCTTTTGCTGCATGTGCTGTTTGAACATTACCGTTTACTTTGTACTCGATGCCTGTGGCTTTTTTACCGTCAAGAATAACTTTTTGAGCAAGTGCGCCGGTAAGTACAGTTAAATTACTACGCGATTTTACAGGGTCTAAATATTCACGAGAAGCCGAGCTGCGTACACCGTCTTTAACGGTCATGTGCATTGGGCCAAAGCCTTCTTGCTGCGACGCGTTATAATCGTCTGTACTAGCATAACCAGCTTCTACACCGGCTTTTATAAATGTGGTGTACAACGGGTTTTGCATTTCGTTACCGTTATTAACGCCAAGTGGGCCTTTACCACCTCGGTATGTGTTTTCACCAAGGTAAAAGCTTTCCGCTTTTTGAAAATACGGTAAACACGATTGGTAGTCCCAACCATTAGCACCGTGCTGCTGCCACTCATCAAAGTCTTTAGCGTGGCCGCGTACATACACCATGCCATTAATCGATGACGAGCCACCGAGTACCTTACCGCGAGGGCAATGCATTTCACGGTTATCTAAATGTGGCTCTGGTTGAGTATGGAATTGCCATGCGTACTTATCGGTATTCATAGGAATAGACAGCGCAGTTGGCATTTTTATAAAAATACTTTTATCACTGCCGCCGGTTTCAAGCAGTAACACGCGATTGCTTGAATCTTCAGATAATCGGTTAGCTAAAACACAACCCGCAGATCCCGCACCAACAATAATATAGTCGTAATGATTACTCATAGTAAGGCGCCTTAAAATGGGCTTTCTATGTCGGCCATACCAACATAAATAGACTTAGTTTGCGTGTAATGATCAAGTGTTTCGATCCCATTTTCACGGCCAATACCAGATTGCTTATAACCTCCAACAGGCATTTCAGCAGGTGAGTTACCATAGGCATTAATCCAACAAATCCCCGCTTCTAATTGATGAATAACACGGTGTGCGCGTTTAATATCGCTTGTAAATACGCCCGCAGCTAAGCCTAGGTGAGTGCCATTGGCACGTGCAATTACGTCGTCTTCGTCTTCAAAAACAAGTACGCTCATTACTGGGCCAAATATTTCTTCTTTAACGATAGTCATTTCATCGTTGCAATCAATAAAAACGGTAGGTGCAACAAAGTAGCCATTAGGCGCAGATTCAGGTGAAAGCGTTGAACCACCGGTAAGCAGTGTTGCGCCTTCTTCAATCCCTTTATTAACATAACTCATTACTAAGTCTTGATGCTTTTTAGAGATAAGCGCACCAAAGTTTGTGTTTAAATCTTGCGGATCGCCAGCAATAATATTTTGCTCTGTACGCGTTTTAAGCTCATCAATAAACTGCTGATAAATATTTTTATGAACATAAATACGTGTACAGTTAGTGCAAATTTCGCCTTGCGTATAAAAGTTACCTAGCATGGCTGCGCTTACTGCTTGCTCTATATTTGCATCATCAAATACAACTAGCGGCGACTTACCACCTAGCTCCATTGTTACGTCTTTTAAGGTACCAGCAGCGCTTGCTACTACTTTTTTACCTGTACCTACTTCACCAGTAAACGACACTTTGTCAATCTCACTGTGCGAGGTTAACCATTGGCCTACGTCACCTGCACCTTGTACAACGTTAAATACGCCAGCAGGTACACCTGCTTCAACAAATACTTCGGCCAGTTTAATAGCGCCTAGTGGTGTTTCTTCAGATGGTTTAAAAATAAATGCGTTGCCAGCTGCAAGGGCAGGGCCAGATTTCCAACATGCTATTTGTAGCGGGTAGTTCCACGCACCAATACCGGCACAAATACCTAATGGTTCTTTGCGCGTATAGTAAAAGTCATCACCTACCATTTGCTGCTGACCCACTTGTGCAGGGGCTAGGCCTGCAAAGTATTCGATTACATCAGCGCCGGTTTCTATATCAACACAGTTTGCTTCTTGCATTGGTTTGCCGGTATCAAGCACTTCTATTAAGGCTAGTTCATCGTTTCGCTGGCGAAGTATTGCGACTGCTTTTAATAAAATACGGCTGCGTTCGATAGGTGTCATTTTAGACCACTGTGCAAAACCTTGTTTTGCACTTTTAATGGCTGCGTTTTGAACAAATTCATCGGCAACTTCTACGCTATAAATAACATTACCTGTTGCAGGGTTAGTTACATCAAAAGTTTCACCGCTTTGGTTAGCAAGAAAATGGCCATTAATAAAGTTTTGATAGACTGGTTTGCTCACGCTAGGCTCCATATTGCTTGATGAGTGAATTTACATAGCTTTTAGCTAAAGTTTCACTGTGTTTAAACTGGTTTACGTCGGATTTACTAAGTACTGTTCTTAACCATAGGCCATCGATCATGGCAGCGCTAAGTTCAGCAGCTTGTTTTGCTTGCTCAATAGGCATTAATTGCTTAAATGAAAATGCTAAATTACTTTGCAAGCGTTTACTGTTTACATTTTGCAGTCGGTGAAGCTCGTCGTCGTGCATTGATTGCGCCCAAAAGCTCAACCATGTCTTGGTGGTATCACTGCGCTGTTGCACAAGCGCAAAGTTAGCTTCAACAATAAACATAAGGCGCTGTGTAGCGCTGGTGTTATGGCTAACTTTTTCAATAAGGTCTTTTTTAAGATTAGAAAGCAAATAACGAACAGTCGCTTCTATTAAACCCTGCTTACCACCAAAATAATGACTAATAATGCCTGACGATAAACCTGCATTTTTACTAATGCTGTTTATAGTGGTTGCTTGTAATCCACGCATCGCCACTGACTCAATTGTCGCGTCAATTAACTGTTGACGCCTGACAGGTTCCATTCCAACTTTAGGCATAATTTTTATTAATTGAACGTTCAATAAAGATAAGCTTAAGGTAATAGGTCTAATAATTCAAGGGTGAAGTAAACCTTGAGATGCCAAAATGTAGATGAATTATTAACAAATGGGGCTAAATTTTGTAAGAAAGAGGATATTTAACTGTGGGGTATAATTTGTTATAAAACAGATGGTTATGCTGTTTGTTGGGTTTTTCATTTACTGTACTGTTTTCTTTACTGCTTTATGCTAATAAAAGTAATAATAAAATATTTAGTGCGGTAATAATTAGAGTACTAATAGTATTTTTTTAAACCAATGACATAAATACAACCTAATTGCTTAGTACTCTAATAACTAACGGGTGGCAAATATGAGGAGATTTATCCTTCATCGAGCAAACCTTTAAATAAAAGTGGATAGCGCCTGAGACGATTGCCTATGTAATCGTCAGCTAAAATTTGATCGCATATAAAATTTACGTCATCACTGGCTTCAAATACCCAGTCAAAACGCTCAATGGCGAGTAAAAAACCGCGCTTTAAATGACGCTGATTACGATAATATTCTAAATTTTTACGGATGATGGCGAGTTTAGCGGGATCAGATTTAAGCGCAGCTATAACCTGATTTATAAACGAGGTATTGAGTTTACTGTCGCTACGCTTTCTAACTTTTCTAGGGTACATTATTCTTCGTTAGCAATATTAACAATTTTCTTTAAAAAATCGTCTTTGTGTTTGTCGTGTTCGTAATCTAGGTGGTAGGCGTTATGAAAACCAAAACGAAGAATTACACCGCTGCCTTGTAAATATATAGTGTAACCGTCTATATCAGAATAAGCGGTAATACCTTGATAATGCTTACCTTCATTAGTTGCTTCTCCACGTTTTTGAATACGCTCGTATACTGCTAAAATTTGTTTATTATCGAGTTCGTTTTTCATATTTCACCTTTAAAAGTTAAATAGATTTACGTTATAGATATGCGGCTCGATCACCTAAAAAACAATGCTTAATTATGTGTAAATTTACTTTGTATTTTTGCATTTATAAACTATGCTCAGCGCTCATTTTTACTTGAGCTTTTACTATGATAGACAAGGCGTTACTACTTAAAACACGAGAATTATCTGATCAATTAATAGCGTTACAAACGCCTATTAGAATACTCGATGCTATTAATTGGGATAAACAAATAAAAGAAGAGTTTTTTAGACAAAAATGTCAAAAAAACCCTTTAATTGATCGTGCTTATTACCAGCAACGCGATTTAGGGTTTGTACCTAGTGAATTACGCCAAGCGTTTTCTACACTTAATAGAAATATTATAAATCAGCTAGGGCAGTTAAATCCTATTTCGCAATATATGGGTAAAATGTGTAGCGAATATAAAACGGTTCTAAGTATGCTGGAATACAGAGGCACACCTGAATTTCATGATTTATCAGTAGAGCTATTTGGTCACCCAAAAGATCTATTTCATGCAGGTGAGCCTTCACTGTTCGAACTTGCAAATATGCTAGAAAAACCACTGCAAAATTTGTTAGTTGCCGATATTTTACCTGATGATCCTAAAAATATTGATGCGGTGGATGCAGTACGTATTTTATCTGAGCAAGTTAATAGTAGTATGGCAGGTATTAATGTAGAAGTAATGCTTAGCGACGGCATTGTAAGTGATGCAGCGGCCGGTGCTAATAACATTAAACTAAACCAAGACGTTAAATTTTCTCAGCGCGAGCTTGATATATTAGAAGTTCACGAAGGCTGGATACACGTAGGTACGACGCAAAACGGGCTAGCTCAGCCTTATTTAACTTGTTTAAGTAAAGGCACCCCAAGTTCAACAGTAACCCAAGAGGGGTTAGCTGTTTTAACCGAAATAATTACTCTTAAATCAACGCCGAGGCGTTTATCAAAATTAGTTAACCGTATTCAAGCGGTTACCAAGGTGATAGATGGGGCTGAGTTTGTAGACATATATAGAGATTATGTGGCGCAAGGGCTTTCAAAAGATGACAGCTACACATTAGCGCAACGGGTATTTAGAGGCAGTACAGCAAATGGATTACCATTTACAAAAGATATTGCCTACATTAAAGGTTTTGTTTTGGTGTATAACTTAATTCGCGTAGCTATTCAGCTAGGGCGTATTGATCAGCTGCCATTATTATTAGTCGGTAAAATCTCCATTGATGATTTTAGACTCATATCGCAACTGCACGATTTAGGTGTAATTGAGGACCCTAAATTTGTTCCTCCGCACTTCAAAGATTTACGTGGTTTAGCAACGTGGCTAAGCTTTGGTCGTTTTATTGGTGATTTGTCGTTTGAGCAGTTAGAAAACGATTACAAGCCGTTATTTTTGTAAAAGGAGCGTTAGCTCCTTTTTATTGGCTCAAAGGTAGAACTACATTTATATCGATTGCAGAAAATATAAAAAAACGCAGTTGGAATGAGCAACTGCGTTTAAGTATATAGTTACAAGCCAACGTAACTATAGTTGAGGAAATTAACCAATTAGCCAGTTAATACTTGGCTGTGTACTTGCTCGTTTAATACAACAACTTCAGCTCGTTTGAAAAAGTTAAAGTCGGTTGCTGTAGCCAGTGTGTATGCGCCCATCATACGGCTGATAATTAAATCGCCGTTGTTTAGTTTTGGTAACATAATCGAGTCACTCACTACGTCTATGCTGTCGCATGTTGGGCCAGCAAGTACAGACTCAAAACGCTCGCCTTCTTGTTTAGCACTGTCGATAGGGTATGCTGCTTCGTCAAACATTAAGCCGCTGAAAGACCCGTAAATACCGTCATCTAAGTAATACCACGTTTTACCTTCGCGCTGCGCTTGGCCCATAACTGAGGCTACGCTAGTTACGCTACTTGCTACAATAAAACGACCCGGCTCTGCAATAATTTGCATTGTTTCAGGTAATTGCGCTAAAGCTACGTTTATTGGTGCACAAAAAACGTCAATTGGTAGTACATCTACGCTGTATGGCACAGGAAAACCACCACCAATATCGAGTGTGCTAAGTGCTGGTAAACCAAGCTCACTGACTTTGGTAATTACTTTTGCACACGCATTAATTGCTTCAACGTATTTAGTTGGGTTTGGTGATTGCGAGCCAACATGAAACGATAACCCTTTTATACGAATGCCTAGTTGCTGTGCGTAGCTAATAATGTCAATTGCAACATCAGGGCTGCAGCCAAACTTTTTAGATAAATCTGCAAATGCATCTTTGTTACGAAAGCTCAAGCGCACTAAAATTTCAGCTTGATCTTTGTAGGCAATAAACTTTTCAAGCTCGTTTATGTTATCAACAACAAACACTGTGCAGCCATACGCTAGCGCATCGCGAATATCACTGTCGCGCTTAATAGGGTGAGTGTGAATAGTACGCTCACTTGGCACACCTTGGCTTGCCACTAAATCAACTTCACCACTTGTTGCTAAATCAAAGCTTGCACCTTCTTCAAGTAAAGTGCGTACAACAGCGGCTAAAGGCAGTGGTTTTAATGCAAAGTGTAAAACAACGCCTGGTAGTGCATTTTTAAGCGCGTGGTATTGGCGACGAATAGCTTCGCAGTCAAGGACCATAAGTGGTGCGCCAAATTGTGCTGCAAGTTGTTCAATGTGCGTGTTGGTCGGTTGTACATAATCAAATGCTTGATTTGCAGCAACCGCTGCTGCAGGTACTTTAGTTACGGTGTCTTTTAGTTGAGTTGATAAAGTCATTATATTTTCCGAGTCAATTAAGCAACCGCTCGGGTTATGGTTATCCACAAGTCGGTTGAGTGAGATCAAGAGTGCTTACGCACAGTCAAATTCACTCTTGGATAGTTGCTCTATCGCCTTGCTACAAACAGGGTTTGTAATGTGCTCGGATTGGCTATCATCAAGAAGCGGCGAGATAATAAAACGAGTTTTTAATCAGTGCAATAAAAATTTTAATAAAAATAAAATTATTTTATTATCTATAAATATCAGCGGGTTAAGTTAATTCGAATTATTTATCTTGACGATTAATTTTACTAATCTTTGGGGGGATAACGAACATTTGTTTGTGAGCAAGCATGATTTTACTCGAGGTGTCAGCGCTATAAGAGTGCTGAGGTTGCTGGCGTAGATAATTATAAATTGCCGGGGTTTTCATCAAGTGATTTAAGGCTTGAATGACTTTACTGCCCTGCGAAGTTTTACTACATGCAAAGTAGCCATTAACATACTCTGGGTATTCAGCTATTGCTCGGCTACCTATTTTTTTTAACTGCTCGTCGCTAAATGTTTCTTGAATATTTATTTCATAATCAATAATCATATCGATTCTTTTATGTATAAGTAAGTTTGGTAGTTGCGAGCTTGTATCTTCACTGCTAATTGATGCAACTTGGTCTTTATATTTTTTTAATATGGGCTCAAGTTCTTTATAGCTAGCGCCTGAATCAATACCTAAGGTGTGGTTTTTCTCAAGTAACTCTAAAACTGAAACTCGTTTGGGCAGATTGCCCAAAAAGCTTTTAAATGCATAAACTTTTCTTTGCTCATAAACCGTTGTAGGGAGCTCTGAAAATATAATATGCTGTTCGCGCTCTGGTGTTTTAATTAAGTCGTAGCTGCAAACGGGTTCGTTAGTTGTAAGGCGCTTAATAAGGCGCGCTTGGTTGGTCCACTGTAACTTAGTAGTAAAAGCATGGCTTAAAAGGCGATTAAATGTTTCATCTGAATTTAAAAACCCATCAGAAGCGGCATTAGCCCGAGAAAGTAATGTAATAGGCTCATCTGCAACACTCATTTTTGATACGAGCAACAGGAGAATAATTAGAGAGGTTTTAAATATATTCGTCATAGCCCTTAGTGTAATTGTTCTAGAATAAAATTGTTATAAAAAAAGCCCAAGAGGGCTTTTTTTACGTCGAAAACTCAACCACTGCGAGTATTAGCGTACGTTGGTACTTTCAAATATTTTATCAGCAGACGCTGCGACAAAGCCTGTGTAAAGCTCGCCATCGGCTTTAGGATATCTAATTGCAAACTCATAAAAACAACTAGGAATGCGTAACTCGCCATCACTGAACATAACGGCGTAATCATCAGCAAGTGTTGATGATTGCTCTAGTAACACCTCAGGTGAGCCTTTTACTTCGCCGCCTGATGTATTAAGCGCAAAGCCTGCATCTTTAAGCGCCTGGTTAACATCATGAATGTTATCAAACTTGGCAAGCATATTAATATTTACAGTAAAATGATTGGCACGATAGCCCCATGCTGACATCCACGCGGCATATTCGCTTTCTGCTAATAACTGCTTGTAGGTTTCACCGCTTACTTGCCAATGTGTACCTGAATATAAAAAGTTATCAGCCGTTACAGCACTTTCATCAATTTGATTTACCATATCGGTAACAATAGCTTGTAACTCTGGCGAGCACTTTTCTACTAATAACTCAGAAATAAATACTTTAGGTTGATTAGGATCGCTGTGTTCGTAGTGTTTAGCGTATAGCTTTTTAGCTTCAAAGTGGTATTCGCCGCACTCTGTGTAACCTAACGCTAAAAAGTGTGCTGCTAGTTTTTCAAGGCCTACTTTTTCTATATTGAACGTACGTAACGCAATATGATCGTTAATTATGTCGTCTTTTTGGGTTGAACCTAAAAGGTCATGAATTTTATCTGCCGATGGCGTAACTGCTAAATAGTTATCCCATAGGTTTTCAAATAATGTATTTACGTTGGTATGCATGTTAAATCCTTAAAAATGGGTATTATTCTATTACTAAGCCAGGTGCTAAAGTTTGCGGTAAATTCACTTTTTCTGATTCAACCGACGCAACAGGGTAAGCGCAGTAATCTGCCGCATAATATGCGCTAGCACGGTGATTACCACTTGCACCAATACCACCAAACGGCGCAGCACTAGAGGCACCCGTAATAGGGCGGTTCCAATTGACAATGCCAGCACGAATGCGCTTTAAAAAGTGGCTGTAATCATCTTCATTATCGCTAAGTAAGCCTGCTGATAAACCAAAGCTGGTGTTATTAGCCTCTGCTATTGCGCTGTCAAAGTCGTTGTAGCGATACACTTTAATGAGCGGGCCAAAGTGTTCTTCATCGGCCATGTTGGTAATGTTAGTTACATCAATAATACCTGGGCTTACAAACCCAGTGCCTGCTTTTAGCTGCTTAAGCTCAACGAGTATTTCGCCGCCGCTTTCTACTAATTCTTTTTGCGCAGCAACCATACCAAGGGCTGCTCTTTCGCTTATCATTGCACCCATAAATGGCTGGTCAGTTGCAAAACTGTCGTGAACAACAATGTTTTTAGTTGCGCTAATAAGTTTTTTTAAAATAGCATCGCCATTGAGCGATTTTTCAATAAACACGCGGCGTGCACAAGTACAGCGCTGCCCAGAAGTAATAAAGCCCGATTGAATAATATCGTGCACTGCAGCGCTTACATCGGCTACATCTTTAACGATTAATGGGTTATTACCGCCCATTTCAAGCGCTAATATTTTACCTGGGTGGCCTGCAAACTGTTTATGTAATAAATGGCCGGTGTTTGAGCTGCCGGTAAAAAATAAGCCGTCTATGTTTTGATGCGAAGCAAGTGCTTTACCTGTTTCTACTTCACCTTGCACTAGGTTAATAACACCTGCTGGTAAGCCTGCTTTTAACCAAAGTGATAAAGTAAATTCAGCAACGTGAGGGGTTAACTCAGACGGTTTAAATACCACGGTGTTACCCGCTAAAATAGCCGGTACGATATGACCATTAGGTAAATGCCCAGGAAAGTTATACGGACCAAATATAGCCACAACGCCGTGTGGTTTATGGCGTATAAAGGCTTTAGCACCCGGCATTGGGTTTTCAGTGGTGCCGGTACGCTCGTTGTACGCTTTAATCGAAATGGCCACTTTACCTGTCATAGCGCCTACTTCTGTGCGTGTTTCCCAAAGAGGCTTGCCAGTTTCACGCGCTATAATGGCTGCAAATTCTTCGCTGTGCTCTTTTAATTGCGCTACAAAGTTTTCAAGTATGGTAATACGCGACTCAATTGGCGTATCTGCCCATTGTACTTGTGCGGCTCTAGCTGCATTAATTGCAGAATCTACTTGCTCGGCATTTGCGCCATTACCTTGCCACACAATTTCGCCGTTACTTGGGTTAATAGAGTTAAAAACGGGGCCTTGACCTGTATGCCATTGGTTATTTATAAGGTGTGTGTTCATATTTGTTTTACAGGCGGAAAAAACGCGCTGCATCTCCTTGGGATAGATTAAGGGCATCAGCCACTTCTTGGCTTATTACTAATGTGTGTTTTGCATGATTGTAGTGAGCGTGCTGGGTAAATGTAGCTCTAAACCCACTTACACCTTGGTTGCAAACGGCAAGTGTATCTGAGCTGTGCTGGCTAATATGTTCCAGCTCGCCAATTGTAATAGGGCATACTTGAGACTCACGAATACTGCGAATATTACCAAGTTTTGCTTCTACCGTTGGGCCCGCATCAAACAAATCAACATAGCCACGATGCTCAAAACCTTCTTTTTCAAGCAGTTTGAGCGCCGGTTTTGTTTTGTCATGCACATGGCCAATAACTGCTTGGGCTTTTTTACTCAGTAAGTTGACGTAAATAGGGTATTTAGGCATTAACTCACTAATAAACACTTTATCGCCAAGCCCCACTAAGTGATCAGCCTTGGGAAACTCAATACTAAAAAAGTGCTCTTGCAACCACTGCCAAAACGGTGAGTGACCATCTTCGTCGCTTACGCCACGCATTTCAGCAATCACGGTATCGGCAAAACGCTCGCTGTGCTGCGCCATAAATAAAAAGCGTGAGCGTGATAAAAATCGACCGGTTAAACCTTTGCGGTTGTTTTCGCGCAAAAACAAAGTACATATTTCAGAGCATCCGGTGTAATCGTTACACATGCTTAAAATATCAACGGTGTTATAAACATTAAGTGTAGGTGAGTGGTGTACTGTTTTACCTAAATGGTAATGGTACAAAGGCACAGATAAGCCAACAGCGGCTTCTATGGCGGTAGTACCAATGACTTCACCTGTTTCGCTATCTTCTAAAACAAATAAGTAGCTTTCATCGAGTGGCTGATTGATATTTTTAGCAAAGCTTTTTTCGGCGCGGTCTATTTTGTCTTTTAATTGCTCATCATCTACAGGCAGTGAGGTAAACCCATGGCCTGACTCGATTGCAATTTGCTTAAGTGCAGCAAAGTCATCAGTGGTAATAGGACGTAATACTTGCATTTATTACTTGCTCCAACAGCGCGCCCTGAGGCGCGCTTAATTAAGTTAGCCGTTTACTACGTCGCTTACTGCTTTTTCAAAGCGTGCTAGGCCTTCTTTAATGTCTTCAAATGGAATTACTAAAGAAGGGGTAAAACGAATCACGTTCATGCCCGCCACTAAGTTCATTAAGCCATTGTTAGCACTGGCAACTAAAAAGTCGCGTGCGCGGCCTTCAAATTTTTCGTTTAATACAGCGCCAATAAGTAAACCTTTACCACGTACTTCGCTAAATACGTTGTACTTTTCGTTAATAGCGTTTAAGCCATCGCGGAATAACTGTTCACGCTCTTTAACGCCATTTAATACATCAGGCGTATTTACTGTATCAAAGGCTGCTTCTGCTACGGCACATGCCAGTGGGTTACCACCGTAAGTAGAGCCGTGCGTACCTACTTTTAAATGCTCTGCAATAGCTGTGCGGGTGATCATAGCACCAATAGGAAAACCACCACCAAGTGCTTTAGCGGTCGTTAAAATATCAGGCACTACGCCTAAGCCTTCGTATGCGTATAAATCGCCAGTACGGCCAACACCGGTTTGTACTTCATCAAAAATAAGCAGTGCATTATGCTTAGTACATAACTCGCGTACTTTTTTAGCAAATTCATCTGTTGGTGAAATAATACCGCCTTCACCTTGCAGTGGCTCCATCATTACTGCACACGTTTTATCACTAATAAGTGCTTCAAATGCTGCAATGTCGTTGTAATTACAATGCATAATGTCGCCAGGCTTAGGACCAAACCCATCAGAGTAAGCAGCTTGGCCACCCACGGTTACTGTAAAAAATGTGCGGCCGTGAAAACCTTTATTAAAGGCAATAATTTGCGATTTTTCTTCGCCGTGTACATCTAAAGCAAAACGACGCGCTAGCTTGAGTGCTGCTTCGTTAGCTTCTGCGCCTGAGTTTGCAAAGTAAACTTTATCAGCAAATGTTGCTTCAACCATTTTTTGTGCTAAACGCAGGGCAGGTTCGTTAGTCATTACATTTGATAAGTGCCAAATTTTCTCGCCTTGCTCTTTTAAAGCAGATACAAGCGCAGGGTGGCAGTGGCCTAAACAATTAACGGCAATACCACCAGCAAAATCAATAAACTCGTTATTATTTTGATCCCATACACGTGAGCCTTCGCCGCGCACTGGAATAACGGCCGACGGGTTGTAGTTTGGCACCATTACATCGTTAAATAAGTCTCTTGTTACTTGCATTATGTACACCTAAAAATTGTGAATATTGAATAAAAATTAGCAAAATAAAAACGTTAGCGTTTTCTCAGCTAGATAATTTTTGTTATTGGTGGTTATTATCGAAGGTTACAGGTTAAATTTGCAGTGCTATTTTGTGAAAAATGATTACAATAAAAGTCAAAATAACGAAATTAATAAGCAATATGATAACTCCACAAGATGAAAAGCTACTTTCAATTTTAAAAACCAATGCGCGTGCAAGTATCTCTGACCTAGCGCGTATGCTTAATCTATCGCGTTCTACTGTGCAAAGCCGTATGTTAAAGCTTGAAGAAACCGGTGTTATAAAAGGGTATAGCGTAGATTACGGTGAAGACTATTTAAGCAGTATGGTTTCGGCTCATGTATCTATAAAGGTGATGCAAAAACTCACAACCAAAACCAATTTAGAGCTTAAACAAATCGATGCTATTTCTCAGCTTTATGCAATAAGCGGTGAGTTTGACTTAATTGCTGTTGTACAAGCGCAAAACTTAGAAAAATTAAGCCACCTACTTGATGATATTGGTAATTTAGATGGCGTAGAGCGCACAACCTCGTCAGTAATTTTGGAAACTAAATTTAAACGATAGGGCGTGTTGATCTTTGCGGATTGAAACTTGTTCAATCCAAGGAAGATTAAATCGCGGAGCGACGTTTGTAACCTAGTGGGCTCGGTAACTGCTCCCGCGTTATCGCCTATTTATGGGGTGTAAACACACTACATAGGCTCTGGCTTGCTTAAAAAACAAATATACTGCTGCAAAATCCCCCACCAAAGGTCAACACGCCCTAGCAATTGTTGTAATTATAATTAATTCCAAAATAAAATTGTTAGCCTTTGATTCTATAGCTATATTTTATTTTTAAATTATGCATTATTCGTATGCCTAACTATACTTTTTTTAATTTTTGCAATTATTAGCAATGGATTATGCCTGCATACTTTTTTTTTATGTTACTTGGATTGTCTGAGCCATTAAAGTTTGGCTCAAATTTACCGACCACGTCACCCGACAACGCTGTAAATCAAGTACAATGTATTCTATATGAAATGGGTACACCTTTTAAGCTGCACACTTTACCTTGGCTTCGTGCTCGACGAGAAGTGAAACTTCACCGTTTAGATGGATACTTTACTACTCATTTAACGCCAGAAATGAAAGCATATGGAAAAATAACATCACCTGTTTTTTTAGAGAAGTGGTATTGGTTTACTCATCCAGATAGCGTTAATAAACCTGAAGAAAAAATACATTATGGTGCTGTAAGAGGAAGCTACCAAGCTAATTGGCTTAAATCTCAAAATATTCAGGTGCAAGTTGAAGTTAACTCTATAGAGGAAATAATCAAAATTTTACACCATCAAAGAGTAGACAGAATATTACTTGATTTAGATGATTTTGAGCATGTAACTTCACGTTTAGAAATAGATCAATCAGCTTACAGCAAAGAGTTTTTTCGGTATGTACCGCTAGGCTTGTTTGCTTCTAATTCTTTAATTAAACGCTTTCCTAATTTTATGAGTCAATTTGACGATAATCTTGCAACGTGCTCTCAAACTCCCTTTTCTTTATCAAAAAGCGAAAAAGATCACGTTTTAGGCTTTATATATAATCAAGCTAAAGCGTTAGCAGCGCAGGCAAGTTTAACAGAGCAAACTCTCATTAGTAACAGTTTGCCATTGAGCGAAGATGAGCTGATTAAAGCTGATAAGCAATGGCAAACAGAGGTGAAAAATGAGCAAGCCAAGTTAGGTAAATTAATGCTCGATAAAGCGTTATCTCAAAAGCTAAATGAATGGCAATCTCAATTTAATGGAAGAGTGACCGAGGTAATTCTTACGGATAACCAAGGTAAAAATGTAGCTATAAGTAAATTAACCTCTGATTACTGGCAAGGTGATGAAGATAAGTTCAATAAAGTATTCACGCTTATAGATGACTATTATTTTGATAATGTTGAATATGATGCATCTACCCATCACTTTCAAGTACAGCTAAGTATACCTGTATTTAATGAGCACTATAATCACATCGGGGTATTAATAATTGGTATTGATGTAGAAAAGGCCCTGCGTTTAAACGCTAGCTTAAGACGCTGATTAAGTATTACTTATCAGCGCTTTGAAGGTTAGATACTTTACGTATAACATTTTTAGTGACTTCATCTAACTTTATAAAATAGGCATTCCCGCCAATGCCTTTAAACTCTTCATCGGTAAATACAATAGTATTGTCATCATAAAAAGTAATAGCCTCTTTTTGAGTAACTATGCCTAAATCGATACGCGATACATCACCAGAGAAAAACTTATCACCTTTATAGTTTTCAAATAACCAAATACTTGTTGAATCTAAAAGTACTAGCTTTTTACGATCGGGGCTTAAAGCCGCAGATGTTATCCAGCACAGCTTTTCCATAGTGGTACAAGTTTTAAAAGAATCGATAAGCTGAGCGTCAAAATTAGCAGCATGATCGCCAACTTTATAAACATTTGTTATTCCATCAAAAGGTTCGGTGCGGTTTTTCGTGAATAAGTATAAATGACGCCCAAGTGCAACAAATGCTTCTAGGTCGTAGTTACGTTGCTCTGGTGTTACTGGGGTACCGTCAAGCTCAGGATAGGTAAATTTTATTATTTCAGCTTCGGTTGTATTGCCTTTAATATCGATTGGATTTTCTATTTTATAAATAGTTAGCCATTTGCGTTCGTTTTTATTATTACCAAAGTCACCTAAAAAAAAGTGCCCAAATTTATTTTGGGTCATGTCTTCCCAATCAATATTTTTAGCATTCGTCACTAAAATTTCTTTAGCAATAGAACCGTCTTTATTTAGTCTATAAAGCTTAGGCTCATCGCCACTGTCATTAATGGCCCACAAGCGTTGATGCTTATCAAATTCTATGCCTGAGATTTCTTTTAGTTTGGGGTCAACAGAAATCTCTTTTTTACTATATAAGGTGTATATTGAAGTACCAATAAATGCAGCTACAACTAAAAAAATAATGGCGGTAGTTATTAAAATGCTTTTTTTCAACATGAAATTAATTATATTTCAGAGTATTAGGATGCTGTGTATTATCCATGATGAAAGTATATAAAAAAAGAATTTAATACTTTTAATTTTATTTGGATTTAAGTGCCCTAAATATGTGTATATTGGGTATGTACCAGTTTTGTTGAGTTGGTTTAAATATTGCTCTGTATAAAAGTATCATTTTAAACGTAATATATTAATGATTAATGCACTTTGTTGGTGCGGTAAAAATAACATTTGCACTGTAATAAAGCGTAAATAAAGTTTTGCTTAACTAACAACACGTTTAATGATTTTGAATGGATTCCACATCGCCCTTTGATGTTAAATCGGCCCTGTGGCAAAGATTAAATACCCTTAATTGTTTAGTTGGAGCCTGTTATGTTGAATAAGCGTTTTTTTAAAACAAAAGATGAAGCTGAAGTAACTTTTGAATTTTCTCACCCTGAAGCAGAGCAAGTTTGTTTATTAGGTGAATTTACTGATTGGCAACCTGTGCCAATGAAGCTTAATAAAAAACAAGGCGTTTTTAAATTTAAACAACGCTTACCTGTAGACCAGCAATTTCACTTTCGTTATTTAGTAAATGGAGACATTTGGGATAACGATCATCAAGCCGACGGCTATATCGCAAATAATTTTGGTACTGAAAACAGCATAGTAAATACTCAACGCATTAATTAAGGCGGGTAAATGGACGCAATTTCGCAGTTGTTTTACCTGCATGGCATAGGCTATGAATTCACTAAGTATACAGGTGAACAGGTATTTTTTAGCGAAGACACGCGCAAACGTGCCTTACAATGTTGTGGCGTAGATACAAATAATGAAGCGCAAATAGCTCAACTAAATTATGATTTAGATGCCTCCAATTGGTTAGGTCTAGTCGCAAACGTTAGTTTGGTTGAGCAACAAAGCCCGCTCTTAAAAATTAAAATAGATGAGCGCCAGCAGAATTTACCAGTCAACATAACTGTACCTTCTTTGAATATAAATATTACACTCAATAATCTGTATAACTTAGCAGTCACAGGTGAATACTATTTACATGGTGTTCGTTATATCGAGCTTGCTGTGCCAATTAATGAAATGCCGATTGGCTATCATGATGCGGCTGTTAAAGTAGGTGAACAGCTTGCTCGTACTCAAATTTGGAGTGTTCCTGATCAGGTTTTTCAGGTTGAAGACGTAAAGCGTACGGGGCTTTCAATTCAGCTTTATACATTAAAAAATAAAGCACAATTAGGTGTAGGTGACTTTAACGATTTACTTGAGCTAACTGCTCTTTGTGGAACGAAAAATATGGATTATATATTACTTAATCCTCTGCATTTACTCTTTGCCAATATACCAGAGCGAGCAAGTCCATATAGCCCTAATAGCCGTGCGTTGCTTAATCCTCTTTATATTTCTGTCGCACTTAGTGCAGATGCACAAAATAATACGCAATTAAATGTACTTATGGATAGTGATGATGTAATTGATTTATTAAACGCAACCGATCAGTTTATTAATTACCATAAGGTTAGCCAGGTCAAATATGCTTTGTTTAAAGCGCTTTATAATCATTTTGAATTAACAGCCAGTAATGAAAGGCGTGAAGCGTTTGATAAATTTTGTAATGAAAATTTAAGTACACTTTCTACGCTAAATTCAACAGAGCCAGCATTTGATTATTACTTACAATGGCAAGCTACTGTGCAGTTAGCGCTTTGCCAACAAAGCTGTAAGGACCAAGGAATGGCGATTGGCTTAATCAACGACCTCGCCGTTGGTTGTGCTGGTGATGGAGCTGAATTTTATAATCAGCAAGCATTATTCTCTGAGGGAGCAAATGTTGGTGCACCGCCAGATCCATGGGCGGAAGCCGGACAAAACTGGGGGTTACCTGCATTAAATCCACAGAGCTTACAACATAACAATTATCAATATTACCGCTCTTTAATACGCGCCAATATGCAAAGTGTAGGCGGTTTACGAATAGATCATGTTATGGCAATTAGGCGTTTATGGTGGTGCTTTGAAACTAACGGGCACCAAGATGGTTGCTATGTTTACTATCCGTTTGAGCATTTACTCGCTATTTTAAAAATTGAATCGCATATCAATCAAAGCATTGTTATTGGTGAAGATTTAGGCATAGTTCCACCTGAAGTAAAACACGCGTTATCTACCAGTGGGATTTTTTCAAATAGTTTATTTTATTTTGAAAAACATCACGATGGTGAGTTTTTATCAGTAGATGACTTAGCGCCTCATTGCTTGTTAATGATAGCTAATCATGACGTGCCGCCTTTCTCGGGCTGGTGGTGTCACGATGATTTAAATATTAAACAACAATATGAATTGATTAATAAAAGTGAATACGAGCAACAAAAACAACAAAGAATTCAAGAGCAGCATAAGCTTTTACGTTTTATAAACAGCCACAGCAATAAACCTGAACTAGTATTAAATAGTAATGCAACAGATGTTTATGCTCAGCTAGCGCTTTGTTTAGCAGGTTCTCAATCAGGCCTATTCGCGCTACAAATAGATGATTTAGATGAGCAAAAGTACCCCGTTAACATCCCCGGTACAGATAAAGAGTATCCTAATTGGCGTCGTGTATTAACGCACTCAAGTAAAGATATTTTTACTAAAAATGCTCCGCTATTAGCTGCTATAGACTCAATAAGGAAAGGTTAAATGAGCAGTACAAATAATACAGAATATGATGAGCAGGTAAATGCATTAAATGCAGGGCGATTCAAAGACCCTTTTAGTTTTTTAGGGGCACATAAAACAAATTCAGATATAGAAATTCGTCTTTATTTACCCTCAGCGATCAGTGCAAGCATTACGTTAAATGAAAATAGTGTTGAAGCTAAACGATATAAAGACACTGATTTATTTATAGCTAAGGTAAAAGAGCTACCCACAAAGCCCTACCAATGCAGTGCTCAATATTCAAATACCCTCTCTACCTTTTATGACGAATATAGCTTTGAGAGCGCACTTGATACAGACGCCATGTATTTATTTAATGAAGGTAGCCTAGAACATGCTTACTCTCATTTTGGCGCCCATTTTAGCTCTTTGCAAAACGTAGAAGGTGTACGTTTTTGTGTTTGGGCACCTAATGCAGCAAGTGTATCTGTAATTGGTGAGTTTAATTTTTGGCAAGCTAATCGTCATTTTATGCGCTTTCATCCAGCAAGTGGTGTGTGGGAATTATTTATTCCTAAGCTTGAGGCTGATATGTGTTACAAGTTTGCTATTACTGCACAAAGTGGAGAAGTGCTTGAAAAAGCGGACCCTTTTGCTTTTAAAATGCAACAAGCACCGGGTACAGCAAGTGTTTTGCAATATAAACCTGAGCCAATAACGTTAAGTGAAAGTGCATTAACCAATAGGCAAAAGCGAAATCATATAGATGCGCCAATAAGCATATACGAAGTACATTTAGGCTCATGGCAGCGAGAAGAGAATAATCGTTATTTAAGTTACACAGAGCTTGCCGACAAACTAGTTAGCTATGCGCAAGAGATGGAGTTTACCCACCTACAACTTATGCCAATAAGTGAATACCCATTTGATGGCTCATGGGGCTATCAACCCGTGGGCTTATTTGCACCAACTAGCCGCTTTGGCGACTACAACAGCTTTAAATATTTTGTAGAGCAATGTCATAAAGCCAATATAGGTATATTACTTGATTGGGTGCCGGGTCATTTTCCTAGTGATCCGCATGGGTTACATCGATTTGATGGCACTCATTTATATGAGCATGCTGATATGCGCCAAGGTTTTCACCCTGATTGGAATACCTACATATACAACTACGACCGCCCAGAGGTAAAAAGCTTTTTAATTTCTAACGCGATGTATTGGCTACATCAATTTGGTTTGGATGGGCTGAGAGTAGACGCTGTAGCTTCCATGCTTTATTTAGATTACAGCCGAAAAGAAGGTGAATGGGTCGCTAATTGTTATGGCGGACGTGAAAACTTAGGTGCAATAGAGTGCTTAAAACAAGTGAACATGCGCAGCTACAAAAATAACCCTGGCATTATGATGGTGGCTGAAGAGTCAACGGCTTGGCCTGGTGTAACTCAAAGTGTTGAACACAACGGGCTTGGGTTTGGCTATAAATGGAATATGGGGTGGATGAACGACAGCCTTCATTATATGCAGCATGACCCTTTGTACCGTCAGCATCATCACCACGAAATGACCTTTTCTATGGTCTACGCTTTTAGCGAAAACTACATATTACCGCTTAGCCATGATGAAGTAGTTCATGGCAAAGGCTCTTTAATTGAAAAAATGCCAGGTGATGATTGGCAAAAATTTGCAAATTTACGCGCTTATTACGCATTTATGTGGGCGCATCCGGGTAAAAAACTATTGTTTATGGGCGGTGAAATAGCTCAGCGTAAAGAGTGGGGGCATGACCACTCTATCGATTGGCATTTACTTGAGCATCAAAGCCATAACGGAGTAAAGCTAACGGTTAAAGCACTTAATACTGTTTATAAAAATCAACCTGCTTTGTACGAGCTTGATTCTAGCGCTGCTGGTTTTACTTGGATTGATAATAACAACAACCAACAAAGTATTTTGAGCTTTGTACGTTATGCAAAAACTGCCAAAGACTTTGTCGTTGTTATTGCTAATTTTACACCCGCTTCGTATGAAAATTACGTCATTGGTGTACCAAATAAAGGGCAATATAAAGTTATCTTAAATACAGATGAAACACAGTTTTTTGGTTCAGGAATTAAAGTAACAGATAACCCATCGCAAATTGTAAACACAATCGATGAAGACAATCATGGTTTCAAGCAAAGTATTTCTATTGCCATTGGTGGCCTAACCACTATTTACTTACAAAAGGTTGATGATGAGTAATCTATTCGATGCTGCCCATGGCAATGTAGAGCCACTGGGTTCGAGTGTTAGTGATAACGGTGTAAACTTTTCGTTATATGCACCTAATGCAAGCCAAGCTTATGTCTGTTTGTTTGATAAAAGTGGTCATTCAGAAATTTTAAAAATGGCAATGAACATCAACGAAGGTGGCGTGTGGAGTATTCATATATCACCACTTAGCGCAGGGGCACTTTACGGTTTTAGGGTTGAAGGAGAATATAATCCATCACATGGTTTGCTGTTTAATGAAAACAAGTTACTAATTGACCCATACGCGAAAGACATTTTTGGTGAGTTTACATGGAGTGAGCGCCATTATGGGCAAATGCCAATTGGCACAAAAAGCTGTGTTAATAATTCTATTGATATTCCAAAATCTAAAGTAGCTGCTCAGGTTCATTACGAGCATAAGAAGCCAAAGCATCGCTGGTCTAATACTGTTATTTACGAATGCCACGTTAAAGGAACTACTTGTCGTCATCCTAAAATACCTAAATCTTTACAAGGTAAGTTTTTAGGGTTGAGTCACCCAAGTTTTATTGAGCATTTACATAATTTAGGCGTAACCGCAGTAGAGTTATTACCTGTTCATGCGTTTATTAGTGAACAATTTTTAACAGCCAAAGGGCTTCAAAACTATTGGGGTTACAACACACTAAACTTTTTTACTCCCCATAAAGACTATTTAGTAAATGACGATATAAACGAATTTAAGCAAATGGTTAAGCAGTTTCACGACGCCGACATAGAAGTGATACTCGACGTTGTTTACAACCACACAGCAGAAGCTGGTAACGATGGCCCAATATTGTCGCTGCGAGGGCTCGATAACTTAGCTTATTATCGTACTGCACACGATCAACCTAACGTATATATAAACGATACCGGCTGTGGTAACACCATAAATATTGATCACCCAAAAACATTACAACTAGTACTCGACAGCTTAAGGTATTGGGTTGAAGTGATGGGGGTTGATGGTTTTAGGTTTGATTTAGCGACTATTTTGGCACGTTCTAAATCGGGGTTTAGCTCTGGGCATACTTTTTTACAAGCCATTGCACAAGACCCCGTATTAAACAAAGTAAAGCTTATTAGTGAACCATGGGATATTGGCCCAGGCGGCTATCAATTAGGCGCATTTCCGCCACCTTGGCGAGAATGGAACGATCAATATCGTGATGTTATTAGGCGCTTTTGGCAAAGTGAAACCGGCATAATTGCAAACGTAGCTAAACGATTACATGGCTCGTTTGACATTTTTGAGCATAGCCAGCGAGGCCCACTCAATAGCATAAACTTTATAACCAGCCATGATGGTTTTACCCTTGCTGATTTAGTGAGTTATGAGCATAAACATAATGAAGCAAATGGCGAGCAAAACAGAGATGGTCACAGTGCAAATCACTCATTTAACTGTGGCGTAGAAGGTTTTACCAGTGACGTAAAAATAACATCACTAAGATTACAACAGCAAAAAAACTTTTTACTTACTTTAATACTGTCAAAAGGAGTGCCAATGATTGCTGCTGGCAGCGAAATGGCACATTCTCAAGGGGGGAATAACAATGCTTATTGTCAAAACAATCGCACGAGTTGGCTTGCATGGAAAGACTCACAGCTGAATCATTCTTTAACACGATTTATAGACGACGCCCTTAAAATTAGACGTGCACACAGTGCGTTTAAACACAGTGTATTTTTAGACGATATAGACGAGCGCTTTACAGTTAAATGGTTTACCGAGCAAGGTAAAACCATGACTGATGCACATTGGCATGAACAGACCAGACAATTTTTAATGTACAGCTTACTTGATAAGCAAAATAAACATGCATTGCTGATTGTATTTAATGCCAGTAAAAAAACAATTTTTTGCCAATTGCCACCTTCGCCAATTAAAGCGCAGTGGCAAATGGTTTTATCGAGTGTCAATAATGCATCTGCGAGAAGTAATGAAGATGCGATGGTTGAAATTTCAGCACAAAGTAGTTGGGTTTTTAGTGCCAATTTAGAGGACGTAGGTCATGGCTAAACAAGGTGAACAAGTGTGTGTAGTAAAGGGTTGGCAAGAAGGCCCTGTTATTGATGAAAGTACCCTTAAAGATGACTTAACACGGCATTTTTATTATACCCTCGGACGAGATAAAGTCGGCGAGTCGCAGCATTATTTGTATCATGCATTAGCACTTACTATTCGTGACAGACTTGTTGCGCGTTGTAGAGAAACAAACCAACAAATTAAACAAGATAAGCGCCGTAAAACGGCTTATTTATCGCTTGAATTTTTAATGGGGCGAGCTCTAGGCAACGCCGTATTAAACTTAGATTTAGATGAGCAAGTAAGCGCTGCACTGCAGGAGTATTGCACTTCAGTAGAAACGATTGAAGATGCCGAGCACGATGCTGGGCTTGGTAATGGTGGCCTAGGGCGTTTAGCGGCTTGTTTTTTAGATAGTTGCGCGAGTTTAGCGCTACCGGTTGTAGGTTATGGCCTGCGTTACGAATACGGTATGTTTAATCAATCAATTAAAGATGGCAACCAAATAGAGCAGCCTGATAATTGGCTTAGGGAAGGTCATCCTTGGGAGCTTAGTGCGCCTGAGCATGCTAAACGCGTAAAATTTGGCGGCTATGTACAAAGCTACACAGATAAATACGCACGTGAGCATCGTCAATGGATAAGCTCACAGGATGTATTAGCTGTACCTTATGATGTACCTGTACCTGGTTATAAAAACAATATTGTAAATACACTTCGCTTATGGAAATCAGAGGCAACTGATGAATTTAACTTAACCGAGTTTAATGCTGGCAGTTACTCAGAAGCGGTTGCGCAAAAAAACTTAGCAGAGCAAATTACGATGGTGCTGTATCCAAACGATAGCAGCGAAAATGGTAAAGAACTTAGGTTACGCCAACAATACTTTTTGTCATCTGCAAGTATTCAAGACATTGTTGATCAGTGGGTAAGCCAACATGGCGAAAACTTTACAGACTTTGCTGATTATCATGTATTTCAATTAAACGATACCCACCCAAGCATTGCAGTGGCAGAGCTGATGCGTATTTTAATTGATGACTACGAGCTTGATTGGGATGATGCGTGGCAAATTACGACTAAAACAATGGCCTACACAAATCATACGTTACTTCCAGAAGCGCTGGAAAAATGGTCTGTATCGTTGTTTGCAAAACTTTTACCGCGCATATTAGAAATAGTATTTGAAATAAACGCACGCTTTTTAGCGCAAGTTGCCCAGCAATGGCCTGGAGACGTTGAAAAACAACGTGCGCTGTCGCTTATAGAAGAGAGTGACGAGCCGCAAATTCGCATGGCTTATTTAGCTATTGTGGGTAGTTACTCTGTAAATGGTGTTGCGGCACTGCACACAGAATTATTAAAAGCAGGTTTATTTAAAGAGTTTTACGAACTTTGGCCAAACAAATTTAATAATAAAACCAATGGTGTTACCCCAAGGCGTTGGCTTGCGCATTGTAATGTGAGCTTAAGCGAATTAATTAGCGAAAAAATTGGTAAAGATTGGGTTAAAGAGTTTTCTAAAATTAGTGATTTACGCCGATTTTATGATGACAAAAAATTTCATGGTCAATGGCAAAACGCTAAGCGCGAAAACAAGCAACGTTTAGTTGATTTAGTTAAAGCGCGATGTGATGTTGAATTTGATGTGTCAATGATGTTTGACGTACAGGTAAAACGTATTCACGAGTACAAACGTCAGCTTTTAAATATATTACATGTTATTCATTTGTACGACCGTATTCGCCGTGGCGACACTCAGGGTATAGTACCTCGCTGTGTATTATTAGGCGGTAAAGCTGCACCGGGTTATTACATGGCTAAAAAAATAATCAAGCTGATTAATAATGTCGCTGAGGTTATTAATAAAGACCCTTTAGCAGCGCCCTATTTACGAGTCGCATTTTTACCAAACTACAATGTAACGGCAATGGAAACTATATGCCCAGCAACAGATTTATCAGAGCAAGTATCTACAGCAGGTAAAGAAGCTTCTGGCACTGGTAATATGAAGTTTATGATGAATGGTGCACTGACTATTGGCACATTAGATGGTGCAAACATTGAAATTAGAGATGCTGTTGGCGCTGATAACTTCTTTTTGTTTGGTGCACAAGCGCACGAAATTGACGATATTAAATCGCGTTACAACCCCGAACATATAATTGCGCAAAATAGTGATTTAAATAATGTAATGCAACTTCTTCAAAGCGGGCATTTCAATTTATTTGAACCATGCTTATTTGAAGACATTACAAATTCAATAAAGAGCCCACACGATCCATGGCTCACTGCACATGATTTTGAAAGCTATGTAGCGGCGCAAAAAGAGGTTGATAAAGCCTATGCAGATCAAACCTACTGGACACAAATGAGTATTTTAAATACGGCAGCCAGTGGTATGTTTTCAAGTGATAGAACCATAAGCCAATACAGTGAAGATATTTGGCATTTAGAACCCCTCAATATTAGTGAAACAGACTTAACGACAACTACAAGCCATGCCACTAACAGCCTAGACTAAATGGAGAGAGTATTATGCCTAATTATGCAAATCGCTACATAAGTAGCCTAACCAGAGAAACTTACGCGTTAATACTGGCAGGCGGACGCGGTTCTCGCCTGCATGAGCTAACAGATTGGCGTGCAAAGCCTGCAGTTTATTTTGGCGGAAAGCATCGAATTATTGATTTTCCGCTATCAAACTGTATTAACTCTGGTGTGAGGCGTGTCGGTATTGCCACACAATATAAGTCGCACTCATTAATACGACACGTTAACCGAGCATGGGGACACTTTAAAAAGGAGCTTGGAGAATCTGTAGAGATTTTGCCTGCATCTCAGCGCCAAGGTGATGATTGGTATTGTGGTACCGCAGATGCCGTATTTCAAAACATAGATATTATTCGTCACGAGCTCCCTAAGTGCGTGATGATTTTATCAGGCGATCATGTTTATCGTATGGATTATGGTGCGCTACTTGCTGAGCATGTTCAAAAGGGCGCAGATATGACTGTTTGCTGCTTAGAAGTGCCAGTTGAAGAAGCTGCAGATACCTTTGGTGTTATGACCGTGGATGAGCAAAGCAGAGTATGTCGTTTTGACGAAAAGCCAGCTATGCCAAGTTCAGTACCAGGTAAACCAGGGACGTGTTTAGCCTCTATGGGGAATTACGTATTTAATACTGAATTTTTATTTGAACAGCTAAAGAAAGATGCTGAAAATGAGGGCTCAGGACGCGATTTTGGGCACGATATAATCCCAGCCATTATTGAAGAGCATAATGTGTTTGCTTTTCCATTTAGAGATCCACTTCAAGAAGGTCAGCCTTATTGGCGCGATGTAGGTACGCTTGATTCATTTTGGGAAGCCAATATGGAGCTAGTAATGCCAGAGCCACAACTTGATTTATACGATCCAACATGGCCAATATGGACATATCAAGAGCAGTTACCGCCAGCCAAATTCATTTTTGATGACGATGATAGACGCGGAATGGCACTGGACTCAACCGTTTCGGGTGGCTGTATAATTTCAGGCTCAGTGGTCAGAAAATCATTGTTGTTTTCTAATGTGCATGTTCGCTCTTTTTGTACCATTGAGGAGTCCGTTATTTTACCCGGTGCAGTAATAAATCGTGGCTGTAAAATTAAACGCGCGATAATTGATAGAAGCTGTGAAATACCGGCAGGGCTTGAAATTGGTATTGATCGCAAAGCAGATCAAGAAAATGGCTTTAGAGTGTCTAAAAAGGGCATAGTACTTGTCACCCGTGATATGCTCACTGAGCTTGCAAAAAAGTTAGAGCGTCAATCCCAAGAGAATAAAAAGCTAGCGTAACAATTAGCTAAATAAGCACGACAACACAAGCTTGCTCATATTTGAGCAAGCTAATATAGGTTTATAGGAAGTAGTGAATTAATGCATGTATTAATGGTTGCAGCAGAAAACGACGCGTTACCAGGCGCAAAAGTAGGTGGCGTTGCGGATGTGGTTCGTGACGCACCAAAAGCGCTTGCAGAGCAAGGCATAACAGTTGATGTGGTGATCCCCGATTATGGTATACACGATCTAAATCGAACTCACATTGGTGATGTAACCGTTGCTTTTAATGCTCATCCACATGTATTAACACTTTTTAAAGTAGAGCAGAGTCAAAGTAATGTAACGCAAATTGTTATTAGCCATCCATTATTTAGTAATTCGGGCAGTGTGTATTGTAACGATGCCCCAGGGAGACCTTTTGCAACTGATGCAACCAAGTTTGCTTTGTTTAATGCAGCTGTGTGTGAAGCGTTATTGCAAGGTGTATTAAAACGCCCAACAGCGCTTCATTTACATGATTGGCACAGTGCATGTGTTGCTGTTTTACTTAAATTCGAACCACGTTATCAAACATTAAGTAACTTAAACATTGCCTACACAGTTCATAATATTGCACTGCAAGGAATAAGACCTTTTAAGTATGACGACTCAAGCCTAGAGGCGTGGTTTCCTTCACTTAGTTACGATGGGCAGCAACTGTGTGATCCCCGCTATCCACATTGCTTTAACCCTATGCGCAGTGCAATTAACTTGGCAAATAAGGTTCACCTAGTGTCGCCAACGTATAGTCAAGAAGTACTAAAACCGAGTAATTATGAGCATGGTTTTTTTGGTGGTGAAGGGTTAGAGCAAGACCTAAAAAATGCCGCAGACAAAGGAAAACTCGTTGGTATTTTAAATGGCTGTGAATACCCCAATAGCACAGATAAAAAAGTATCAATGGATGATTTATATAGCCAAGCACAAGACACCTTATTTAACTGGATGGCAAAAACGCCACAGCTTGAAAGTGGCTACTATATTGCTCATCAACGACTACAGCAGTTTATGGCATCACCTGTTAAAGGGCCATTAGTTACAAGTGTTGGCAGACTTACTGAGCAAAAAGTGTTGCTGTTGTGTCAGTCTATTGAAAGCTCATTAGTTATCGATGAAGTGTGCAAAATAGTGGATGAATTTAATGGCCGGATTATTATATTAGGTTCAGGAGATGAAGCACTAGAAGAGGCGTTTACTAAAGCAATGGCGCGCAATGCAAATCTTTTATTTTTGAAAGGTTACGGACAAGGCGTTGGTGATTTAATGTATCAATTAGGCGATTTATTTTTAATGCCTAGCTCATTTGAACCTTGTGGTATTAGCCAAATGCTGGCAATGCGAGCAGGGCAGCCTTGTTTGGTTCACAGTGTTGGCGGACTAAAAGATACCGTAAAGCATAATGACAACGGTTTTAGTTTTAATGCTGGTACGCTTAGTAAGTAAGCCGATTCACTGCTAAAGTGTTTAGATGAAACACTAACGTTACACAAAGAACAGCCTAAGCAATGGCAAAAAATTAAAGCTAATGCTAAGGGTGCGCGTTTTTCGTGGACTCAAGTGGCAACTGATTATATTTCATACTTATATCAATAAAGTTAATGTAAATATACTTTAGCTCCGTGACATAGCAGCTTATTTACGTTATTAATTACTTGGTATTGGTAAATTTAATAAAAGTAGGTAATGTGTCTGTATTTGTTGCAAGACAAGCAATATTTAATCGTCGTCAAAACGTAGTTGCCTACGAGTTGCTATTTAGGGACAGCCCTAAAAATTATTTCCCTGATATTTGTGAAGGCGAAGCCACTGCGCGCCTAATAATGGAAAACCAATTAAATCTCGGAACTCGCCATATTACCTCGGGTAAAAAAGCATTAATAAATATCGGCCCTGAATCGTTAGAGCTTGATTTATGTGCGTTTTTACCTTGCCAAGATGTTGTAATTGAATTGCTCGAAACCATAGAGCCAAACGATGAAAATTACGAGATGTGTCGTGACTTATTTCATCGTAATTACAAATTAGCACTTGATGATTTTGTTTATAAACCGCAGTGGGATAGGTTTTTAAAGCTTGTTAAATTAATAAAGTTTGATATTTCAATTACACCATTAAGTGAAATAACACCCGTAATAAAAAAGCTCCAGAAGCACAAAAAAATAAAACTATTAGCTGAAAAATTAGAAACCCAAGAGGATTTTGAATTAGCCCATAAAATGGGGTTTGATTATTTTCAAGGGTACTTTTTTGCAAAACCCACCATGGTCAAACAAAACGACATTGATTATAACTATGCTTTAGTCGTCGCTATTTACGCAGAGATAATGAAACCCAGTCCAGATATAAAAGCGATTGCTGGTTTGTTTGAACTTGATGCTGCGTTAGCCTATAAGTTGCTTAGATTAATCAATAGTGGTGTTTTTCCTATTCAAAGTAAAATATCATCACTTAAACAAGCTTTGGTTTACCTTGGGCACGAGCGATTAAAAAAGTTTGTGAGTCTTATTGTTACTGCACACACAGCAGGTAAGAAGCCAGCAGAACTTATGCAAGTGTGTGTTGTGCGTGCTCGCTTTTGCGAGTTAATTGCAAAAAAAGTCGCTAAGCAGCAATCAGGAGAAGCTTTTTTAACTGGGCTATTTTCATTACTCGATGCAATACTTGATCAACCAATGAGCCTACTCGTTGAAAAACTTCCTTTTCCAGATGAAATAAAAGCCGCGCTTTTAAATGAAAAAAACACCCTTTATTATATTTTGAATGTGGTTAAAGCGTACGAAACTGGAAGCTGGTGGGCGCTTGAACAAGCTGTAATATTAATTAATCTCGATAGCAAAGTATTACCTAACTTATATCAACAAGCTGTTGATTGGGCAGATAATTATAAAAATAAAAGTTAAAGGAAATTAAATCTCAGTTATGCGTAATTATAATATGGATTTTATACGCGGTATTGCAGTGCTTTGCCTTGTTTACATGAACGGTTATGCTTTTGGATTAGGGGAATATATCTATACACCATTAGCTACTCCACCTTTTAGCGATGCTGTTATTCAAACCCTTAGTAGTATTTTTATTGATGGGCGTTTTAGAACGCTGTTCAGCCTTCTTTTTGGTGCTGGCCTATTTATTCAGTGGCAGCGCTACAAATCAACTATTCCTATAAAAGCGAGACTGTATTGGCTCATTATTTTTGGTTTGGCACATGGTTTTTTACTTTGGGCTGGCGATATTTTATTTGTTTACGGAGTATGCGGTTGGTGGGTGCTTAAATTTGTAGAAACTAATAATAATATGCTTTTAAAAAGAGGCATTATATTTATGTTATTAGCTTGCGCAGTGACCTTTTTGTTTTTAATGAACTTGCCTGATGAGAATATTCACCGCGACTCTCAAGCATTTATAGATTTATATAGCCCGCACTATAAGGACTATTTTATCAGTAACTTAGGTTACAATATGATTGCAGTTGTAGCGGTTCCATTCTTAGCTTTTTTGATGTTTTCTGGCATTATGCTCATTGGAATATACTTATATAAGTTGGAGGTATTTACCAAAGGGCTTACTTCGCAGCAGTTATTTGTGTGCGTTAGTGGGGCGTTTGTTTTTACAAGCTTAAGGCTTTTAATACTTCAGGGAAATGATGGTTTAAGTATAGCTACTCAAGAATTAGTAAATACATTTGCAGCGCTTTTTATAGCCGTGCTTTATATTCATATCATAGTTAAATTTTGCAATAACAGGGTACACGTTGGCACGCTTATTCAACAAGCAGGGCGATTAGCATTCACCTTATATATAAGCCAAACCATAATGCAATTACTGCTTTATAAAGTTTTATTTCCGCAGTGGGTATTAAGCTTTAACCGCATAGATTATTGGTTAGTGGCAACCGCTTTGGTCATTGTGCAACTGTTATTTACAGCGCTATATAGCCGCTTTTATATACAAGGGCCGCTTGAATTTATATGGCGTAAGCTCACTCAATTAAAAATTAGTACTTAAACACCTATTTATATTAAATTAGGGGCGAAAAATAAGTGTGTGTGGTTTACACTAGTCGCCTTTAAAATTACGACTGTTAAGTGCCATGACCGAATTAAAACGTTTAAATAAATTTATAAGTGAAACCGGGTTTTGCTCACGTCGTGAAGCCGATAAATATATTGAGCAGGGTCGTGTTACGGTTAATGGTAATATTCCAGAAATGGGCGTAAAAGTAGCAGATACTGATACCGTTTTGATTGATGGTAACCCCCTTCGCGCAAAACCAAAGCGTGTCTATATTGCTTATAATAAACCGGTTGGTATTACGTGTACCACCGAGAGTAAAATTCAAAGTAACATAGTTAAAGCCGTTAACTACCCAACTCGTATTTTCCCTATTGGACGATTAGATAGACCATCAGAAGGGCTAATCTTTTTAACCAACGAAGGCGATATCGTAAATAAAATTTTGCGTGCTGGTAATAACCACGAAAAAGAATACGTGGTGACAGTTGATAAACCACTAAACCGCCAATTTGTGCCCAAAATGGCAAACGGCATCCCTATTTTAGATACTGTTACCAAAAAGTGTAAAGTGACCCAAACGGCTCCTCAAGAATTTAAAATTGTTCTTACTCAGGGCTTAAACCGCCAAATTCGCCGTATGTGCGAATACTTAGGCTATGAAGTTGTGACATTAAAACGTACACGCATTATGAACGTGACGCTTAAGGGCTTAAAAGTAGGGCAGTGGCGTCATTTAACCGATGTAGAAATGGCGCAAATTAACGACTCGATAGCCGATTCGGGTAAAACGCAAGAGCACTCGGTTGATAACAACAAGCAAAATAGCATGAGTAATAACAATAAAGGCGAGCCTAAAAAGCGTGATTTTCAGGGCGAAAACCCACGTGCATTTAATAATGAACGAGGCACCCGCACGCAAAGAAGTAATTCACCCTATCAAAAACGCTCTACTACCTATGTAGGTAAAGGTGGAGCTAGTAAAAATACGCAAGACGATAATAAAAACTCAAATAACAATAAGCCAGCAAATCGTAAAGCTCGTTCATCTGGCACGTTAAGTTTAAAAAAGTAGTGTATTAAAAGCTCAACTACCACTGTATTTGATGAACTACAGACCCTAGTGGGCTTTTAACGCCCACTATGTTTATTTTCTCATTTTTTAGCCGCTTTAATGCTGGTTTATCTAAATACCACCTAAAAGAGCGCTTTCTGTAAGTTTGTAAATCAAGCACAACCAGTTTTGCGCAGTTGTATTCGTAATCACTCGGACACGCCTCTACAGCCAGTAGCTGGTACTCTTGCTGCCAGCTATTGTCGCTATAATAATACGTCCATAACTTTACTGAAATACAAAAAGCAGCCCACAGCCATAAGTAAACTAAAAAAGGTATAAACAAAATACCAAGCCACCCGCGAAGCTTTCCATCGTGCTAGGGCCTGTTGACCTTTCAGGATTAAAATTTGTTCAAACTAGGGGCGGTTTAATCGTGGCGCGAGGTTTGTAACCTAGTGGACTAAGTAAAAACTGAGCAACAAAGAGTAAATTGCCCCTAGGCAGAACCCTCCGGGCAGCGCATGTTTGGCATTTATTCCACGTTATCGCCTATTTATGGGGAATAACCACACTACATAGGCTCTGCCTTGCCTAAATGCCAAACACACTGCTGCAAATTTAACCTCGAAAGATAAACAGGCCCTACATAGTCTTTAAAATTTGATTTAAACGTTATGCATGCGTTGTACTTTTTGTATCCGTACATCCCCCCTGCAATACTAATTATTACTGACAAAACAGGAAGCAGCTTATGTGTTAAAAAATTAGAAGCGGTATTGGCAATAAAGGGGGGATCGAGATTTTCATCCCAAGCAATAAAAAATAGGGGTGGGAATAGTAAACTAGCGGTAATTATTATTCTAAAAAGTTGTTTTGCTGTCATTTGAGGGGTTATTTATAAAACACAACGCCAATATAAAGTAAAAAAAGCCCTAAATAAATGGCTAATGCAGATATGCTGTTTTTAGAGCGCAGTCGTTTAATTAAATCGTAAGTACCGTCAAACATGTCTGTTATTACCAGTGTAATACCGCCAGTGAACCGGTAGTTGTTTAAATCTACATTGCCATTTTCGTCGATTATAAAGCGAAAATAGCCAAAGAGAATACAAATATAACCTAGTTTATTAAGTCCATCTTTAACCTCGGTTTAAATAATAAAAAACGCAGCTACTGTGAGGTAAGCTGCGTTTTAAACATCCTCTAAGGCGCTTTTAAATTACTTTCTAGGCTCGTAGTCTATTCTAAATACAACAGTATAAAGCACAGGCACTACGATAAGCGTAAGTATGGTTGCAAAGCCTAAACCAAACATAATAGTTACTGCCATTGACTGGAAGAACACGTCAAACAACAGTGGGATCATACCTAAAATGGTGGTAATAGCCGCCATGGCTACAGGGCGTACACGGCTAACGCCAGATTCAAACACAGCTTGGTAAGGCGATTTACCATCGCGAAGCTCGAGATTTATTTGATCGACTAACACAATGCCGTTTTTAATTAGCATCCCGCTTAAACTTAGTAATCCAAGTAGTGCCATAAAGCTAAATGCCGCATTCATTATTAACATACCCGCACTTACACCAATAATAGCAAGTGGCACTGTAGCCCAAATAACTAAAGGTTGTTTAAGTGAGTTGAATAACACTACGGTTACCGCAAACATAGCTAAATAGCCTAACGGTAATGAGCCAAAAATAGCCGATTGCGCATCAGATGACGATTCATATTCGCCGCCCCATTCTAACTTATAACCACGCGGAAGCTCTATTGCTTCTACAGGCCCTCGTATACGGGCAAATAATTTAGCAGCGGTTTCGTCACCTAAAACGTTTTGATCGGCCATTACCGTTATTGTACGTTTACGGTCGCGGCGCATAATTAGGCTGTCTTCCCATTCAACCACAAATTCGTCAACCACTTGCGTTACTGGCACAAATACACCCAGTACAGGGCTGTATATTTGTAAATCGTGAACGCTTTCTACATTTAGGCGCTCATTTGCCGGTGAGCGAGCAATAATTGGCAGTAGTTGTGTACCATCGCGGTATACACCCACTTGCTTGCCTGAAAGGCTAGTAAGCAGTACATCATCAAGGTCTGACTTACTAATACCTAAGCGGCGCGCTTTTTGTTCGTTAAATTGTGGACGAATCATTTTAGTACGTGCCCGCCAATCATCACGAATATTATAAGCCCCTTCATCCTGTGCTATAACGTCTTCTGCTTTAGCCGCTAGCTTTCTAAGGACTACAGGGTCTGGGCCTGTAAAGCGTGCTTCAATTTTAGCATCGGTTGAGGGGCCAATTTCCATAGGCTTAATTTTAAGTTCAGCTGAAAGCGGTGTATTTTGCGAGTATTCACGCACTTTTTGCATTACTACAGCCACCGCCTCGCGGCTTTTTACTCTAATAATGAGCTGCCCGTAGGACGAGTACGACTTTTGTGGTGCATAAGTAAGCATAAAGCGCGGAGCACCTTGGCCGGTTGTACTGGTTATTTCCTCTACGAGCTCTTCTTTTTGAAGGTAGTTTTCTAGCTTTTTAATGCCATCAAGCGTTGCACGTATATCTGAGCCTTGCTGCTGCCAGTAATCTACATAAAACATCGGCGTGTTAGACGCAGGGAAAAACGATTGTTTAACCGCACCAAAACCAACCACAGCCGAGCAAAGGAGCACGACCATAAGCACAAGCGTGGTTTTACGATAATGCATAGACACATCTAAAAGTGCTTTATAGCCGGTAAAAATAAAGCCTTGGTATGGGTCGTCATCTTCCTCATCGCCCTCAGCATTTTTAGCTTTTTTAAACTCATCTTGTTTAAACATTAAATTTGCAAAAAATGGCGTAAGAGTTATGGCGGTGATCCAGCTTAGTAAAAGCGATATAAACAATACCCAAAATAAGCTACCCGCAAATTCACCCGTAGCATCAGAACTTAAGCCAATAGGGGCAAACGCAGTAATACCAATAACTGTAGCGCCTAGTAGCGGCCATTTAGTTTGTTCTACAATATTAACTGCAGCTTTTAACTTAGTTTGGCCACGCTTTAAATTTATTAATATGCCTTCGGTTACTACTATGGCGTTATCTACCAGCATACCAAGGGCAATAATAAGCGCACCCAGAGAAATACGTTGCAAGTCTATCGCGAACAACTTCATAAATATAAAGGTGCCTAAAACGGTTAGTAATAAAATACCGCCAATTAAAATACCACTTTTTAACCCCATAAATATAAGCAGTACCACAATTACAATGGCAATAGCTTCTACAAGGCTTACAATAAAGCCATCTACCGATTTTTCTACTTCTTTAGGTTGGTTATATACCGATTCAACATGAATGCCATGTGGGCGTTGATATTCAAGCTCTGCTAAGTGCTCGTCAATACGTTTACCTACATCAACTACGTTCACGCTATTCATAAACGAGACACCAATTAAAAGCGCTTGTTCTGAGTTGTAGCGAATAACATTGCTGGGTACTTCTGCGTATTCTCTAAATACTTTGGCTACATCACCTAAGTAAATAAGCTCGCTAGCACCGGGTTTTGAAATAAGCAGGGTTTCGAGCTCTTTAACATCTTTAAATTCGCCGGTTGGGTGAAAGCGTATAGACTCATCACCCACTCTAATTTTACCTGCGTTAGAGACTGTATTTTGCGATTGCAGTAAACCAAAAATATGGCTTGGGGCAATACCTAGCTGCGCTAATTTACGCGTAGACACTTCAACCATTACTTGAGGCTGTTGCTCACCAGCAATGGTCACTTTACTCACACCTTTAACGAGTACGAGTTCACGCTTTAAGTAATCGGTGTAATCTTTAAGTTCATCATATGAGTAGCCATCGCCGGTAACCGCATACATAACGCCGTATACATCACCAAAGTCATCTAAAATGGTGCTTGGGTAAACGCCACTAGGAAGAGAGGGGGAAAGGTCATTAATTTTACGGCGCATTTCATCCCAAATTTGGCGCAGCTGTTCTTTTCGGTAGGTGCTTTTCATTTCTACCGAAATTTGAGATTTACCATTTGATGAAATAGAGGTCACATAATCAACATATGGGAGTTGCTGAATCGCATTTTCAATAGGGAAGGTGACTTCTTCCTCGACTTGCTGTGGCGATGCCCCCGGGTACATGGTAATAACCATGGCTGTTTTAAGTGTAAACTCAGGGTCTTCTAGTTGGCCTAAATCAAAGTACGACACACTTCCGCCAATTAACAGCAGTAGTGCAAACATCCAGCTAATTACTTTTTTCTCTATGGAGAGTTGCGCAAAGCTCATAATTATAAGCCTCGCTCTTTATTCCATGGACGTACTTTCATGCCTTCATCTAATGAGTGTACGCCAGCAGAAACGACAATTTGGCCTTCTTTAATGCCGCTTAGCACTTCAATGCCGTCGCGGTGTACTTGGCCTACTTTAACGGCTTGTTTATTAACAACACCGGTTTCTGGGTTATATATCCACACATAGGCGTTATCCGACACGCTTTCTTTAGCTTCTGAAAAAACTGACTCAACTGGTAAAATAGTGTAAGCCACTTGCGAGCTAGTAACTTTTGATAAATCAATAAATACACGCCCAGTCATACCGGCAAGTAAATTAAAGTCTTTAGGTACTGGCAGCGAAAAAACAACTTGGTAGGTAAGCGTAGTTGGATCAGCCTGTGTATCCCACTCTTTTAAATCAAGGGTGTATTCTTTGTTAGCAAAACCATCAAACACAACGGTAGGGTGGTAATCGCTGCCTTTTTTAATGCGCGCTATTATTTTTTCAGGAACTTGTATTTCTACATCCATTAAATCGCGGGTTTCTAAACGTAAAATATTTTGCTTGGCTTGAATGTTTTCAAAGTTTTTAACAAATACTTTAGCTACAGTGCCTGCAAATGGTGCGCGTAATTCGCTGTATTCTAAATTTGTTTCCGCTATTTTAAAGGCAGATTCAGCTACCTGCATATTAGCCAATGCTTCATCGTATTCTGATTGGCTCGCGATTCTTTTCTCAAGTAATTGCTCAATACGACCAAGTTGCGACTTAGCAAGCTCAAAGCGGGCTTTTCTATCATCGTATTGTAGTTGAAAGTCTTCTGGGTCGAGCTTTGCCAGTAGCTGACCTTTTTTAACTTCCTCACCTGCTAAAACCGGAAACTCAACAAGCTCACCATTTACTCTAAACGCCAAGTAAGAGCCTTGGTTTGCAACCACTTCAGCAGGAAAACTGCGTACATTTGTTTGCGAATCATGTCCAATATTAAATAATTTAACAGGCCTTATTGGCTCTTCTTTTACTTGCTTTTCTGGCTCAGAACAGGCCATTAAGGTAAGTAAAGTCGTAGTAAGTATACATAGACGAAAGAGTTTCATGTCTTCTCCGTGGCAATGATGGGCAAAATAATTAAGTGCAGGATACGCTGCAACCATATAAAATAAAATTCATTAAATTTTAGAAACATAATAAGTTTTATTTATGATCATGTTGAGCGCAGTATGAAGCTGAATCAATTACAAATTTTAGATGCCATTGTACAAAGTGCAAGTTTGAGTGGCGCGGCGCTTAAATTACATAAAACTCAACCAGCGCTTACACTTGCCATAAAAAACCTTGAAGCAAAAATAGGTTTTGAGTTACTTGATAGAACCAAGTACCGATTACAGTTAACTGAAAAAGGCCGTGTTTTTCACCGCGAAGCACAAGAATTATTGCATGCAAATGATGAGCTAGCACAGCTTGCTAAAGAGCTTGCTTTGGGTAACGAGCCACAATTTAGAATATGCTATGAGCAAATTTGCCAAAAGCAAAGTTATAACGAGATCATAAGTAATACTTTTAGGCTATTTAAACGCACAGAGTTTAATTTAACCAGTGGCAAACGCTTTGTTTCTTTAGAGCAAGTAAATAGCGGCCAAGTAGAGTTAGGCATTGGCCCATGGTTTGATTTATTTCATGCAACAGGGCACCTAGAAAGTCTGCCAATAGGTAAATTTAATATTGGTATAATTGCAGCGGCCAATACGTTTCCAAAACATATCACCTTTAACGAATTACAAAATTACCCCTGTTTGGCTATGTTTGAAAGCGACTTAAATATAGACAGCGACAAGCTTTCGTATTCAAAAGGCTCAGCCTTAATGAAAATAGATGATGTAACCAATTTAAAGTCGTTTTTATTACAAGGCGCAGGTTGGGCAATGATGAATATAGATTACTGCGCCCCAGAAATAGAAGCCGGGCTGTTGCAGCAAATACAGATAAACGACAGAGAAGATGAGTTTGGTATAGAAGTGCGTGCATTTAGGCGTGATGCAATACATCATGGCCCCGTTGCGCGCTCTATTTGGGAGCAATTTAAAGTACTCAGTGAGGCTTACGTTAATGACCGCTGATATTGATAAAGAAACCCTCATTTACACCATTATTGCAAATATACCTGCAGGTTTTGTAGCAAGTTACGGGCAAGTAGCAACGCTTGCCGGTTATCCGCAAAATTCACGCTTAGTAGGGCGCCTTTTAAAGCAAATGCCAGATGATTCTATTATACCGTGGCACAGAGTAGTAAACAGCCAAGGTAAAATATCATTTCCCGAAGGCAGTGATAAATACCAAGAACAACGCCAAAAGCTATTATCAGAAGGTGTTAGTTTTAAGAATAATAAAGTTAATATGCGCGAGTGTAGATGGCAATAGTGAACGTATAATCGTAAAAGAGCTTTTAAAGGCTGCTTTATTATAAGTGTGCTGCTTACTTTTTTTAGCTATCGTAAATCTACAACAAATTGGGCTTTTTAGTTCTACTTTTAGCACAACCTCCTTATCTAGCTTCATAAATGAAAAACTTACAATGATAAGTGAAATATTTTCTATTTTTTACACAACAAAAATATATACGGCAAAGTAAAAACACCTCTACACATACCTATACCTTCATTAATTCAATTTAGCGTCGAGATTTGGCATAACACTTGAAATACTTATTTGTTGTAAATAGATTTTGAGCATACCAAATGTTGGCTCAAAGGCGCGTTTAAAAATGGTATCTCATTTGCAAAAAGGTAAAAAGTAAGTAATCCCCAAGCCATCTTAAATTTGACTGATAAATTATTTTAAAAATACGTTTTTTCACATCGCTAGTGATGAATAATCGAGGTGATTAAGTGTAGATATTTAATTTCAGCATGAGGGTTATAAAAACCAAATATTAAGGACTAAAAAAACTATGACTGACCCAACTTTAGTTATTTTAATGTACTTTGTGATCCCTGTTTGGCTTGTCGCTGGCATTGCTGATTGGTTTTGTCATCGACGTAGTAATATTTCTACAACCAGCGGTGCTAAAGAGTCATTTATCCATTTATTAATGTTTGCCGAAGTGGGCATTCCGTTAATCTTAGTTTTAATTTTTGAAGTTAATAGTTTAATTATTGCCATTTGTATTGTGTTGTTTTTTCTTCATGAGCTTACAGCAATGTGGGATGTAACTTATGCGGTAAGTAAGCGAAGGGTAGGGCCGGTAGAGCAACATATACATAGTTTTTTAGAAATGATACCCCTATTAGCTTTGGTTTTAATTATTGCGCGCCATTGGGGACAATTTACCGCTTTATTTACATCAGGCGGCTTTCCTCCTGACTTTACGTTGCAATTAAAAGCATCTCCTTTACCAATAACTTACTTGGCAACTGTGCTATTTATAGCACTCGCGTTAGAGTTTACACCTTATTTAGAAGAGTTCATTCGCGGTATACGTGCTAAAAAAGATAACACTTAATCTGCTTGAGTTATTTAAGCAGTTAATTTATGCGTGTATAAATACTGCTGTGTAAGCACAAGTTTTAGTGTGTATCTAAGGTGTTGTTAACCAGAGCCTGGCCAATATTTAGCGGGCTTTATTTAGGTGTGATTGAAAAAAAAGCTAGGTAATAATAGCGGCGTATATACGCCGCTATTATTTTATAAAATCAATAAGCTGAGATTAACTAATATGAGTTAACCATCATGATTAAGGTAGGTGCTGCCCACCTGTCACGCCCATTATTTCAGCGGTAATGTAACTTGACTCTTGCGATGCCAAGTATACATAGGTGGGTGCTAGTTCAGCAGGTTGGCCTGGTCTACCTAATGGCACGTTATCACCAAATTCAGGCAATTTTTTAGCCGGTTGGCCGCCACTTTGTTGAAGCGGGGTCCAAATTGGCCCAGGAGCAACCCCATTAACCCGAATGCCTTTATCAATCACCATTTTTGCTAAGCTTTTAGTAAAGCTTGTAATTGCACCCTTAGTCGATGCGTAATCAAGAAGCCCAGCAGAGGGTTGATAACATTGGATAGAGGTTGTATTAATAATACTAGCGCCCGGTGGCATATGTTTTACCGCCGCTTTTGTTATCCAAAACATAGCAAATACATTTGTTGCATATGTTTGGCAAAATTGCTCGGTAGATAAATCGTCTAACTCGGCAACAAACTGTTGCTTACCCGCATTATTCACTAATATGTCGATTGAGCCTAAGTTTTCAACGCTTTGAGCCACAAGATCGTTACAAAAACTCTCGTCAGAGATATCGCCTGCAATTCCCCATGCTTTTATACCGCTGTCTTTTAATATATCGAGTGTTACTTTCGCATCGGCTTCTTCGCTGGCTAAGTAATTAAAAACTACATCGGCACCTTCTCTGGCAAATGCAATGGCAACCGCTCTCCCAATGCCCGAGTCGCCCCCAGTGATCAACGCCTTGCGACCCTTTAATCTGTCGCTACCTACATAGGTATCTTCGCCGTGATCTGCTTTGGGTTTTAAAATTTCATCTAGGCCTGGGTCTGGTTGATCACTGTCTTTTTCGGTTCGTCCCATTTGATATTGGCTTCTAGGGTCTTGCATCGTAAATTGGTTAGTTGGCATATCAACGTCTCCTTTAACGTAAAGTTTAAGTTGGATTAACTGCATGTAATCACAAAGAGCCTAATGTTAGATAACGCAGTAATGCATGTTACCTACCTCTTTGCTTTGCGGGAATAGACGTAAAAGTGAGTGTGGTTGTAAAATATTGAGTATAAGTAGCAACTTACTAATGTAGCACTTAACTCAATTGTAGAATCAGCCTGGAATGCGCCCACTTTGTATCTCCTTTAACGTATTTGCTTGGCCAAGGTTTTACTGACCATTTATATTGAAGGAGCAATAGATATGCCATAGCGTTACATTCAAGATATGAAGCTATCTCACTTATTTTAAAGAATTTATTTTTAAACTAGGAGAAGAGTAAGTGAATGAAATGGGTAAAAAATGGATAAGAGTACCGAAAATGTTACACGCTGTTTATTGAGCTAGTTAATTAGGCGAGTAAGGGACAATGATAGGCTTATAGTCAGAGCCGTAAATAACAGCGTTTTTAATTAAGGCCAGGTGATATCGACTAAGCTACAACGCGCTTTTACGTAAAAGGGTAGCCAAATTAATGCGGTTTATGTGCGTGGCAGTAAATTACTAATTACATGTATTAATACACGTAATTAGTAATTGAAATGTAGTGGCACACACACCCAGCAATCACAAATAAATGCCAAATAGCATGGCTAAATTGGGTGCTTTTAGCGCTATAAAATAAAGTACCTAAGCTGTAAAAAATACCACCGGCGAGTAACCAATAAAGTGCATTTACATCAATATTTAAATAAAGCGGGTATACAATAGCTAGGGCAAACCAGCCCATGAGTAAGTAAGTAGCTAACGATACTTTTTTGTTACCATTTTTAACCAGTATTTTATAAGCAACGCCGCTAAGTGCTACAGCCCATATAAAGCTAAGTGTGCCCCAAGACCAAGCGCCATTTAGCGATATTAATAAAAAGGGGGTGTACGTACCCGCTATTAATACGTAAATTGCGCAGTGATCACATTTTTTATAAAAGGCACGGAGTTTAGGCTGTACGCTTGCGTGATAAAGTGTGGATGATAAAAATAAAATAAATAAGCTTGCCCCATAAACAGCTGTGCTTATATATGCTTTAACACTGGTTGCTTGAGTGAACAAATCCCACATTACAAACACTGCAAATGCAATACCCAATGCATGGCTTAATACATTGAGCTTTTCTTCTTTTCGGGAATAAGGCGCGTCTAACGACATAACATATCCTACCACTGTAAAATTTAATTTGAGTGTACAGTTGTACGCTGAAAGTTTCAATATGGTTTTTATGCGTTCTCGATTTGAGTTAATTAAGCTTTTACTTGATTTTAAAGAGAATTAATTCACTATGTTGTTGTCTACTGTAATCCATATTACGAGCTGAAACAAACATGAAAAAAGATTTAAAAGCGGCTTTACTTACCGCTGTTGTTTACCCTGGAGCGGGGCACTTTTCGTTAAAGAAACATCTAATAGGGAGTATTTTTGCAGGTGTATTTTCTATTTTATTAATATTGACGCTTAGAGATATTTTTGTGATTGCTCAATGTACTGCTAATGAACTTGTGTCGGGTAAAATACCCATGACAATCGTGGGTATATTAAAAGCAGCGCAACAACCTTCTGATGAGTGCGCAAAGCTTGCACAATATAAGTATGTACCCTTAATGGTTATTGTGTGGGCTTTGAGCATTGTTGATGCTTATCGCTTAGGTAGAAAAGCTCACATTAAATAAACTTTATGGTTATTTTAGGTTGATTTTTTAATGAATGGTTGCCAAGAGCAGCCATTTTTTATTTTAGTAAATTATTTTTCAATTAAATCCACTTATGTAAATGTATTGTAAAGTCCCTTATCTTCCTTATTGTTGCCTCTAAATAACTCGAATGCACTACTTTATGGTTTTTAATTTTAATTTATCTAATATTTTTATATTGTAATAGGCGTTTTTTTGTTAACAAAAGTTTGCTATTCTCGCTTTCAAATAGTATTAGTTATTATTTGTGTACCTAAATTGATACTAAAATGTATTGTTTTAGCCTAAAAAAGCTAATAATTTTTAAGGAAAGTGTTATGAATGTTTGTACCAATAATCGTGTTAAAAGAAGCTTTAAAGTTAGCAGCCTATCTTTAGCATTAATGCTAGGAATGACGTCAGTAGCAAATGCTGAAGTTGAAAAGCTAACGGTAAGCGGCAACCAGGTATTGGTAGACGGTGTAAGTAAAAGTTTTGCAGGCCCTAGTTTGTTTTGGAGTAATACAGGCTGGGGGGGGGAAAATTTTACACCGCGCAAACAGTTTCTAAAGCTAAGTCTGAATTTGGTGCAACTATTATACGTGCAGCAATCGGCCACGGTGCTGGCGGTGATATAAATCAAGATTGGAACGGTAACATGGGTCGACTTGATGAAGTTGTTACTGCGGCAATTGCCGAAGATATGTACGTTATAATAGATTTCCATAGCCACGAAGCGCATAAAGATCAAGCTACTGCAATCAAATTTTTTGAAGAAGTAGCCACTAAGTATGGAGACAATAATAACGTAATTTATGAGATTTATAATGAGCCATTACAAATATCATGGGAATACGATATTAAGCCATACGCAGAAACCGTTATAGACAAAATACGCGCAATTGATCCTGACAATTTAATTGTTGTTGGTACGCCGACATGGTCTCAGGATGTTGATGTTGCGTCACAAAACCCAATCGATCGTGCGAATGTTGCTTATACTCTTCATTTTTATGCAGGTACGCATGGCCAGTCATACCGTAATAAAGCTCAAGTTGCTTTAGATAACGGCATTGCTTTATTTGCCACCGAGTGGGGTAGTGTAAATGCAGACGGTAATGGTGGTGTTAATATTAATGAAACAGATGCTTGGATGGCATTTTTAAAAACTAACAACATTAGCCATGCAATGTGGGCACTTAACGATAAAAGTGAAAGTGCGTCAATGTTCACACCAGGTGGAGATTGGGATTCATTAACAGCCTCTGGTACTAAAGCAAAAGAAATCATTCAAAGTTGGCATGATGCTAATGATAACATTCAGCTTGATAGTGATGGCGACGGTATTATTGATAGCCTTGACCAATGTGAGAATACACCTGCGGATACTATTGTCGATAGCATCGGGTGTGAAGTATCTGATACTGATGCTGATGGTGTTAGCGATGATATTGACCAGTGTCCTAATACACCAGTCGGCGAAACGGTAAATGATGTAGGCTGTGTATTGGAAGTAGAGGAGCCACAAACTGATACCGATAACGATGGCGTATATGATGATGTTGATCAATGTCCTGATACACCTGCAGGAGCAAGTGTTGATTCGAACGGATGCGCTATAGTGAGCTCTACAGACTGCAGTGATATAAACGCATATCCTAATTGGGTGAAAAAAGACTATGCTGCAGGTCCTTATACGCACAATAACACAGACGATAAAATGCAATATCAAGGCAATGCATACATTGCTAATTGGTACACTAATACGACGCCAGGAAGTGATGCTTCGTGGACACTGATTTACAGTTGTAATTAATTAGGCTTTGTACAAAAAGTTAAAAGGTAAATACTCAGTGTATTTGCCTTTTAACCTTATAAAGCATTGTTATATAAGTTAGCCTTTATAAATACTTTGGTGCTGATTAATAAGATTGTAAGTAGGTGATTGTATGTTATCCACATAACGCCAATCGGTTGTAATTTGATTGTTTGTAATTGTAAGTAACATATAACCACGATGCGATAATTCGCAATAATCTAAATCGTTAATTAGTAACGAAAGTGAATCGGCCATTTGTTTGGCTTGCTGCGGGTTAAGAGCTAAATAGTGCTCCATACCGGGTGAGGTCACGCTTGGCGTTGCAAATTCTACCCCTACGTTTTCACCCTTTTTATTTTTTAACGTGCCTTGCCATGCATTGTGAGTATCACCCGCAAGGACGACTAATTTTTTATTTAATGCAGCAACGCTTTTATACAGTGCTTCGCGTTCACTAGGGTAACCATCCCACGCGTCTAAGTTATAAGGCATTAATGTATTTATGCGTGCTAATTGCTGTCGTGTTACAGCTTTATTATCCAGTACCGCGTTTTTTATTGAAACTAGCTCTTCAAGTATTTGCGCAGTTTTTTTACGCTCAGATTGAGAAAAAACCTCTATAGGTAGCCACACTTTTGTCATGAGTACTTGCTGCCCTAATACTTGCCACTTTGCATTTGAGTTTTTTATTGCATTTGTAAGCCAGGCTAGCTGAGTGTTTCCTAGTAATTGCCTTTGTGGATTATTTAAGTCACTCATGAAGCGAGTAATATCTAATTGCTTAGTCTCAGCGCTTTGGTAATTACTGTAGAGGAGTTGTTTATCGCGTGCTATTACACGAGTATCTAGCATATGTAGGCTTATTAAATTTCCAAAATTGAACGTGCGGTAAATATGGGGATTTTGTTCGCCCATTGGCGGGCGAATTGGAAGCCATTCATAATACGCTTGTATGGCTGCAGCGCGGCGTTTGTAAAAATCACCTTCATCGGGGCTGTGGTTTTCAGCACCTGCTTTATACGTGTCGTTTGTGATTTCATGGTCATCCCATATTGCTATAAAAGGGGCTGCTGCATGTAGTGCTTGTAATCCTTTATCGGTTCTATAAATAGCATATCGCTTTCGATAGTCATTCAATGTAATTATTTCACCGCTATTATCATCTGCTAGTTTACGGTTAATTTTTTCTGCATTTTCGGTTGCGTATCCACCCATTGGGTATTCATAAATGTAATCACCTAAGTGAAGTACAACATCTAGATCTTTTTGCGTAGCAGCATCAGTGTATGCATTAAAATATCCTGCCGGATAGTTTGAGCATGACACAACAACCATTTTAACTTGTTCAACGTTCTCTATAGGAAGTGTTTTAGCACGACCGATAGGGCTTGTCGTATTTGCTCCTATAAAGCGATAAAAGTACTGCGTATTTGGAAGCAACCCTTGTACGTCTATTTTTATTGTATAGTCACGGCTTGCATCTGTTTGCTCTTGCCCCTTTCTGATAATGTTTTTAAATTGAGGATCCAGTGCTACTTCCCATGCAAGAGTTACTAAAGCTGTTGATTGTGATGAAGTTGCACGCGTCCAAATTATTAACGCATTGCTTAATGGATCACCACTTGCCACGCCGTGGTTAAATTCAGTATGTGACAATGGTTTATTGATTAATGAGTTGGTACAACCAGTAATGCTGCTTGAAACTGCCACGGTAAACACACTTGCAGCGGTTGTTTTTAAAAAATTACGACGAGATGAAATTGGCATACTGCACTTTTTAGAGTTATTTAAATTGGCCTGAATTTTATTGTGTCGATATGACATTTTTATACACGCTAAATGTATTTAATATGACGGAGTGAGGGAGAATAGCGTTTTATTTATTTACTAAAATATGGTCAAAAAATTAAATACAGTGGTTAAATTAACTAGCGCTGAATTGTTTGATTTTAATGTTACTTAATAAAGTTGTTTAATAACAACACTTTAATTTTTATTTTATATTGGCACAACCCTTGATTATGTTATTACGTCTAAACAATACACAAACAAGGAATACCATTATGAAAAATTCAATTAAAATCGCTATGGCAAGTTTATTAGTATTAGGTTCTGCACATGTTAATGCAGCTGAAGTGGACCTAGATGTAACTGATATTTTATCAACCAGTGTTAGTAACTATGTAAAGCAAACAACATCTGAGCTTGAAAGCTCGTTAAAAGAAACGCTAAGTTTTGATGCACAAGCTATTTTAGATAGCTTATTAGAAACCAAGCAGCCAAGTGAAGTTAGTGATAGTACTACAGCAAAAAAATTAGCAAATAACGCGCAGTAAACTAATTAAAAGGAATTAAGACGATGAGCAATGAATTAGGATTATTTGCATTAATGTTAGCACCGGTAGTGAGTATGATAAGTGCTTATTACTCGGTTCAAATGATTAAAGTTATGGGGAGTTGGTTTAATCTTTAATTAATAACATTACAGGTAATTAATTCGATTGATACTAAGCTGATCGACTTAGCAAAAGCGCACGTAAATAAAGGCAGAGTGATTTAAATAAGTAGACTTTATGAAGCGTGCGATTTTTCCATTACCAATTTTTATACTACCTCAGGGCTATACGCGTTTGCGTATATTTGAGCCTCGCTATTTAAATATGGTTAAAACAGCACTAGAAAACGACACCGGATTTGTACTGTGTACTTTTGAGCACGACACACCGTTTAATATAAGCGCTCAAGGTTGCTTAGTCGACATTATAGACTTTAACCAAGATGACAGCGGTATGTTGCTTATAGATGTAATTGCATCCAAAACCGTGCAAATTGATGATGTTTACCAAGATGAGCAAGAGCTTCGCCATGGTTTAATTTCAAATTGTACTGCACCTTATTGGTACAGCCAATCGTTCGCTGATATTGGCGAGCATACAAAGCTTAAATTGACCCTTCAAAATATATTTTCAACCAATCCTGAACTGAGTGAATTGTATAAGCAAACTCGCTTTGACGAACTAACGTGGGTTGTAGCCCGCTGGTTAGAGCTATTGCCTATATCTATTGAGAAAAAACAGCAACTTGCGTTCGAAACTAACTTTGATAACTTACTAAGTTTCCTCCATACTGTGATTAATAACGAATTTGCCTAATTTTATTTGATCCCAAACAAACTTGCGTGCGTATTTACTAATACAAAAGCAATAACGGGATATTATTATGGTAAGTCAACAACAATCACCACGTTGTGAACCTAATACAGGTAAGTACACTGCCATGCCAGAAACGCCAAGCAAAGAACTCATGCAAGCGCTCATTGATGTAGCTCAATCGAGAGACAAAAAAGCGTTTGCTTATTTATTTGAATATTTTGCTCCAAAAATTAAACGATTTGGTATTAAACAGTTTGGTGTTGAAGCGCAAGCAATGGAACTTGTGCAAGAAACACTAACATCTGTATGGCGAAAAGCGCATTTATATCACAGCGACAAAGGCGCTGCGACTACGTGGGTTTACACGGTAATGCGTAATGCATCGTTTGATATGCTTCGTAAAATGAAAAGCAATAAAGAAGAAAATATCAGCGAAGATATTTGGCCGTTATTGAACGAAACCCAAGATACAAATCACGAATACACCGATCACCTTGAAGATAAACAAATCAAACGTTATCTCGACAAGTTACCACTTGCACAAAGAGAAGTTGTAAGAGGGGTTTATTTTCAAGATATGTCGCAAGAGCAACTTGCACATCAACTTAACATTCCAGTAGGCACGGTAAAATCACGTTTACGTTTGGCCTTACAGAAATTACGTAATGAAATGGGAGATCAGCATGATTAAACATCACCCGAGTGAAACCTTACTGACACAATATTGCAGTGCATCACTTAGCGCATCACTTAGCTTAGCCGTATCTATTCATGTAGATATGTGTCCAGTGTGCCAAGCAAAAGTAGCAAAAATCGAGGCGAGCAATGCCGAGCAAGTTTTTAGCGACTCTTTTGAGCAAAGTACGCATGCAGAACCACTGCCTGCTGATATTACAGGTGAGCAAGAGTCTAGCTTATTCGATTTTATTACTGCCGATACAAGCGTTGATGAAGTATATGAAGTAGAACCAGTTGCTATTAAAGTAAATAACCATAATTACCAGTTACCACGAGCACTGACACGTATATCGCATGGTAAGTTTACGCAGGTTGGTAAATTAGCCCGCTCACGTGTATCGCTTGATGACGGCCCACTGCGCTCAAGCTTGTTACATATTGATGCTGGTGGTGAAATTCCGGAGCATACTCATACTGGTTTTGAAATTACTTTATTACTTGATGGTGAGTTTAGTGACGAAGAAGGTAGCTACGTACCAGGTGACTTTATTTTTCAAGATGGTAGCCACCAACATACACCACTAACAAAAGATGGTTGTTTATGCTTTACAGTGGTCAGTAGTGCGCTACATTTTAATAAGGGCTTCAGCAAGTTACTAAATCCAATTGGTAATTTGATTTATTAAGAGAATTTATGCAAACAGACACAATAAAAATAGGCATAAGCGCATGCTTAGCAGGCGAAAAAGTAAGATTTGATACAGGTCATAAAAAATCTAACTTTTGTATGGATGAACTGGGGAAGCACGTTGAATACACGCGTTTTTGCCCAGAGGTCGCCGTAGGTTTACCAATACCTCGACCTACGATTAGGCAGGTTAGGGTTGGCGACACAATTAAAGTGTGCAGGCCAGATGGCTCTGGGGATGTAGGCCCACAATTAACCGAATATGGTAAAAAAGTAGCAACAGAGCAAGCAAGTACATTAAGCGGTTTTGTTTTTTGTGCCAAAAGCCCAAGCTGCGGTATGGAACGCATAAAAATTTATAACGAAGCAGGTACAGGAAACACATCTGAAGGCGTTGGTTTTTTTGCAGAGCAAATAATGAAACACAATCCGTTATTGCCATGTGAAGAAAACGGCCGCTTAAATGACATGCACCTTCGTGAAAATTTTGTAATGCGTGTTTACGTATATAAAAACTGGCAAATGCTAGCAAAAGAGCCGCTAAGTGTTCACAAATTAACTCAATTTCATTCTCAGTATAAATATTTGCTAATGGCCCATAACTACAAAGCTTATAGAGACCTCGGCAACTTACTGGGGACTTTTGTTGGGGATGATGTAAACGCACTTGCCGACGAATATATTTTAGGTTTAATGACGGGTTTAAAAAAGCCTGCTTCTCGTAGAAATAACTGCAATACCTTAATGCATTTACAAGGTTACTTTAAAAAAGATTTATCTAAAGTTGAAAAACAAGAGTTACGTGACGCTATTGATGAATATAGAGAAGGCTTGGTGCCGTTATATGTTCCGTTAACGTTACTTAAACACCACTTAAAAGTGCATCCAAACGAGTACCTTGAAAAACAAGTATTCTTTAACCCTTACCCTAACGAACTAAAACTACGATACGGTATTTAATGAACACATTATTTTGGTTTAGGCGCGATTTGCGCCTTTTTTCGAACGAAGCGTTGATTCAGGCGCTAAATGATGGCGCTAAACACGCCATTTTTTTTGTTTGCGAAAAGCAATGGCATCAGCATAACACCGCGCCAATTCAAATAGACTTACTTAAGCGACGAGTAAAGTACTTACAACAGCAACTAGCTGATTATGGTATTACGCTGCATGTAATTAGTGCGCCATACTTTAGTGATTGCGAATCGAAGTTAATTGAGTTTTGCCAGTCGAATAACGTTAAACATATTGTTGCTAACACTGAATATGAATTAAATGAAGTAAATCGTGATAAGGCAATTTTAGCTAAATGCGATGATGTTGGTGTTACATTTACTCTGTACGAAGGGGATTTAATTGCGCCAGCGGGCAGTGTTAAAAACCAAAGCAATGAAATGTATAAAGTGTTTACTCCGTTTAAGCGCGCATGGCTAAAGCAGTATCAAGACATTCACTTTAATTTACCAACGTGGCCTTTAGAAAAATCGTCAGTTGATGTAAAAGCTGAACCACTTCTTAAAAGTGATGATGGCTCTGAAAAATGGCCTGTAGATGATGAAACACTCTCTAAAATAGTGAATGGTTTTATTGCTGACAAACTAACAAGCTATGACGATAACCGTGATATTCCAAGTATTAAAGGAACTTCGGGCTTAAGCCCTTATTTAGCGCTTGGTATAGTGAGTACAAAGCAACTATTAATTAATATTCAGCAGCAATATCCTGATATTTTAACAACGTCAAAAAGTAAAACCTTCACATGGATAAATGAACTTGTTTGGCGCGAATTTTACCGACATTTAATTTCAGAGTTTCCTAAGTTATCGCGTGGAGATAATTTTAACGAAAAGTATAACGCGGTAAAGTGGCGTAAAAACGAAGATGACTTTAATGCATGGTGCGAAGGTCGTACAGGTTACCCACTTGTAGACGCTGCTATGCTTCAGTTAAAGCAAACAGGTTGGATGCACAATCGTTTACGTATGGTTGTTGCAAGTTTTTTAACTAAGCATTTGCTTATTGATTGGCGTGAAGGCGAAAAGTACTTTATGAAGCATCTAATTGATGGTGATTTAGCATCTAATAATGGTGGCTGGCAATGGGCTGCCAGTACAGGGTGTGACGCTCAGCCGTATTTTAGAATTTTTAACCCTATTACCCAAAGTGAACGCTTTGATCCAACAGGTAAGTTTATACGTAAGTATTTGCCAGAGCTTAAAAATGTGCCAGATAAACAAATTCACTTTCCACATACTTATATTGCTTCTATGGGTAAAACGAAGGACTGTTACTGGCCGGCAATTGTAGATCATAAAGCTGCACGTGAGCGTGCGTTGGCTGCTTTTAAGGTGTGATATGGATAACGTGCTACCAGTAGATAAATTTGTAGATATTTATCAAAAACTTGATAACAGCAATTTAGAGCTATTAAGTGAAATTTACAGTGATGATATTGAGTTTATAGATCCAATGCATCAGATAAACGGTATTGCCGAGTTACGTGCTTATTTTGCTAATTTATATAGCAATGTTAAACACTGCCAATTTGACATAACGGATTCTTTTAGCATTGACAATAACGCATTTATTTACTGGACTATGCACTACGCACACCCAAAACTTTCCTCGGGTAAAACAATATCTGTACAAGGGCACAGTAAGCTTATTTTTAAAAAAGATAAGATTATTAAGCATCGAGATTATTTTAATGTTGGTGAGCTTTTGTACAAACACATTCCGTTATTAGGCTCTGTTATTAACTACATAGATAAAAGGGCAGGCTGAATATGATTACATTAATTACAGGGGCTACCTCAGGTATTGGTGAGCAACTAGCGATTAAATACGCTGAGCAGGGCGATACCGTTATTGCTTGTGGTCGAAACAGAGAAAAACTAGCTGAACTTGCTCAGCATAAAAATATTCAAATTTGTCAATTTGATGCCACAAGTCTGGATGATATTAAACAATCAACCATTGGTTTTACACAATATGACCGCGTTATATTAAACGCAGGCAATTGTGAATATGTTGATGATGCACGAAATTTTGATAGTGCTTTATTTGAACGTGTCATTACAGTTAATTTATTAGCAATGGGTTACTGCCTAGAAGCTTTACTACCTAAAATTAATGCAGGTGGCCAACTTGTATTAGTAAGCTCAAGCGTAACTTATCTGCCGCTTCCTCGTTCAGAAGCCTACGGGGCATCTAAATCAGGCGTTAGTTATTTAGCTAAGAGCTTAGCCGTAGATTTAAGTGACGTTGATGTAACGCTAGTTCATCCTGGGTTTGTAAAAACACCGCTCACAAACAAAAATGACTTTCCTATGCCAATGGCGGTTACCGCAAAAGAGGCGGCAGATTATATGATTAAAGGTATCGGTAAGCGCCGCAAAGAAGTTCATTTCCCTTATCGTTTTACACTTATTTTAAAAGCTTTGCGAATATTACCACTCCCGCTATGGCTTAAAATCGCAAAAGGATTAACTCGTTGAAAAAAATAGCAATAATTGGATCTGGTGTATCTGGATTAACTGCCGCACATTTACTTCATAAACATTACGATGTAACGGTGTTTGAAAAAAATGATTACATAGGCGGGCACACTGCAACAGTTGATGTAACTATAAGCGGAGCCAAATACGCTATTGATACTGGTTTTATTGTTTTTAATGATAGAACTTATCCATACTTTGAAAAACTACTTGCTCGTATAGGCATTGATAAACAGCCTACTCAAATGAGTTTTAGCGTGCATAACGATGCTACTGGCTTTGAATATAACGGCCATACTTTTACAAGCTTGTTTGCTCAGCGAAGAAATATATTTAGACCTAAATTTTGGCGTCTTTTATACGATATTGTTAAGTTTAATAAAGTGTGTAAAGCTATTTACGAGCAAGGTGACTACAAACAAGAACACTCGTTAGGTGAGTTACTTAACGAACATGGCTTTAACGACTTTTTTAAATATCATTATATTTTGCCGATGGGCGCTGCTATTTGGTCTACCAGTATTAAAGAAATGGAAAATGTTGGTGTCGAGTTTTTTGTTAAATTTTTCTTTAATCATGGACTCTTAGACATAACAAACCGTCCGCAGTGGTTTGTTATTCCTGGTGGGTCTCGTGAGTACATTAACCCTTTAATTAAGGGGTTTGCAGATAAAATAAAACTAAATAGTAATATAGAATCAGTGATTCGTACTAACGACAAAGCTATTATTGAGTTTGCAAATGGTGACAAAGACGAATTTGATAAAGTCATTTTTGCTTGCCATTCAGACCAAGCACTTAGCCTTTTGGGTGATGCAACAGCGCAAGAGCAATCCGTATTAGGTGCCATCGCTTATACTGAAAACTCTGTGGTTTTACATACCGATACGAGTTTATTACCGGACAGAAAAGCAGCGTGGGCAAGCTGGAATTATCTTCTTAATAACAACACAGACAAAGCCGCAGTTGTTACGTATCAAATGAATATTTTGCAAGGAATTGCAAGTGATACACAATTTTGTGTAACGCTTAATCACCTGCAGGGGATTGAACAAAGTAAAATACTTCGTGAGTTTACTTACCACCACCCTGTATTTAATCAATCATCCATAGCCGCACAAAAGCAAAAACACAGTATTGATGGGCAAAATAACAGTTATTTTTGTGGTGCTTATTGGTATAACGGCTTTCATGAAGACGGTGTACGAAGCGGTGTAGACGTAGCAAAGCAGTTAGGTGTTGAGTTTGACTAGTGCAGTGTACTTAGGAGATGTTAGACATCGCCGATTTGCTGTTAAAAACCATAGCTTTAACTACTCGCTTTATATGATGTGGGTTGACTTAAAGCAGCCTTTAAACTTAAATAATATTCATCCTATGTTGGGTACATTTGGGTTTAAAGCACTTAGGTTTAAACAGGCAGACTACTTACAAAATGTACCTCATCCGCAGCAACATACCGTGTTTGAGCGTGCACAAATGCAATTGCAATCATTAGGTGTTAATGAAGAGTTTGAGCATATTTATATGTTGGGGCAGTTGCGTTGCTTTGGAATTTATTTCAGCCCAGTAAATTTTTATTTTTATGGCCACACTAGTGACGAATTTAAGTATTTAGTAGCAGAAGTAAGTAATACACCTTGGAATGAGAGACATTACTATTTAGTTCCTTTAGGAAAAAAAGTGAACTTTAAAAAGGTTTTTTCCGTATCACCATTTATGGATTTGAATATGGACTACCACTGGAACATTCGACATACACTTAGCAATACATTGATACACATAGAAAATAAGAAAGACGAAACATTGTTATTTGATGCTTCTCTTAGGCTAAAACGTCAAGACCTAACCAAAGAAGCGGTTAGTCAATTACTAAAACGCTTTCCAGCTATGACGTGGTCTGTTTTCAAAGGTATTTATGTTCAAGCTTTTAAGTTGTTTGTTAAAAGAGTGCCTTTTTTAGGTCATTCGTAAAGCCATTAGGTGTTAAGCCTTGGTAGTTAAAACAATAATATAGGTAATTCAATGGAAAAAGTGTCGAGTTTAAATTGCGCACAAAACACAGGTTGGTTTACTAACTTTTATAAAAAGTTAGTAATAGGCGCATTTTCTTCTATAGAAACAGGCCAAGTAGTTTTAGTTGACGGTAGCTCTCGCTCTGTTTTTGGTGATACTTCGTCAAACTTAAAGGTGACTATAAGCGTAAATGATAAAGCGATGTATAAAGCATTTGCATTATCAGGTAGTGTTGGCGCTGGTGAATCTTATATTTTAGGCCAGTGGTCTTGCGACAACTTGACGCGCCTTATCGAAATTTTTGCAATTAACCAAGATCAATTAGACAATTTTGAAAAGAAATTCTCTTTTTTTAGTAATATTGCCCATAGAATTAACCATTTTAAAAATAAAAATTCAGAGTCTGGTTCAAAAAAGAATATTGTTGCTCACTATGATTTAGGTAATGATTTGTATGAATCTTTTTTATCTGATGAAATGTTGTATTCAAGCGCCGTTTACCCTAGTAAAGATGCAACGCTTGAGGAGGCGCAGCAATATAAGCTTAAACGTATTTGTGAGCAGGTAGAGTTACAACAAGGCGACTCGGTGATTGAAATTGGTACAGGTTGGGGTGCTTTCGCTATTTATGCAGCCACCCACTATGATTGCCACGTAACAACTACAACTATTTCTGACGAGCAGTACGATTACGTTGCTAATAAGGTTAAAGCCCTTGGTCTTGAAAGAAAAATAACGTTATTAAAGCTTGATTATCGTTTATTAGAAGGGCAGTACGACAAGCTTGTTTCGATTGAAATGATAGAAGCTGTCGGCCATGAGTATTTACCAAGCTTTTTTACCAAGTGCGGTGATTTACTCAAAGAAAATGGCGCTATGCTTATTCAAGCAATAACAATAAGCGATCAGCGTTATAAACATTATTTAAAAAATTCCGATTTTATTCAGCAATATATATTTCCTGGTGGGTGTTTGCCATCGCTCAACGAAATGAGTGAACAAATTAAAAATAACACAAACATGGTTATTCATACTGTGAATGATATTGGTGCTCACTACGCGCGAACATTAGCGGATTGGCGCGAGCGTTTTATTCAAAGCTGGCCAGAGTTAGACAGAACTAAATTTGACGAACGCTTTTACAGACTATGGTTATTTTATTTTGCTTACTGTGAAGGGGCATTTAGAACTCGTGCCACTAGTACGGTTCACTTAATGGCTCGTAAACCGCGTTTTACTAGCGATAACGATGAAATTGCACTCGGTTATTAATTTTGTCTTGTTTCAAGCAGTATGGTTTTTATCATTACTGCTTGAAGGGCAATCTATTTATGTAACGCCTTTAGTAATTGCTCTGATGTTTTATTTATCAAAGCAAAAAAAACACGATGCTATTTTAATTTTTAAAGCACTTCCGCTAGGGTTACTAGGCGAGTATATTGCTGTAAAAATTGGATTGCTTGAGTTTCATTCTTACCCATTTCCTCTTTGGCTTGTATTTTTATGGGCCTCTTTAGTGCTATGTATTAACAGCTCAATGTCTTTTTTGACGTCACTTAAGTTTTGGCAAGCATTTTTAGTATGTTTGGCCTTTGCACCTGCAAGCTACTGGGCCGGCGCACGCTTTGGTGTACTAAACTTACAATTTCCCCTGATACAATTTTGGCTGATATACGGCTTAATATGGTCAAGTATGTTTACTTTAATATTGTTTATAAACTCAAAAATAAAAGCGGTGCTGAACACAAAATCTCTTTAGCATGCCTCAGCCTGCTTGTGATTTGATCAAACTTGTTCTGTAGCGCGTATATTAAGTACTTTATAAAGTTAAGGAACGATTTTGAAAATAAATTTATTGATTAGTTTTTGCTTTTTACTCATCTCCTATAATGCCTATGCAAATGATGACTTTACAAAAGTAGGCGAAGCCAGAATGGAGTATTTATTTTGGGACGTTTACGATGCCACATTGTTTACACCCTCTGGTAAATATAAAAGCGGTGAAAACCCGATAAAATTTAAGCTTAAATACTTGCGTGACTTTGAGGCAAAAGACATTGTTAAAGCAACTAAAGAGCAGTGGGAGCACTTAAACAAACCTGACTTATCTCAAAAGTATGCTGATAAATTACTTAATATTTGGCCAAATATAAGCAAAGGCGACTCCTTAATGCTAGAAACAGACGTAAATGGTAAAAGTACATTTTATTATAATGATGAAAAAGTGGGCCAAATAGATGATGTTCAATTTGCTAATGATTTTTTGGCAATATGGCTTGATAAAAATACGTCTGAGCCTGCGCTTCGACAACAACTACTGGGAAACTAACTCATGAGCTTATTAAAGATAAAGCCACTTATGGTGTGTATTTTTGCCGTATTTTTAATTAGCTGCTCAGCGCCGAGTGTTGAACATTATAAAAACAGTTCACCTGAGTTTAACTTCAAAGAGTTTTTTAGTGGTGAATTAAAAGCATATGGCGTTGTACAAGACTTTAAAGGTGAATTAACCCGAAAGCTTGTTGTTGATATGAATGCAAGCTGGAATGGCTCACAAGGCGTTATTGAAGAAGATTTTGTATACGACGATGGTGAAGCGCAAAGGCGTGTTTGGAAAGTAACACTTAACGATGATAATACATTAACGGGCACAGCCGCAGATGTTACAGGTGTAGCTAAAGGAAAAAGTATGGGCAGTGTGTTTCACTGGAACTACAATGTAGAGCTACCTTACGATGGCTCAACATTAAATGTAAACTTTGACGATTGGATGTACCTGGTTACACAATCGCGCTTGATAAACCGCACATCTATTGTTAAGTTTGGTGTCGAGGTCGGGGAAGTGACCTTAGTTATCGAAAAAATATAGTTGATTTACGTCGTTGTTTAACTTGCACCAAAATTGTACTCAAATTAAGTCTTTGTTAACCCAACACGCTGTATTTTACCGAGAATTATTTAAATTTTACGCATTTTTTAAGAATTTAAGCAAAAAACGCAATTTGCTGTTGCTAACTCTTTAAAAATGCATAAAGATAGGTTTTGCGAAGGCAAAATAATAACGAATAGGAATCTAACAATGAATAAAGCTCAATTAGTTGAAAAAATCGCTACTGATGCAGAAATCTCTAAAGCTGCTGCTACACGTGCACTTGACGCGTTTACTGGCGCTGTAACTTCTTCTTTAAAAGAAGGTAATTCAGTTGCATTAGTTGGTTTTGGTACTTTCTCAGTTAAAGAACGTGCAGCACGCACTGGCCGTAACCCACAAACGGGTGCTGAGATCCAAATCGCAGCGGCAACTATCCCAAGCTTTAAAGCAGGTAAAGGTCTTAAAGACCAAGTAAACCCTTAATTGGCGATTTACAGAATTTTTTAAAAAAGAGCTATTAAGCTCTTTTTTTTTGCCTGTATAAAAGTTGCCACCAAAGCGGGTCAACTACTAATCCGCAATAATACTCAATTAAATTGACGTTAATGCGTTAAAAATTTCTAATATACGACTGTATTAATGCAGGCCGTAGAGCAATGCAAAAGCAATTAGTGTTAATAACTAAACAACAACTTTTTTGCCTCTTGCTTATACGGTTTATTGCCCAAAATTGCTCTTAATTAAACGAATCAGTATGATTTTTTATAGGTACAGACCATAAAAAATCCCTACTAATTACTTAGCAGGGATTTTGCTTAAAACTCACTAAAAATGGGCTGTAACGTATTTAAAGTTACGCTTTTAAAGCTTTGTCGCCTCGTCCGATACCAACGGCACCTGAGCGTACAACTTCAATAATGTCTGTTTCATGACGCAGTGTGTCTAAAAACGATTCTATTTTGTCTGTACTGCTTACAAGTTGTAGGCTGTAACTTTGTCGGCCCATATCTAAAATAGCGCCTTGGAACACATCAACCACACGTGTTACGGCAGCGCGTGTGGTTTCGTCTTGGGCAAATACCTTAACAAGTAATAACTCACGCTCAATATGGCTCATTTCTGTTAAGTCGATGATTTTAAGTACATCAACAAGCTTATTTACTTGTTTCGTAATTTGCTCAACAATTCTGTCATCACCCATAGTTGTAATAGTGATACGCGATAGTGATTGATCGTCAGTAGTACCCACCGTAAGGCTATCAATGTTATAAGCACGTTGTGAAAAAAGCCCAACGATACGCGATAGTGCACCAGGTTCGTTTTCTAATAATATAGATAAAATACGACGCATTATGCTTTTACTCCTTTACGTAACCACATCTCATCAATGCCGCCTAACTTAATTTGCATTGGGTATACATGTTCTTTTTCATCAACGTTTATATCTAAAAATACTAAACGGTCATTTATACTCATAGCTCTGTCTATCGCTGGTTGTAGTTCATCGAGCGTGTCTACCTTTATACCAACGTGACCGTAACTTTCTACAAGTTTTACAAAGTCAGGTAAAGAGTCCATGTAAGACGATGAATGGCGACCGCCGTAAATCATGTCTTGCCATTGGCGTACCATACCTAAAGAGCGGTTATTTAATGATACAACTTTAACAGCTAAGTTATATTGCAAACACGTTGATAGCTCTTGGATGTTCATTTGAATAGAACCATCGCCCGTTACACATACAGACTCTTTATCTGGGAACGCAAGTTTAACGCCCATTGCAGCAGGTAAACCAAAGCCCATAGTGCCTAGGCCTCCAGAGTTGATCCACTGGCGAGGGTTTTTAAACGGGTAATATTGAGCGGCAAACATTTGATGCTGACCTACGTCTGAGCTTACATATGCATCGCCATTTGTTGCTTTGTACACTGCTTCAATAACAGCTTGGGGCTTAATTTTATCGCCATCGGCGTTGTAATTAAGGCATTTTTGTTCACGCCAGCTAATAATTTGTCGCCACCAATCTTCTTGGGCGCTTCTATCAATTTGTATTGGGCTTTTATCAATAGCAGTTTGTAGTTGTTCTATAACCGTTGCTAAACACCCTACAACTGGAATATGAGCTTTAATAGTTTTAGAAATTGAGGTCGGATCTACATCAACATGCACGATGGTTGCGTTAGGGCAAAACTTGTTAACGTTATTTGTAACACGATCATCAAAACGTGCGCCTAAGGCTAAAATTACATCAGCGTTGGCCATTGCTTTATTTGCTTCAAGCGTACCATGCATTCCAAGCATGCCTACAAAATTAGGGTGTACACCTGAAATACCACCAAGGCCCATTAAAGTATTTGTAATAGGAGCATTTAATGATTCAACTAAGTGAGTTAATTGCTCTGAGGTATTAGAAAGTACAATTCCGCCGCCAGAATAAATCACTAATTTTTTTGCTTCAAGAATAGCAGTTACTGCTTTGCGTATTTGTTTTGAATGACCTTTTGTATTTGGGCTATAGGTTCTAAGCTCGGTAGTTTTAGGAAATTCGTACTCAAACTTAATCGCTGGGTTGAGCATATCTTTTGGTAGCTCAACCACTACAGGGCCTGGGCGACCAGTACTTGCAATATAAAACGCTTTTGCAAGGATCGCTGGGATCTCTTTAGCACTTCGACAGTTAAAGCTGTGTTTAACCACAGGGCGCGAACAACCAACAATGTCGGTTTCTTGAAAGGCATCATCACCAATTAAATTAGTCGGTACTTGGCCTGATAAAACAACCATAGGGATTGAATCCATATAAGCTGTAGCAATTCCTGTAATACAGTTTGTAGCGCCAGGGCCAGAGGTTGCAAGTACAACACCTACTTCACCGGTGGCACGGGCATAGCCATCAGCCATGTGCGTTGCTGCTTGTTCATGGCGTACTAAAATATGCTCAATATCATCTTGCTGAAAAAGTGCATCATATAAGTCTAAAACCGAACCACCGGGGTAGCCAAATATGTATTTAACCTTTAAGTCTTTCAATGCCTGAACTACTAGTTCAGAGCCATTATACTCTTGTTTGCTCATCCTCATTCCTCTGTGCGCTTTTTTGTGCATAAAAAAACCCCCGCGTAGTGCGAGGGTTTTTAAAAAGCAGTATCACCTTTTAATACATCCCCGCTGGGCTTATAACTAAGACCAGTACGAGTACGACTAAAAGGTTAATTTGTGTGTTCATAGTTTTTACTCTATTTAGCAAAACACTGCTTTTAAATTAAATATTCTGTATAAGGTTATTTTTAAGGGTTTTAAGGCTCTATGTCAACCTTGAAATGGCTTTTTTGCATTGAAATTTCATTTTAAATTATTTTTCAACTTGAAATTGCAAAATGTGGTGTTTTTATCTGAGTACTCAGTAAATATTATGCATTTTTTACTGTTATAAAGGTAAGCATAACAATTAAATTTAGCTAAGTTTAATTGTGTTAATTATATGTTTTAGAAACTGCCTAAATAGTAAATTTTAGGTATGATGAATTCATAAAAATGATTGAGGAATCTACAGTGAAAAAAGTGACTATAATTTCGCTTTTATCTACATTAATAAGTCCTTTAGCAATTGCTGATAAAGCATCTCCACATGATGTGGGTATTACTAACAAGGAACGTATTTTATATTGGCTTAATAAAAGAGATAACATTGCGCCGAGTGATCTTGAGTCATCATATGATCAATACATGGATATGAGTGCTAATAACCAACATTTAATTAAAAATGGTTTTAGGCAATTTAATTCTAAAATTCATAATTCAACGGTTTCAGTAAAATCTCAAGTAAGTTTTTCTACTGCTTTGATTCCCGATCAGACTGTAAATCAAGTTAAAATACTGACTATATTAATAGACTTTCCTGATTTGAAACATGACGATAATAAGTTAACAGCCCAAGATACCGATATGTTTTACGCTGATTACTCTAAAGAACATTATCAACAGATGTTATTTAATAGCGAAAGTTATTTAGGTCCAGATGATCAAAGCCTATTAACCGCAAAAAGCTATTATTCAGACGCGTCGGGTGCAAGCTTAAATTTTAGCGGTGATGTTTATGGCTGGGTAACCGCTGATAGTAACGCCAAAGTATATGGAGAAAGACAAGGGAATACCCGAGATATTAATGCGCCATCTTTAGTTAAAGAAGCAGTAGAAAAAGCTGTAGCACAATATAATATCAATTTAAGTGATTACGACCTTACTGATTTAGACGATATTGACGGTGACGGTATTATTAACGAACCCAACGGAATAATAGACCATGTGATGATTTTTCATTCAAGTATTGGTGAAGAAGCTGGAGGAGGTTACTTAGCTACCGATGCGATTTGGTCTCATCGTTACTATGTATTTGATGAAAACAGCCAACCTAGTGAAGTAACGGGAAGTTCTGTTAAGCTTTTTGGCTATACAATTAACCCAATTGATGCTGGAATTGGTGTAGTTGTGCACGAGTTTGGCCACGATTTAGGGTTGCTTGATGAATACGATTTACAATCTAATACTGTGGGTGAGCCGGTTGCATCTTGGTCTGTTATGTCTACTGGTAGTTGGTCGGGGGCTTTAAGGGGCTCAGAGCCTGTGATGTTTAGTCCTTATGCGCTTGAATACTTACAAACGCGCTATCAGGGAAATTGGGTCAATCAGCTAGAGCTTGAAATGACAGAAGTTAACGCAAATTCTGAGCAAATACTTGTTGATACCTCAAGTACTTCACAATCACAAAGCCAATTAAAAGTTGTTTTACCTAAGCGTCTAGAAAAGTTTAAAACACCGGTAGAAGGGGAGTTTCAATATTATTCAAATACAGGTGATAACCTGCGTAATAGTTTTATAAATACGATAGAACTGCCACCGAGCAATGATGCACTAATGCTAAGTTTTAATGCCTATTACAGCATTGAACGTGATTACGATTTAGTGCAAATAAAAGTGAATGGTACGCCAATTAGTGGCAATTACACCCAAGCTATTAACCCATATTATGGCGATATTGGGCCTTACATTACCGGTGATTCTTTTTTAAATAGTGATGCTAAACAACCTAACGGCTATTTAACGCATGAGTTTGATTTAACCTCTTATGCAGGGCAAACAGTAGAGTTTAGTATTGAATACATAACTGATGCAAATACCCATTACTATGGTTTTGTTGTTGATGATATGAAGGTTAGGCAAAACGAAACGTTAATTTGGCAAAACAACGCAGAAGTGCAAACATCTGCTCAACTAACAAACTTTGAAAGAATAGGTAGTTACATATACGCCGCACCATCGCATTACTATTTACAATTAAGATCTTATCTAGGTATCGATAGCGGATTGCAAAGTGAGCAATATTCCCCGGGAGTACTTTTGTGGTACGCCGACGAATCACAATCAGATAATAATACCACCGAGCACCCAGGAACTGGCTTTGCGTTAGTTGTTGACGCAGACCAGCGAGCAATTAAAACAGGCACTACGCAAACAACTGCCAATACGGCAATACAAATACGCGATGCTGCATTTAGTTTATATGACCAGCGTGCAGGGTTAGGCGACAACGATTTATCAGCCATTAGTGAGTTTAGTGATAAAACAGATTATAGTTTTTCACAACAAACTGAATCTGGTGTTGAATTACCACAATTAGGTTTTGGGTTTACTTTATTAAATCAATCAACTAATAACGAAAGCGTTAGTGTTGAGCTAAGTTATAGTTCTGCAAATGGGATTAAATTTAGTATTAATGATCTTAATGTGCAATTTGATATTGAAGGATTAACTTTAATACCAACCGATAAGTTTATGTGGCGTTTTGATGATGGCTCAACAAGCACTGAGCTTGCACCTTCTCATGAGTATGATGATTTTGGCACTTATAATGTTGAGTTTATTGTTAGCAACGATAATGCTGAGCAAGTATTTACCGCTGAAGTAAATATTACTAAGCCATTAGCAATTAACGAGGTTGATTATGATATTAACCAAGGGGTATTGACAGCCCAAGCTAATATTACGGGTGGCGTTTCACCTTTTACTTATCAGTGGAGCTTAGGTGATAATAACAGCTTAGCGACGCAGAGTATTACACATAGTTATTTATATTCAGGTAATTACCAAGTTGAACTGACCGTAACAGACAGTCAAGGAAATCAAACTGAAAAAACGCTAGATATTTCTACAACAGTGCCTATGAGCATTGAAAGTGGTTTTACTTCTAATAATTTAAATGTTCAGTTTAATAGTGATATAAGCGGTGGTTTTGGTAACTACACATACAACTGGAATTTTGGTGATGGAAGTACTTCTAACATACAAAACCCAAGTTATGTTTATCAAAATGAAGGGAGTTATACTGTGACACTTAAAGCGACTGATGCTCATACGGGCGAAGTTATTACTGAAAGCTTAACTGTAGGCGTAAACATAGAGCAAAGTAGTTCAGGCTCAAGTGGTGGAACACTAGTAGGCTTACTTATTTTATTAGCCTTTAGTACCCTGAGAGTAATACCAATGGGCAAAAATACTTAATCATTCCACAAGGCTAAACGTGTCGCTACCTGTGTTAAAAAATTCTCATTAATGACTGCATGGATGCAGAAGGTAGAGCAAGTAGCGATTTTTTTGCCTCGCTATCAACACGTTTTTCCTACCTCAAAATAGATCAATTAATTAAGCGAATTGGTATAAAACTATTTCTTCGCCCGTAAAAGCAAAAAAGCCAGCATAGCTGGCTTTTTAACGTTCAAATAGAAGCCGATATTAAGCGGCTACTTTTTAAAGACGATCAATCACTGATTGAGTGAAGTCTGTAGTACCGTGGCTGCCGCCCAAATCACGTGTTGTACGATCACCTGATTTAATCACATCAGCTACAGCGCTACGAATTCGCTCTGCAGTGTCGCCCATGTCTAAATGCTCAAGCATTTGAATAGACGCTAAGATTACTGATGTAGGATTAGCTAAGTTTTTACCTGCGATATCTGGCGCACTACCGTGTACAGCTTCAAAAATAGCGGCATCTTCACCAATGTTAGCGCCTGGAGCCATACCTAAACCACCCACTAAACCTGCACATAAGTCTGATAAAATATCACCAAATAAGTTAGTCGTTACAATTACGTCAAACTCTTCTGGTGTCATTACAAGTTTCATACATGTTGCATCAACAATCATTTCTGTTGACTCAATTTGTGGGTAACGCTCAGCTACTTCACGGGCTACTTTTAAAAATAAGCCTGATGTTGATTTTAATATGTTAGCTTTATGTACCGCTGTTACTTTTTTACGGCCTTCACGTATTGCAAGCTCGTAAGCAAACGTTACAATTTTTTCTGCGCCTTCACGTGTGATCACTGATTTTGCTTCAGCTTCGTTGCCATCTTCACTAACCACTTGGCCTGCGCCTGAGTACATACCTTGCGTGTTTTCACGAATAGTGATGATATCAATATCGTCGTAACGTGCTTTAGTACCAACAAACGATTTCACAGGGCGAACATTTGCGTATAAACCAAATTGCTTACGCAGTGTAACGTTAATAGACGTAAAACCTTCACCTACAGGCGTAGTTAATGGGCCTTTTAAAGTGATTTTATTTTTAGCTATTGTATCAATTGTTTCCTGTGGAAGTAGCTCACCTGTTTTTTCAAGTGCTGCAAGGCCTGCATCAACAAATTCATAATCAAAGTCGCAACCTGCGGCTTTTAATATTTCAAGTGCTGAGTCGATAATGCTCGGACCGATGCCGTCGCCTTTGATCACTGTGATGGTTTGTTTGGCCATTGACTTTTCCTTTAAAGAGTTTGATTTGCACATAAATTATTACTCTGAGAGAGTAACTGCTTGTTAGGTCATTTATGTGAACGTGCTTGAAAATTTAAGGGCGCATTTATACCAATTTATCACCCATTTTGCTAGTTTATACAGTAAATACCGGGTATAAATGAAATTTATAGTGGGTATAGAAATATTAAATAACCTTTAGTCAACTTAAATTAGATTTATTATTCGCAATTTAGGTTAAATACTATTGAATATACCCAAAGCAGCTAAATGTTGATTGAAATCTGTTTCGTCATGCCACTTTTGTATTTTTAGTTGCTCGTTTAATGTTTGCTTTTGCCAAGCACTCATTTCAAGGTCTGGTTTAAATACGATCTGTGCAAGTATCTTGAGCGACACCCATAGCTTATGAGAGTTAGTTAAATGTTTTTTAGGTGTTTGCTCTGCTTCTAATAATGCCATTGTCCATGGGTTATCACTTAATAAATGAGTTAATTGCTGAGTTAGTGCATCAGAATTAACTTCTTTTACGCCAAAAAATGAGCAAATGGGCGCGCTCAATATTTTATTAGGGGTGCTGTCTATTAATGTTTTACGAGAAAGTAATTTACTGCACTGTGTTAGTAAAAAATGTGTATAAGCATATAAGGGCAATGTTATATGCTCAAACTGATCGTGTTTATTTTTACTTACAAGCAAAGCCATTATTTTTACCAGTGCATTTAATCTATTAACAATATAGGCATGCAAAGGGTGGGGGGTAACATTTACAAGCTGCTCAAATACAACACGTTGTATTATAGCTGGCGCGTTATAATAGCCGACCATTGACAGACTGTGCTTTAAATCTTTTGCGGCTTGATACTCTTTATTATAAGGCTTTACTGCTTCACATAAATTTGCGACCACGAGTGGGTGGGCTGCCATTAGTTGGCTTAACCCTTTATAACTGTATTCATGTTGTAATTTAATGTGGCTAATTAAATTAAGCAGCTCTTGTGCTTTATTTTCAAACGAGGGACTTTTTGTTTTAATATGCTCGCTATTAAATACCGTAAAGCTAATGCTTTTATTAACGCAGCTCCATTGTTTTGCGTTGTCGCTAAAGGATGCTTTAACTTTGTACCACACGAGTTTTTTAGGATTTTCAGTGCTTATTAATACATGCTTCCCTTGGGGATCTGTCGCTAAATAAATCATTGATTGGTCAGCATAGTTTACTCGGCTACCTGGTAATAACGGACCCAAATGAGAAACTAGTGATTTAATTAGTTCTAGGGCAAACAAGTTTGGAGTCCGAATATATAAATCACTTAAAGCTTTATATATGCTCATATGCTTATTTTGCGAGTTATTGCTAATGTTCATTGCAATGATATTTGCGATGGCAAGTAGTGTAATACCGCCGTCGTAAAGCATAATTTTTGGGGTACTCACCAATGCTTGCTTGTATTTATTTAGCTTAGCTAGCAATTGCGCAACGTGCTGGGCTGGCTCTCCAGCCGTAAGCATAATCTTTGCAGCTAGTTTATGACGCATCTTCCAAATATGTTTATCTGTATCGGTAAACTCATCTTGATTGCCTAATTTATTTAACTGAGCACCAACACATAAATGCTCAATAAGCGCGGTGCTAATATATAGCTCGCTTAGCTTTGAGTCGTAGCTTTGAGATTTACACAGAGCTGCAGTGACAACGCACTGTGCAATAACGAGGTTTGTAGCGTATGAATAATTTGGATTGTAAAGCGTAAGCCGTGCTTGAAGAGCATGGGGTTGTTCAGCATAGAGTGTTCTATATTGTTCGGCGAGTTTATTTGCCATAGGGTATATGGCTGTCCACTTTTTTTTATTACTATAAGTACCTAAAAATAACTGCGTATTACTAAGTAGCTGCTCTAAGGTGGTTGATACGGTTTCTTCCATTAAACCTGCACCTAATTTTGTTCTTGGTATTTGTTATAAGCGCTGGGACCCCATAAAAAAAGCTGTCCATTTTTAAAAAGTAATCCAGTACATTCATCCATTGTTGTAATACCGTCAGATGTTTTATGTTGTGTACGATAAAAAACAATTTGAAAAACTTGTTCTCCATCGCGTTTAGCATACGTTAAATCGGGGCTGCCTAAGTAATCAAGCACACTATTTAAAGTAGTGGGTTGCTCAAGAGATAATTTTTCTATAAATCGTTTATTAAATGCTTCGCGGTCTTGCCAGATCATAGCTTGCGGATCGTCTTTATAAAACATGATCACAGATGCTGCTATTAGCGCATATAGCCCTAAACCTAAAATTAAATATCTAATAAACTTTTTCAACATGCTTAACTCTGGCTGCTGTAACTAATAATAGTATACGTATTGATGGTAACGCAGGCTATAAACTTGCGATTAACTTAGTCTTAACTGCTTTAAACTAAAGCCTAAATTTATATCGGTACGCAAACTAACCAAGTGTTTTGAAATAACATACATATCCATATTAGCGGCAAGCTTATTTTTAATACTAGGGGTTAAAGAGTCATCCTCTAGCGCTTGCTCAATAGAGCTATAGTTATTTACTAATTGCTGCGCAGACTTTGTGCCAATACCTTTAACGCCAGGTATATCATTGGTTTTATCGCCTGCTAGAGCCCAAAAATCAACCAGCTTGTTTTTCTCTACTCCAAAACGATCTTTTATACTTGTCTCGTCAAGGTATAACTTTTTAAAGTAATCGTAAACGGTAATGTAAGAGCCAATATGTGGTAAAAACCCTTTATCCGTTGATACTACAATGTTACTTATTTGATTACTGGAGGCCTTGTAAGCAAGCGTTGCTATTATATCGTCAGCTTCATCGTTAACGGGTTCAAATACAACAATGCCTGTTTGTTCTATTGCCGTTTTAAAATCTACTAATGCGTCTTTTAACATTTGCGGCATTGGTGCGCGTGAATGTTTGTAATCTTTGTAAAAATGGTATCGCCAGCTTCTATCTCCATCAAAGACCGCAATAGCATGTGTTGCATTACTACTTTTAAGTAGTTTTTTACATGCGTGGGCAACACGTGAGCAGCATATTTCAATCATTTGTGCATCACTGTGGTGTTTTTGATTAGCATCAACAGCGTAAATGCGCCTAATTAAATTAAGCGCATCAATAAGAAGTAATTGGGGTTTCAAACTATATAACTCATGCTTTTATTTTGTAACACGGAATATATTTACTACCAGGGAGTTTCATTCTACCTTGGTCAACAAATGCTTGTAGTAGTTTATCCATATCGGTCATTAAGGCCGGCTCGCCACTTAAAATATAAGGCCCATTTTGTTTAATGGCTTTTATACCTTCATCTTTTACATTACCGGCAACTATACCTGAAAACGCACGGCGTAAATTAGCCGCTAATTGTTGCTTGGGTTGTTCAAGATGTAAGTCGAGGTTTGCCATATTTTCGTGAGTAGGGGCAAACGGTTGCTGAAAATCGTTATCAATTTTAAGTGTCCAATTAAAGTAGTAAGCATCACCTTCACTTTTACGATAATTTCGTACACTTGCCATGGCAGACTTTAGCTTTTGGCCAACGAGTTCAGGGTTATCTATGATCACTTCAAATTTATCGAGTGCTTGCGTGCCTAAAGTCATTTCAATAAATTGGCAAAGCTCATTAAAATACGCTTCACTTTCTTTTGGCCCTGTTAAAATTACAGGTAAACACTGCTTAGCGTTATCTGGGTGAAGTAAAATCCCTAAAAGATATAGTAATTCTTCTGCTGTACCTGCACCACCAGGGAAAATAATAATTGCGTGGGCTGTTCTTATAAATGCTTCTAAGCGTTTTTCAATGTCAGGTAAAATAACAAGTTCATTTACGATCGGGTTTGGTGGCTCAGCAGCAATAATGCTTGGCTCGGTTAACCCTAAATAACGATTATCGGTATTTCGCTGTTTAGCATGACCAATAGTTGCACCTTTCATTGGGCCTTTCATGGCACCAGGGCCGCAACCTGTACAAATATTTAAACCACGTAGGCCAAGTTCATAGCCAACTTGCTTAGTGTATTTGTATTCAATTTCGTTAATTGAGTGGCCGCCCCAACAAACTATCATGCTTGGCTCGCTATTTACTCTCAAAGCGCCTGCATTTCTAAGCATATCAAAAACCATATGTGTGATAGCTTTTTGCTCTTTAAGATCCTTTTCATATTTTTGGCAAATAAATAAAATGTCACGAATAACCGAAAAAATATGTTCGTGAATACCTGTAATTATTTCGCCATCAACAAAAGCTGTTTCGGGTGGGTTTTCAAGTTCAATTTTAATACCACGTTCACGGCTAACTAATCGAATGTCGAAGTCTTGATATTTGTCATAAATTTCGTTGCTTGAATCGGTATGGCTACCTACATTAAGAACTGCAAGCGCACAGTTTCTAAATAACTTATAACGCTCGCTAGCGGAAGATTTCTCTAATAAATCAACTTCTAATTGCGACAGTAAATCTAAAACCCCAGTAGGGTTTAACTGTATTAACATCGGCGTTCTCCTTGAGGCTAAAATAGTAAACTGCGTGGTAATAAATAAACAACATTTATTACTTACTAGTACAAAGGCGATCCCGACCAGAATTTTTTGCTTCGTAAAGGGCGTCATCTGCTCTATCAAATGCTTTGAGCGGGGTATCGCCTTTTTTAAATTGAGTCGCACCAACAGAAATAGTGATCTCTATTTGTTTTTCTCTAAATTTAAAAGGAATATTTTTAATAACCTTTCTAACCTTATCAAGCGGAAGTGCGGCGTTTTCTAGCGATACACCCGGCATTAATAATACAAATTCTTCACCGCCGTAACGGGCTATAAAATCAGATTTTCTTACCGACTTTTGCAGTGCTTTAGAAATAACCTGTAATGTAATATCACCCGCTGTGTGGCCAAATCGGTCATTTATTGATTTAAAATGGTCTACATCAATCACCGCAAGGGTAACATCTGATGGTTGCACATTAAATAGGTGCATTTCATGATTGTAGCGCTCGTCAAAGGCAGCGCGATTAGGTAATTTTGTAAGCCCATCAAGTAAGCTTTTAAAACGTTGTTCGTTTAAGCGTTTTTTATACGTTGTTAACTTGCTTTCTAGGGTAACAATTCGTTTTGTAATGCTATCAAAACTAGAAACAAGCATTTGACGGTCTTCTTGTTCTAATTTTTCTTTGGCGATGAAGTCTTCACTCAAAGATTTTAATTCGTTATCAACAAGCTCTTTTAACGATGAGATTGAGGTGGCCTGTTGAGTTTGCTCATTGAGATTTTTAATTTTACTTTCAATGCTTTTGTTTAAAATATTAAACTCAACATTCATTGATTCAGAGTGTTTACTGGTAGATACAATCGAGTGATGTAGCTCTTCTAATGTTTGATTAAGTGAAGTTAAAAAACTTTGAGCTGACTGACGTTCTTTATTAATATTTTTTACGATAACGCTTATTATTTTTATTGCAGCATCAAGAAGGTTTTCTAGGCTGTCGCTATCAGTGATTGTATTTTTTATTACTTTTATTTGATCCGTCGACTCATCTTCAAGAACTAACTCATTGGCAAGCTCTAACAATTGCTTTGCCATTTGTGAGGATACTGAGCCGCCTTCACCTTGGTTTGCTGCTAGTTTGGTTTGAAGAGCTTGATGATAAAAGCTAATGAGTTGATCTAATAAAGGGATATAGTCGTGCGTAGACTGAACGTTATTTATTTCATGATCTAATAAGTGACGCAAAGTACGACGCGTTTCATCTGGTAAGCCTTTTGTTTTTTGTAGTTGCTTACCTGCGCTTTGAACACTCGTAAATAAATCTCTTTGCTGCGCTAGTTGAACTGCCTCTTGGTTTTGTAATAGGCCAACCAGTTCGTCAATTAGTGGTGATAAATTTTCAAAACTAACCCCTTTTACTAATGCAGAACGAAACCTAGCTAATCTATTATCAAGCTCTGTGTCTAGGCCTTTACAGCTCAAAGACAATTTTGCAGCTAAATTAGATAAAATATCAACTTGGTGTTTTCGCGCAGTTTCTACTGCCATACGAGCATCAATAGCTTGTTTCAACTTTTTATCTGTAGCTTTAGATTTTTCAGTCACCTAAGCATACCGCCATTGTATTAGTTTCATTAAGTTCAGTTTACAACAAAATTTTATTAAGTGTAGTTATCTAGTAAAAAACTTATAAAATTTAAAGTCATAGTACGTATAAACTCGTATACAGGGCAATTTGTCGTATTTAATTCACTTTTAAATAGGGGCTTGTTAGTCTTATAGGTAATTAAGTTTCCACTAAGAGTCTCTATGAAAAAGTTATTAGCCCTATCTATTTTAGCTGCGTGTTCAGCACCTGTATTTGCCGATGTAAATTATTCTTTAAACATATCGCAGCCACAACATCATTTAGGTGATGTAAGTGTAGAGTTTCCAAAAACAGCGCAAGCACATCTTGATATAAAACTTCCTGCGTGGCGCACGGGTCGCTATGAAATGCTTAACCTAGCCAATGGTGTACGTTATTTCAAAGCACAAGGTGATAATGGTGAAGCACTAAAATGGGAAAAAATTGATCACAGTACGTGGCGAGTTCATTTAACTGAACCAACTCAAGTAAGCGTAGATTATCAAGTGTATGCAAATGAGCTTGGTAAGCGTGCACGTCACATTGACGACAGCCATGCATTTATAGATGCGTCAGGCTTTTTTATGTTTAGTGAATCATTTCGCCAAGAGCCAGTAACCGTTAATTTAGACGTGCCTAAAAAGTGGCGCTCTGTATCGGGGATGGATAATTTAAAAGGGAAAAATAGTTTTAAAGCGGCCGATTATGATGTGCTTGTAGATTCACCTATCGAAACGGGTATTAACCAACTACATACTTTTGAAGTAGATAATCGAGAATATGATTTAGTGGTATGGGGTGATGGTAACTACGATGTAGATTTAATGCTAAGTGATTTAAAAAAATTAGTGGCTACAGGCAATGTAATTTGGGATAGCTACCCTTATGAACGTTATGTATTTATGGTACACGCTACGTCGGGTGCTGGTGGTGCAACTGAGCATTTAAACTCAACAATTATTCAACGTCCACGTGACCGATTTGGTAGCCGCGAAGATTACCTAGCATTTATTAGCACCGCTGCGCATGAGTTTGTTCATACGTGGAATGTTAAAGCATACCGCCCTCAAGGTTTGGTGCCTTACGATTACACTAATATGAACTATTCAAAACTGCTTTGGATTGCAGAAGGTTCAACAAGTTATTTTGAAGATCACTTATTAGTTCGCTCGGGTATAGAAACAACCGACGAATTTTTTAAAGTGATGAGTAAAACTATTAATCGACACTTACAAACACCAGGTCGAGAAGTACAAAGTGCAAGTGAAACAAGCTTTGATAAATGGATTAATCAAGGTGGCGATCACGCACGTAACTACAGCACCAATATTTACTCAGAAGGCTCGTTACTTTCATTAGCTTTAGATATCGACTTACTTGAAAAAAGCCAAGGTAAAATTAGTTACCGCGACGTACATAAGGCACTTTATAACAACCATAAGATGCCTGCCGGCTTTACACAAACTGATGTGCTAAATATTTTAGAAAATCTAACCGGCCGTGATTATTCAACCTGGTGGGAAGAAAATGTAGACTCTCCAGCAAATATTAACTTTGATGAGCTACTTGCTAAGGTTGGTTTAAAACTTGAGCGTCCTGAAAAAGCTAAAGTAGTTGCAAGCATTGATGCAACGGCTAAAAACACAGGCGAGCTGTTAACTCTTAGCTACGTTAAACGCGGTGGTAGTGCATGGCAGGCGGGTTTAACAACCGACGACAAGATTGTTGCTATTAACAAGCAACATGTAGGCAAAGATCTAAAAAGTAGCCTAGAAACATTTAATGCGGGCGATAAGGTGACAATTGATTATATTCGTCGAGATAAACTTGAAAGCTTAACGTTAGTTTTATCTAAAAATTACGATAAACCTAAAAAAGTAGTTGCTGATAAAGAGGCAACACCTGAGCAAAAAGCACTATTTAAAGCATGGATTGGCGTGGAACATCCAAATGATGTGACAAAAAATTAAACTCAGTTTTTATAGTGTTTAAATATAAATAACTACCATTAAAAAAAGAGCTTCGGCTCTTTTTTTGTTTTGCATAATGACGTATAAAATGTATATGGAAATTTAACATTAAAGTTAAATCTAATTATTATTTAGTATTTCTCTATTATTAAATAAAATTATTATGGATATAGCCTCAAAATGAAATCAGATAACCCGACTTCAAACTTAACCCATCAATTTGTAATTAACGACTATTTGCATCAGTTATTTGATGCAGTAAATGTTATTTCTGTTCAAGGTTATGACAATGAACGTCGTGTTATTTATTGGAATGAAGGCAGTGAGCGACTTTATGGCTATACCAAAGAAGAAGCCATAGGGCAAAAAATAGAAGATCTTATAATTCCAGAGCCAATGTGTGAATTTGTTATTGAAGCGCACAGTGATTGGGTAAAAAAAGATATAGAAATTCCAGCATCTGAAATTATCTTACAAGACAAGGATGGAAACAACGTATCGGTTTTTTCCAGCCATGTTATGTTTACAAATCAATATAATACAAAACAAATGTACTGTATTGATATCGATTTGTCGGATGTGAAAAAAGCACAAGCAGAGGCTTCATTTAATGAGGATATGCTAAAAACCATTTTTGGGGCAATCCCTGATTTATTTTTCTTGATGGAAAATGATGGAACTATCCTAGAGTATCATGCGAGCAATGAAACCGATCTTTATACCAAGCCAAAGCAGTTTATTGGTAAAAAGATGGGAGATGTATTACCTGAGGAAGTAGCCAAAAAATTTGAAACTTATATCAGCCTTGTATTAGAAAAAGAGCAGATGATGAGCTTTAAATACGAGCTAGCTTTGCTCCATGGGCTCGTTTTTTTTGAAGCAAGAATAAATAAAATAACAGAACATAATCAGTTAATGGTTATTATTCGAGATATTACAGAACAGCATAAAGCAGATGAAATAATTAGACATCAAGCGTATTACGATAGTCTAACTTTACTCCCAAATCGTTTTTTAGCACTTGATCGTTTGTCGCAATTACTTATTGAAGCACAAAGAAATAACGAGAAAGCGGCAGTACTGTTTTTGGATTTAGATGACTTTAAAAAAATAAATGACTCTTTAGGCCATGAAACAGGAGACAAACTTTTAATTGAATCAGCGCAGAGGCTGCAAGAGGCACTTCGAAAAGACGACACGGTAGGGCGCCTAGGTGGAGATGAGTTTATCGTATTGCTACGAGGTATAACTGATCACCATGCAGCGCTAAAAATTACTGAAAAACTGCTTAATAACTTTAGAGCCCCTTTTAAAGTTGAAGGCCGAGAGCACATACTTACAGCGAGTATTGGTGTAGCCATATATCCTGAAAATGGTACAACAGTTGCTGATTTATTACGAAATGCCGATACAGCAATGTATCAAGCAAAATCATATGGTCGTAATACTTATTCATTTTTTACTAAAAAAATGAATGTAATTATTCAGCGCCGACTAGTAATAGAAGAGCAGATGCGTGACGCCCTTGAACGCAATGAATTCGAGCTATTCTACCAGCCCCAATTTGACGCCAAAAATAAACACATCATTGGTGCAGAAGCGTTATTACGTTGGCATAACCCTGTGTTAGGTAATGTAACACCTGATGAGTTTATACCTATTGCCGAAAATACAGGATTAATTGTACCTATTGGCAAGTTTGTAATTAGCCAAGCTTTACACTTTTTAAACACATGGCAAAGTACCTGTAAACGCCAACAAAAATATACAATGGCTGTTAACTTATCTCCTCGCCAATTTAGAGACGTAGGACTACTCAGTTTTATTCAAAACTCATTGAGTGAAGCAAACGTAAATCCCGAAAGTTTAGAGCTTGAAATAACTGAGGGAGTATTGATGAGTTGCCACACAAATGTTGTTGATATACTGACCGAAATTACAGCGTTAGGCATTTACTTATCAATGGATGACTTTGGTACAGGTTATTCGTCATTGAGTTATTTGAGAGAATACCCTTTTAATGTACTCAAAATAGATAGAAGTTTTATTGATGGCATTGTGCTAAACAATGAAGATTGTAATCTCGTAAAGGCAATTATTGCCATGTCGCACAGCTTAGGACTGACAGTTGTTGCCGAAGGTGTAGAAACAAAAGAGCAGCATACTTTATTGAACGAATTGGGTTGTGATTTTATGCAAGGCTTCTATTTTAGTAAACCAATACCAGCAGAACAGTTTCTTGATTTTTCGATGAATTTTGATAAAAAGTAAGATTAAACACTCGATTGTAACAATTCACTATTTTAGCAATCGTTTGGCCAGCTAAGTCAAAGCAAGACCCATTTGTGCAGTACGCCAAAGCAATCTTTAAAGTATCGAAAGCTGAGGAAGATAAACCAAAAGCACTTACAGGTAAATTACAAGCAGCTCGCCAGAGCTAATGAGCGCAATCATTGCGCTTAACAAAGCTAAAAACAAACCTGTATACGCCGATGCCAACAGCACATTACGTGTAACCTATGGTGCCGTAGGCGGCTACTCACCTCAAGATGGCTTGGTAGCAACACCCTTTACATCGCTTGAAGGATTACTCGCTAAAAACACTGGTGTTGACCCATTTAATGCACCTAAAAAGTTACAAGAGCAAATTAAAGCCAAACTTTACGGTGACTATACAGGTGGCATGAATACAGTGCCCGTTAACTTTTTATCTAATGTAGACACTACTGGTGGTAACTCAGGCTCGCCAACACTTAACGGTAAAGCAGAGCTTGTTGGTTTACTGTTTGACGGTGTTTACGAAAGTATTATTGGTGACTGGGATTACAACCCTGAGCTTAATCGCTCAATCCACGTTGATTCACGCTATATGTTGTGGGTAATGGATAAAGTAGATAATGCACAAAACTTGTTAGACGAAATGACAATCGTAAAATAAGTAATTAGTGAGACAACAGAAGGGCGCTTACCGCAAAGGAAGCGCTTTTTTTGCCTCCCGTGTAATTGAGACGAGCTTACATAGGGAGAAGTTATCAAACGACTCTGCCAAAACGAGAACCAGCAATAGAAATAATAGAAAAACAATACCGTTATTAATCTCACCTTTTGGCTCAACTACAACATAATTAAAAAGTACCATTGCGGCTAAAAGGAAGCAGAATATTGAAATTAATACTCTTACAAATGTAGATGCTCCTTTTTCTTCGGATTTACTCATATCTTCCCTTGTACTGCTAACGCCTCAATCAGAGGAAAAAATTGTTGGTTAAAATTAGCGACGCAGGAGCAAAAGCCAACTGTTATTTGTCCTGCTTTACCGACTTGTTAAGTTACCTGTTTAGACGGTATAAGCCACATTCATTAGCCCATTTTTCAATTTTATCTGCATGCGTAGGATTACGTAAATAGAAAACATTGGTGTCGTCCCAGCTTTCAAAATACACAGCTTCTAACTCAGGCAACACCAATTTATAAAAATGACTACTATCTACATTGTGCTGAGCGCACATTAGATAACTTGCTTTAGCAGTGTCTGATCTAAATTTGCGAAACTGCGGTTTGGCTGAACTCCAACGACCTTTGAATGTAAAGTTTAAAACTTCGGTATTTTCGATTAGTTGCTTCGCAAATTTAACGAACTTTGAATCTCTACTTTGTTGCTCCTCTTCAGAAACATCGGATAAGTATTTTATTGAGTCTTCTGCTCCCAACCAACGATCGAAAACTGAAACCGCCATGTAAGTGTATGCATCGGTTTCTTCCACAGCACACAACTTATCAAGATCTGGAAATTTTTCACGTAAATATGTTTGATCTTTTTTATCCAATGCTAGAAATTTACGCATATCTTCCTTGTTCATTAGCTTGTTAAGTGTCATTAGGCATCATCCAGTTTTGAAATTTCAGCTCCAACAATAGCCTCAAGGTTCAATGTGATTTTATCTGCTGTCCAGTCCCACCATGCTAGTTGAAGTAATTTATCAATAACTGGTTGTTCAAATCTATGTTTAATTATTTGCGCAGGATTACCACCAACAACGCTATAAGCAGGAACATCTTTAGTAACGACAGATTTACTCGCAATCACAGCTCCATGGCCAACTTTAACTCCAGGCATTATTGTTGCTTCATAACCAATCCAAACATCACTACCAATTTCGGTGTTGCCTTTAAATGGTAACTCACCTTCTTTAGGCATCGACTTTTCCCAGCCATTACCAAAAATGTAAAATGGATAAGTAGAGAAACCAGAAGCTTTATGATTTGCGCCATTCATTATGAATTTTACATCTTTTGCAATAGCGCAAAATTTTCCGATAATTAACTTATCTCCAATAAAAGGAAAGTGGTACAGAACATTACTTTCAAAATTTTCAGGACCGTCGGGATCATCATAATATGTGTAATCGCCTACTATTATATTTTCATTTTTAATATAATTTTTAAGATATCCAACTTGTGGAAATCCTTTCATTGGCTCTTTATTATTTGGGTTTGGACCAATCAAATCATACTCCTTACTATTTGTGACATTTAACGCGCTAATCAGTCGAGCCGTTGTTTGGCGTCGGCTGCATTTGCTTGTTAGCTTGAATATACTCTAGTCCCATTTCTTTTTTGCATATATCTCCGCTCTCAAACTTTTCATCAGAATAAAATAGTGCACCAATTATCTTATTATTTGTTGGGTTAAAAGACACACTTAACGAATCAACTCCCTTAGCTTCATTGCGATTGATTTTTAAAGTCAAAGAGGTTTGGTTTTCTGTGCGTTGCATTTTAACGTGTGTAACAGAAGAAACTTGGTAAAAAGCAGGGTACAGAATTAAGGAAGAACTGAACGCGTTAATTAAGGCTTGTTTATCATTCCACTCTGGAATTGATTTCTTATACCTTTCCATTGCAGTTAAGTAATCATGATATTCATCTATTCGATCAGCAGAGTGATAACTTTTTGATAGGTTCTTAACGTCATAAATATAATTATTGATTTGAATAAGCTCATCACTTGAGCATACGTTAGCGAAGCTCCCTGCTGTGAAAGTCGAACTTAGTAGCAATACTAAATGACTAAGTTCTTTGATGAAGTAAACCATGACATGCTGATGCATCGTGTTGCTCGTAAAATCAAAGACAAAGCACTCATGCGCCTACTCGGTAAATATCTGCGAGCAAGGGTAGCAGAACGCGAAACTGGTCTGTGGTTTGAGTCAACCAAGGGAGATCCTCAAGGTGGGCCATTATCCCCTTTGCTTTCCAACATTTTACTCGATGAATTAGATAAGAAGTTAACCTACAAACGCCTTAAGTTTGCACGTTAGGCTGATGACATAATCATTTTAGTAAAAACGAAAAGCGAAGGGCTAATAATCCAACGGGACATTACTGCGTTTATCACTAACCGATTAAAACTCAAAGTGAATGAATCGAAAAGTCGAGTCGGTCCCGTATCAGGCTCGAAATTTCTCGGGTTTACATTCCGTTACGCTCAAGTGCAGAACCACGAACAGGCGCTAAAGAAATTTAAAGCAAATGTAAGAGAGCTCACTAACCGCAACTGGGGGATCTCAATGACCCTACAAATTCATAAACTCACGCAGTATTTACGCGGCTGGGGACACTACTACCTGATAGCCAACGCTTATCAGCTAACGGTGGATTTAGATCATTGGATCCGCCGTAGGATAAGAATGTGCTACTGGCGGCAATGGCGTAAACCTCGCACCAAAGTAAGCAGTTTAATGAAATTGGGTGTTAGCGAACGACTCGCCATAGCCTGTGGTATCACCAGTAAAGGCCCTTGTAGAAGCTCAAAAACAAAAGGAATTAACATTGCGCTAGGTAATGATTACTTAGCGTCACAAGGTTTAGTGTCATTGAGAGATATTTGGATCAATATTCATTACGGGAAATGAACCGCCCATTGCGGACCCGCATGATGGGTGGTGTGGGGGCTGGAGGTTAGAGACCTCCGGCTACCCGATTATGCGATTTTATACAGTTAACCATTAGGACTTAAATTCATTGTTTCAATGACACTTTTGTCTTTAGCTATATAAGTTAAAATGTCATTGGAAGTCCATTTTAAGTTGCCAATTTGACCGTTGAATAAAAACTCATCTGGCTCTTCTGATAGAACCTGCCTTTCGAATATAACTTTGCCATCATTATTTTTCACGATAATGACTAAGTTGAACTGCTCTTCAGTATGCTGAGCATTCAAGCTCGCCGCCATACTCCTGGCACGGTTATTTTTAGTGCTAACCTCATATGAATTATCAAATTTATCTTCAATGACTCTTCGATATGCTTGCTTAAAAGGCTCTATATCCCAGACTTTTAGCTCACAGACTTTTAAAAGAGCTGTATAAAGAGTGCTAAGTAAAAACTCTTTTCTTTCAATGCCTTTTAATTTGTAAAAATGATCGAAATCGAAATTAGAGTAAAACTTTAGAACGGAGCTACTTTCTTCTGTGGTTCCATCTCGTTGATCAGGCTCACCTAGTTTAATGACTACCCTGTATATATTATCTTCCTCTAGGCTCTTAAAGTGCCTTTCAAAATGAGCGCAAACACACCTGTTTTCAAGTGTGAAAGCCCTTGAATCATTCAGCTCTAGTTTATATGCCCAAAGTGAAAACTCTCTAAGCTTCACGTTTCTTCCTTTTCGCATAACCCTTAAATAAGGGGCGCAGGCATGTGGGGCATAATGGCGAAGCCGCCCCGCATGTATGCGTCCCAGCGAACGAAGTGAGTGACTTAATTTTTTTGTTAGGTGTCAGTGCCAAAACTTCCACCAACTTTTATTAGAGGTGTTGATTACTTTCGCTTGGTCGTAGCAACAGCCGCAAAGTAACTTTATGTTCGCGAATGCTTCAGACTCTTCATTCCAGTCACCACCACATTCTAACCTTTTAACTTCACATTGATTGCACCAAGCATCTGGTCTTTTGTTGTCGTCTGATTCTGGTGCTGAGTTGTAACCTACTTTGTTCTTCGTTGTCATACTATCCATGAGATGCTGGCACACAAAAGTAGCTTGTTGTTCACCGTGCTTACAACAATTCACTGTATTATCAGTTTCCATCCTGACTCCTAACAATTTAATAGTGCGCTCATCGCGCATATTTCTGCCGACTAAACGCTCATTTGTCTACTCTATATAGTTTTAACAAATAACCTAAGGTATTACTATCACTAAGTTTTCTAAAATATTTGAGTTAAGTTAAATAGATCAATTTGCGCTCACCGCTCATTTTCGTGAATATATGCGCAAAGAGCAGTTAAACTAATCAATTAACGACGATATTAAGCATATCTCAATGACCGGTAATCGCTCTGAGTTGTCTTTAACTTAAATCAAACCACCTCAACATCCTATAATATATTTCATGTGCATTTTATAACCAAGAAGTGCTAGCTTAGTGGTAAATTAATTTAAGGAAATAATTATGAAATTAGAGTCATTAGCACTGCACCACGGTTACGAATCTGAGGCTACGACAAAATCTGCCGCGGTGCCTATTTATCATACTTCATCGTACACGTTTGATAACACGCAACATGGTGCCGATTTATTTGATTTAAAAGTACCTGGAAATATTTATACCCGTATAATGAACCCAACCAATGCCGTACTTGAACAACGTATTGCTGCAATGGAAGGGGGCATTGGTGCGCTGGCTGTTGCTTCTGGGATGGCGGCTATTACGTATGCTATTCAATGTTTGTGCGAAGTAGGTACTAATATTGTGAGCACCAGCCAAGTATATGGCGGCACGTATAATTTATTTGCACATACATTACCTAGGCAAGGTATTGAAGCGCGTATGATTAAGGCTGATGACTTTTGCGCATTCGAGGATGCCATTGACGACAATACCCGTGCTGTTTTTTGTGAATCTATTGGTAATCCGGCAGGTAATATTGTTGATATTGAGCGTTTAGCACGTATTGCACACAGCAAAGGTGTGCCGCTTATAGTTGATAATACCGTGGCTACGCCGTATTTATGCCGCCCATTTGAGCTGGGCGCCGATATAGTGGTTCACTCACTGACAAAGTATATAAACGGGCACGGTACTGCTATTGGCGGCATGATTGTCGACTCAGGTAAATTTGATTGGAAAGCGAATGCCACGCGTTTTGCAATGATGAACGAGCCCGATCCGTCGTATCACAATGTGGTTTATACCGAAGCCTTTGCTGAAGCTGCATTTATTGGTCGCTGCAGAGTAGTGCCACTTAGAAATACCGGCGCAGCGCTTGCCCCTAAAAACGCATCTGACATTTTAATCGGCCTTGAAACCTTAGGCTTAAGAATGGATCGCCACTGCGAAAATGCACAGCAGTTAGCTGAATATTTAGAAAATCATCCAAAAGTGCTTTGGGTTAATTACGCAGGGCTTAAATCAAGCCCGTATAACGAAATGAGTCAAAAAATTACCAGTGGTAAAGCATCGGGTATTTTAAGTTTTGGTATTGCGGGTGGCCTTGAAGCGGGTACTCGTTTTATTGATGCACTAAACATGATTTTACGCTTAGTTAATATTGGCGATGCAAAGTCGCTTGCGTGCCATCCAGCGTCTACCACACACCGCCAATTAAACGATGAAGAATTAGCAAATGCAGGCGTAAGTCTTGATTTAATTCGTTTGTCGGTTGGTATTGAAAACATTGCAGACATAATTGCCGATGTAAGCCAAGCGCTCGATAAAGCATAGTTACCTCACTACCTTTCATAAAAACCTTTAAAGCATAAAAAGCGATAGTTGAAAATAAACTATCGTTTTTTATGTTTTTCTAAAATCGATTAATAAGTATACCTCTTTATTTTATCTACCTTTTTTATAAAACCTTCTTAAGACTTTTATATTTCTACCGTTTGTTTTTTATTCATATGACAATTTTGTATTGACACTAAGATTACTTACTACTACATTTGTAACAGTACAACTACAAATGTAGTATTAGGAGCGACAATGAAACTTAGTGATTTTGAAATGGATATTATGCAGCTGCTCTGGCAGGAAGAACCCTGTACCGCCAGTCAACTACATAAAGTGCTTTTAGCTGATAAGCAAAAAGATAAAAAAGTAGCCTATACAACAGTTAAAACTATTGTAGATAGGTTAGAACACAAAGGAGCGATTGAGCGCTGTGGACATGAAGGGCGAGCTATTGTTTTTAGAACAATAGTTACTCAAGACACATTATCGGAGCAAGCTATGCCTAGTTTTATGCAACGATTTTTTAAAGGTAATTCTCGTAGTTTAATTGCCCACTTTATCAAAGAAGAAAAGCTAAATGATGACGATATAGAATACTTACAAACGCTTTTAAAAAATAAAAAGTTAGATTAAAGGAGAGGGTAATGACGGATTATTTACTAACTTGCACACTTATTAGCTTATGTATTTTGCTTACTGTAAAATGGCTAAAAAATGCCCCAGCACGATTAAACTTTTACATTTTAATGACTGCGTTGGCATGTTGGTTTGTCCCTTGGCAGTACTTTTCCCAGATACCGTTATTTGAAGGGACAAATCGTTACACATTCAACGTGGCGCAATTAATTCCCGATGTTAAAGCATTAATACCAAACGCTGAACAAGTAGCAACTAAGGACGAATTACAAAGCGATATGGATATATGGCACTTATTGCCATCACTTAGTAATGTTTTTATGGTTTTAGTTTTAGCTGGTTTTGGATTGTTTTTATTACGTATGGGCTTATATGTAAAGCTTATAAAAAATCTATACATTAACTCAAAGCCAAGTCCTGAACTTAAACACATCAAAAATCAGTACCCAATTAGGCTAACAACCCATACAGAGCCAGCTTTTGCTACCGGGTTAATAAAGCCTGTTATTTGGTTAGAGTCGTCGATGATGAATCGTGAAGAATTAAATTCAGTTATTCAACATGAGGTTACGCACTTACAACAAGGTGATATTTATTGGACGTGGCTTATTTGTTTTATAGAAAGCGTTTTTTGGTGGAATCCTATTTGCTCAAAGTTAACTGGTTTGGCGCGAGAGCAACTCGAACTTAGCTGTGATGAGTTGTGTATGCAAAAGCTAAAAGGTAAATACCAATTGGATTTAGCAAGTTTATTGCTACAAAAGCAAAGTGCTAAAAGCTCGCCTAACTTTTTTACCCCCCCCACTTTTGAATATTGCTCATTCTAAGAGTTTTAATATTCAGAGGATCAAAATGTTAAACAAGGAAAAAACAATGAAAAGTAAATATTTGGTTATGGTTGCGGCGGCAATGTCTTTTAGTGCTTTAGCTGCAGCGCAAATTGTAGATGGTACTACGGGTAGTAAACAGCAAGTAGTAAAACTTCTCAGGTACCTGTAAAAAGTGAAGCTTATAATCAACAACTTGCACAACTTCTTAAAAGTGCAGCAGGGGCAAAAAGTGATAACACTGAACTGTTAAACCAAGCTGCGCAAGGCATTCAACAATGGCACTTAAGTAGAGATAAACTTACAGGTTTTGAAGAAGCTGAAATCAAACTACAAAGCTTTAGGCTGCTAAATCACGTTTACTCTAAACTTGAGCAATATGAAGATATACTGAGTGCTTACGAAAAATGGTATGAGCCTGGTAGTAACCCGCCTTACTTTTTAAAAAATTCACTAGCAACCGCGTATATACAACTAGGGCGTTATGAGCTTGCAGTTGTAGAGCTTGAAGATTTATCAAAACAGCTTGAAGGGAAACTACATGTTGGCTCTGCTGATAACTTAGCACTAGCATACATTTACCTTGCTGATTACGATAAGGCATTAAAAACCCTAGATCAGGTTGATGCAAAAGATGATGTATACGGAAATATCCTTAAATACTATGTTTATGATAAACAAAATAACCGCAAAAAGATGAACGAAATTAAAAGTAAAATTCCAGACGTATTTGCAGTTACCCCCGCGTTATTACCGCAAACTGGCTTACCAGGTTCTCAACTATTAAGGATGTTATAAGCGTTGAGTAATTAAACTTGGGGCCTTTGAGGCTCCTGTTTCATTCTGTTTAAATTTTTTTACAAAGGCGCTTGTGTAAACCTTATTAAAAATACAGCTTTTAATTTGCTGTGTTTTACGCCGCAAAAATGCTTTTTTAATTCGTGTTTTAGTTGTGCGGCTGGCAATATCACTTTTTATGTTGGCGTCTTGCTTAATTGGGTATGGCATAAGTGAAAAACCATTAACCTGTGTTTCCCATATATGTTGCAAGTCGCAATCTACAGGGCGACCAAATTGGGCTGTGGCTTTAAGTAGTTGTTTTGCACCTTCATAACTTATTGCTGTAGCGCAGCAGCCGGTCATTAGTTTTTTATGTATTACTAACTGCTGGTGGTTATTAAGGCTGTGCTGATAGGCGATAGGGCGTGTGCGGTTTTCATAAGCTGCAAGTTTAATAAGTTGCCAAGGCTGGTTTAGCTGCTCAATATTTTTAATCGCATCATGAATAGACTCATCAATATAAAAATCATCTTCAAGCACAATCGCGTATTTTAATTTTTCATCAACTATTTTTTGCCATGCTTTACGGTGGCTTAAATAGCAGCCAATTTGACCATTGCTAAGTGCGTAGTGGTATTTTTGTTTGTTTAGTTGTGGGTTGTAATGAAGGTATTTTTGTTTATCAGTTAAGTTATTACCATCAATAGCGTCTATACGCTTAAACGCTAATTTAACTGCAGATAGCCGCTCTGTGGTTTGTATTAAACGCTTGGTTGATCGTGCCAAATTAATTACAAATATTGCTGCCATACCTAATGCCTCTTACATTTTTTACTTATAGTAAGAAGGCTGTATTACATGGCAGTGGCAAATTTATGGCTTTTTTAAGTCTGCTCTTGGCTGCGCTAAAATTGCGTCTTTTTCATCTTGAGAGAGAATGATCCAATCAAATATTTCTTCATTAGTTCGACCGCACCCAGTGCAATAACCGCTGCGACGTTCACATATACCTAAACAGTCGCTTTTTAATTTAGGTGTGTTTTTATTCGTTTTTCGCATTATTAAAATCCTAACGGTGGAGCAATTTCAAAGCGAGTAGAAAACCCATTACCTTCTTGAATTGTAGAAAGTGTAATAACCGGATTTTTAGTATCAAGTACAAATGAGCTGTAAATTGAACTTGCTGTTTCTTTTTGGCTTTCAAACCAACCTGTTTTTGATAGGCATTGGCGTAATTGCTTAACAAGTGTTTGATGCGACTTTACTGCATGTGTTTGTGTTTTTATAGGTGTTTGGCATTGGTAACTTACTTGCTCAGACTTATTTAAAGTAACAGTACAACGTGAACCTATTAAATGAGTATTAGTGCGCCATTGGTTAGTGAACTGGTTATTTACTTTATCTGTTTTTATTGAGTCAAACTCAGATTCATAACCGGTTACTAGGCTGTTTATGGTGCTACATTCATTGGATGTTACTGTGGTTTTTACAGACTGATTCGTTGTAGTAGCTTTGGTTGTAGTCTGATTAGTTTTGCTTGTACAGCCCGCTAAAATAAACACGATAATAAGAAGGATAATATAGTTTTTCATAGTTCACAGTAACCGATAAATTGAGCCATGCACTATAACACACATCATTTATTCAACTAAAAGGGAAAATAAAAAGGCCCATAAAATATGAGCCTCTTTTTAACTTACTTTAGCACGCGTTATTTATGGCGACCTTGCAGGCATTTTACAACGTCTTCTAGGGCTAAGCCTTGGCGTTGTAATAATACAGTAAGATGATAAATTAAATCAGCCGATTCGTTAGTAAGTTCATCGTTATCGTGTTTCATTGCAGCAAGCGCTACTTCTACGCCTTCTTCGCCCACTTTTTGACAGCTACGGCTTAAGTCTTTAGCAAACAATGAAGCGGTGTAGCTTTTTGCTGGGTCGTCGTTTTTACGCTCAACAATCACATCTTCTAATTGCGCTAAAAAGCTTAGGCTAGGTTTAGCGTCATCACCAAAGCAGCTTTGTGTGCCTAAGTGACATGTTGGGCCTTCTGGATTAGCCAGTACTAAAATTGAGTCGTAGTCACAATCGGTATGCACCGATACTACATTTAAGTAGTTTTCTGATGACTCACCTTTGGTCCATAAACGTGACTTTGAACGCGAGTAAAAGGTTACTTTGTTACTTTCAAGCGTCGCCTTTAGTGCTTCGCTGTTCATAAAGCCTTGCATTAAAATAACACCAGAGCGAGCATCTTGAACAATCGCAGGGATCATTTCGCTTTTAGCAAAATCTACTTGAGTTTGGTTTTGTTGTGTTACTTGCATAGTCTTGCTGCCACTTGGTTATCGGTTAAAAATTGTTTTAATTCGCCAATGTTAATCACATTTTTGTGAAAAACGCTTGCTGCTAATGCGCCATTGACTTCGCTTTGTTTAAATACATCAACAAAATCTTGCATACTGCCTGCACCGCCAGATGCGATTAAAGGAATATCACATAATGCGCGCATTTTACTTAGCTGCTCATTGTCGTAACCGTTACGTACGCCATCTTGGTTCATACAGTTTAAAACAATTTCGCCTGCGCCTAAGTCTTGTACGCGTTTAACCCATTCCTCGGTTTTGTAACGTGTACGGCTTGATGCATTAGGATCGCCGGTTAATTGATACACTAAGTATTCGCCGGTCACTTCATCGTAAAAGCTATCAATACCTACAACAACACATTGCTTACCAAATTCATCGTGTAGCTCTTTTATAAGCTCAGGGCGGGCAATAGCAGGGCTGTTAATACTTATTTTATCGGCACCACGCTCTAGTACACGTGCTGCATCGGCTACCGATTTAATACCGCCAGCCACACAAAATGGAATATCGATGTGGCGGGCAATGCTCTCTACCCAATTTACATCAAGTAGGCGTTTTTCAACACTTGCGCTGATTTCATAAAAAACCAGTTCATCGGCGCCGGCATCGCTGTATGCTTTTGCCATTGTTAAAATATCGCCCACTATTTCGTGGCCTTTAAATTTAACGCCTTTTACTACCTGGCCGTCTTTTACATCTAAACACGGGATTATGCGTTTTGATAACATGCCAACGCCTCCTCAACACTAAATGCGCCATCAAGCAGTGATTTACCTAAAATAACGCCGCCTACGCCAAGCTCTTTAAGCTTTTTAATGTCATCAAGTGAGCTCACGCCACCCGAAGCTTGCACTTTAATGCTGCTGTTATGGCGAGTTAAATCTTCATAAAGCTCAAACGATGGGCCAGTCATGGTGCCATCTTTACTGATGTCCGTACATAAAAAGTCAATAACACCCAAGCTTACATAAAAATCAACAAGCTCAAGTAAACCAAACTCTGACTCGCTCAACCAACCGTGCGTAGCAGGTGCCCAGCCAGTGGCTGTTTTATTTACATCAAGGGCAATAACAAAGTGCTCTGCGCCAAATTGTTCAATCCAGGCTTTTACTTGCTCACGTTTTTCTACCGCCATTGAGCCAATAACAACTTGGTTAGCACCGGCTTTTAGCCAATCACTTACATCTTGCTCTGAGCGAATACCGCCGCCCACTTGGTACGGTACATTAAGCGCTTTAGTTGCGGCTTGAATATGTTGCCACTGCTTCTTACTCGGATCGCGTGCGCCCTCTAAATCTACAAGGTGCAATTTACCTGCGCCGCTGTCGGCGTATTCTTTTAAACGTGCACCAAGCTCAAAAGGGTAAAACTGAGCGGTGTCGTATTTACCTTGATATAAACGAACAATTTGATTTTGTAATACGTCTAATGCTGGAATAATCACAAATAATCTCTTTATTGTTGGTTAATGGGCAGTTTATAGCTGCCAATCAACAAAATTTTGTAATAAACGGGTGCCTACTTTTGCACTGCGCTCTGGGTGAAATTGCATGCCAGCGTAGTTGTCTTTAGCAACTATAGCTGAAAAGGTTTGGCCGTATTCGCCGCTTACAAGTGTTGCGTCGTTTACAGTGTGCGCAAAGCTATGTACAAAGTACACTTGCTCGTCTTGTGTTAACCCTTTAGTAAGTGCATGCTCTTTATTAATGCTTAAGTTATTCCAACCCATATGCGGCGACGTTAAACTACCAACATCAAGGGCTTTTACTTGCCCTGGTATTTTACCTAAGCACTGCACGTTACCTTCTTCGGTGCTTTCGCACAGTAACTGCATACCTAAACAAATTCCCATAAGTGGGCGCTGGTATTCGTTTATAGCTTGTTGCCAGCCGTTATCTACAAGGCGTTTCATGGCAACAGATGCATGGCCAACACCTGGTAATATAGCACGCTCAAAGCCTTTTAATTGCTCTGGCGAGGTAATTACTGTTGGCGTTTGCCCTAAGCGTTCAAAGGCAAAACGAACTGAATTTATATTGGCACACCCGGTATTAATTATTGCAATCATAAACATCCCTTAGAGCTGGCTGTTTGTTGGGTCGTGTCTTGTGCTACTGCCATACGAAGGGCACGTGAAAACGCTTTAAATAAGCCTTCTACTTGGTGATGACAGTTACCGTCGCTTACCGATAAAATAAGGCTAATAGCGGCATTATCGCTTAAGCTTTTGAAAAAGTGCTCAACCATTTGCACGTCTAAATCGCCAGCTTTTTCGCGGCTAAAATTAGCGTTTAATACAAATGAAGCGCGGCCCGATAAATCAATTTGTGCCTCTGCTTTACATTCATCCATTGGCAGTGCAAAACCATAGCGCGCTATTTGCGATTTAGTGCCAAGCGCTTGTTTAAGTGCAACACCTAGGGCAATACCAATATCTTCAACAAGGTGGTGCTCGTCTATGTGTAAATCGCCTTTCGCTTTAATGTTTAAACCAATGTTGGCGTGCGTGCGAATTTGATCAAGCATGTGATCAAAAAAGCCAAGGCCAGTATCTATGCTGCCATTTTTAGTCTGATCTAGGTTTATGGCTACATCAATTTGGGTTTCTTTGGTGTTACGGGTAACACGGCCTTCGCGATTGGCAGTTGTAAGCTTTGTAACAATGGCAGGCCAGCTGCCATCATACAAAATGCCTTCACAACATAAGTTTTGAGCAAGGCCAATATCTGTTTGGCGATCGCCAATTACATATGAACGAGCTAAATCAACTTTGCCAGAGCGCATAAGTTCAGTTAATAAACCTGTTTTAGGTTTACGGCAATCACAGTTTTGCTCGTCAAAGTGTGGACAAATTAATACCTCGTCAAAGCTAATGCCTTGGCTTTGCATTATGTCCATCATTTTATCTTGGGCTATGTCAAAGTCAGCAGTCGGGAAGCTGTCTGTGCCTAAGCCATCTTGATTCGATACCATCACTAAACGGTAACCGGCGGCTTGTAATTGTAATAAAGCCGGGATAACACCTGGTAAAAAGGCAAGCTTTTCAAGGCTGTCTACCTGTTTGTCGGTAATTGGCTCTTCAATTATGGTGCCGTCGCGGTCAATAAATAAATAGGGGTTACTCATGATACTTCGTTTCCTGCTAATGGTGCTGTGGTAGCCGGCGTTTGTAAGCCATCTAACCAAATTTTTACTTGTTCTAGCTCTTGTTCACTACCAATTGAAATTCGTAGCCAATCGTCTTCACCGTATAGGGTAAACGCGCGCATTACTAAACCTTGCTCAAGTGCTACTTTAAAGTAGTTTTTGTTGGCTAATTTTAAGGTAACAAAGTTACCTTCACCAGTGAGAATTTTTAATGCAGCGGGGGAGGCGTTTAACCACTGTACAAGTTTAGCTTTTAAGCTATTTAAAATAGTCACTTGGCGGCGCATTGATGTAATTGCATCAGGTGCAATTGCTTGCGCAGCAATACTTGCCACTACGCCAGATACCGGATACGGCGCAATCACTTTACGAATTGGCGCCAGTACACTTTGTTGTGCAAGCGTAAAGCCAGTTCTGAGGCCTGCAAGTGCAAAAGCTTTAGATAATGTGCGTAGTACCACTACATTACTAAATTCGTTTATAAGTGCTGTGGCGCTTTGCTCTGGGCAAAATTCAATATAGGCTTCATCAACAATTACCAGTGCTTTTCCCGCAAGCGCTGTAGCAATTGCCTTTACTTTATTAAGAGGTGTTAGGCTACCTGTTGGGTTATTTGGATTACAAATAAACACCAGTTTCGAGTTGCCCACAGCCTTTACTATTTCATCTACACTACCATCAAGTAATAGCGCTTGCGTTAGGCTATTAATGGCAACGTTATGAGTATCAGCCGTAACTTTGTACATACCGTATGTTGGTAAAAATAACGCAATGCTGTCTTTAGCTGGTTCACAATAAGTGCGTACTAAAAGCTCAATGCCTTCATCGGCGCCGCGCGTCATTAATACGTTTTCGCTTTCAAGCTCTGCATACGCAGCGTAGCGGTCAATAACCAGTTGCGGCTGTGGGTCTGGGTAGCGATTTAAATCTTCAATACTCAGTTCAAGGTTTTTAGTATAAGGGCTTTCGTTGGCGTTTAACCAAGTTGACCCTGTTAGCTTTTCACTTTTAGCAGAGCTATAGGCAGCAAGTGCTGCAATATTTTGTGGTAATAAGCTTGTCGCTTGTGCGCTCTCATTGCTCATTTTTAATTGCCTCTAAACGAATTGAAACCGCATTTGCGTGTGCATCAAGGCCTTCTGCATCTGCTAATGGTAAAATAGCTTTTGATAGCTGTGTTAAGCCACTTTTGCTAATAGTTTGCACAGTGTAAGTGCGGAAAAAATCGAGCAAGTTTAAACTTGAATACGTTGCGCTGTAACCATAGGTAGGTAACACGTGATTAGTACCCGATGCATAATCGCCCGCTGACTCTGGCGTGTAGTCGCCTACAAATACAGAGCCTGCATTTTTTACTTTATCTAAATAAGGTGTTGAATCTGCTAATTGCAAAATTAAGTGCTCAGGGCCGTATTGCGCTGATACGTCAAATGCTTGCTCAACAGAGTCCACTAAAATAAGTGATGAATTAGCCAGAGCTTGCTCGGCTGTCTCTTTTCGGCTTAAGTTTGCAAGCTGGCGTGTAAGTGCCTGCTGCGTTTGCTCAATGATACTTTCGCTGTTACACAATAAAATAACTTGTGAGTCGCCGCCGTGCTCAGCTTGCGAGAGTAAATCTGCTGCTATAAATTCTGGATTTGCACGCTCATCTGCAATTACTAATACTTCAGAGGGGCCTGCTGGCATATCGATTGCCATACCAGGAATTGTTTGCGCAACAAGCTGTTTTGCCATCGTTACAAAGCTATTACCTGGGCCAAAAATTTTGTTCACTTTAGGCACTGATTCAGTGCCGTAGGCCATTGCGGCAATTGCACCTGCGCCACCACTTTCAATTAAAGTTGTAATGCCACATAACTTAGCTGCATATAATATCGCAGGGTTAATGCTTTCATCACCTTGCACAGGGGTTGCAAGTACGACGGTTTTAGCACCACTTAATTGTGCAAGTACACCTTGCATAATAACAGATGATGGCAGTGGAGCACTGCCACCTGGTACATAAATACCCACAGCTTCGATGGCCTGATATTTCAGTTCACATACAACGCCAGGTTGGGTTGATAACTTAATATCTTTAGGCAATTGCGCTTCGTGAAAACGTTTAACGTTTGCATAAGCGGTGTCAATTGCGTATTTAAGCTCTGCGCTTAGTGCTTGCTCTGATGCGTTTATTTCATCAAGCGGTACACGTAAACGAGGGGTAGCTCTATTATCAAACTTTTTAGCCATATCAAGTAAGGCTTTATCGCCTTGCTCTTTCACATCGCTCATAATTGTTTGGCATATAGCTTCAACCTTTGCGCTGGCAGAAACCGCAGGGCGCATTAGCGCCGCTGCTTGTACTTGTGAAGATTCCTCATTCCAACGAAGCATGGTACTTACTCCATCATTTTTTCAATTGGCATTACTAAAATAGAGTTAGCGCCTAGGGCTTTAAGCTGCTCCATTGTTTCCCAAAATAATGTTTCGCTGCTTACCATGTGAAGCGCTACGTACTCTTCGTTACCAGCAAGTGCAAGTAGAGTAGGTTGGCCAGAGCCTGGTAAAATTTCGCAAATTTCATCAAGTTTAGTTTTTGGTGCGTGTAGCATAATGTATTTGCTTTCTTTAGCCTGTTTAACACCACGAAGGCGCGGCATAAGCTTATTGATTAGCGCTAGTTTGTCTTCATCTTGAAGGTCTTTATTTTGAATTAAACACGCGTTTGATTCTAAAATTGTATCACCTTGAATTAAGCCGTTCGCTTCAAGTGTTGCACCGGTTGAAACTAAATCACAAATTGCATCAGAAAGACCTGCACGTGGGGCAACTTCTACTGACCCTGTAAGCATTACAGTACTTGCATTAATGCCTTCGCGCTTTAACCACTGCGTTAAAATTTCTGGGTAGGTTGTAGCAATTCGCTTACCTTCAAACCAACTCTTATCACGAGGGCCAAGCTCTTGTGGCCATGCAAGTGCAAGGCGGCAGTAACCAAAATCTAGTTTAGCTAGTTTGCTAACTTCGCTTGGTACACCTTGGCGTTCACGTTCTGCTTGAACTTCTACTAGCACGTTTTCGCCAACAATACCTAAATCACATACACCGTCCATTACCAAGCCCGGAATATCGTCATCGCGCACACGAAGTACGTCAATTGGCATATTGGTTGAGTGTGCAATTAAGCGTTGCTCACGTAGGTTTAATTTAACACCTAGTTGCTTTAGTAGATCTTGACAATCTTTAGACAGGCGACCGCCTTTTTGGATGGCGATACGTAGACGATTTGTGTTATTCATTATTCATTTTCCTTTAATTTAAAAACTAAAAACCCCGAGGGGAACCTCAGGGCGAAAATGAATCAATGTGTTTTGAATCGCCAGAGGTTCCTTTTAGGAATAACCTCTCAGCGAAAGACCTGACAGGTTATTCCGGTGAATGGTGGTGATGATGTACTGTTGTCAGGTTTAAGCGCATTTTTATATCCTATTTTGCTTAGCGCTATTTAGTGAGCGTTAAGCTTTAATCTGTTTCAATAAATTTCGCATTCATAAAAACATAAACCGCCTTGTTAAGGCAAGTTTTTTTTTACCTAATTAAAGCATATCTTATAACAGTCGATAATATTGAAAGCAAAACCTCACTTTTTGCTGTTTTAATGTTTAAAATGTAGACAAACCAGGCCTTATTAGCCGTTTTATCTAATTTAGTAAATTAACGTTAGGGAGAAACGTATGGATATAATGATCCCTTTTTTAGGGAAAATATCACGACTCGAACTCGAGCCAAAAGGCGCTTTTCACATTGCGGGTGTGCAAAATACGCCGCAAACACAAAAAATTAAGCTGGAAAATGAAAAAAAACAAACGCTAAATAAAAAACGATTAGAAACAGCTCAGGGCAACAAAAGCGTAAAAACCGATAATGAAAAAGCGATTACCGTAGATGATGAAGGGAATAAACATTTAGATACGTGGGCATGATCTGAATTAATAATAGTAAAAAGCCACGAATGACTTTTTACTATTATGGGCGTGTTGTTCTTTACGCCTAATATATTTGTTAGTGTTTTTTAGCTTTAATAATGTAAAAGCTAAATATGGCTACAACAGCAATTTGCGCTATAAAACCTTGCCACGTAGATTTTAAACCAAGTAGTGCAATATCAAAGTTTATCGGCATTGAGCTTATAGCAACTATATCAGCCTCTTGTAATGCAATTACAGCTTTACCCATTAATACAAAGGCAAGTGCAAATAATAAGTAAGTTGTATAAGCAAAAAACTTAGCAATAGGTAACTTAATCGAATATTTAACTAACACCCATGCAATAAGCGCTAATAAAGCGACACCCAATGCAAATCCAATAGCCACCGATGAATACTGCGCTTGTGAGCTTTGCGTTAATAACGACTGATAAAATAATACCGTTTCGAAAACTTCACGGTATACGGCAATAAAAGAAAGCCCTGCTAATCCCCATAATGTACCCGACTCAAGACGCTTATCAATATTGTCTTTTATGTATTTTTGCCATTGTTGTGCACTGGTTTTACTGTGCATCCACACGCCAACATATAGCAAAATAATAGCTGCAAATAGGGCGCCTGCACCTTCCATAACTTCGCGGCTTGCACCACTTATTTGTATTAATGTTTGCGCTGCGGCCCATGTTAATCCACCAGCAATGAGTGCCATAACCCAGCCTATATGAACGTATTTAAGCGCATCTTGGCGCTGCGTTTTTATAAGTACAGTCATCAACGCAATAACAACTAATAGTGCTTCTAAACCTTCGCGTAGCAATATAACTAAACTTGCTGAGAGGAGTGCGCCATCAGTTAGTTTGGTTTCGTTCAGCATGCTATCTGCTTTAGCTAGTTGAGCTAACGCCGCATTTACTTTTTCGGCAACGACGACTGTATCTTTTTCGTTTTTGAATGTTTGGCGCAGGTTCATCAGTTGTACTTCGATGTTTTTACGCAAAGTTTCGTCGTAAGCATTTAAGTTGTTTTCAACAAGCTCAAAGCCATCTAAGTATGCGCTAATTGCTAAATCACTCGCCTGAGAGTAATTGCCTTTAGCATGCGCGGCTTGCGCTGCAAGTAACTGCGTGCGAGTAACTGTTATCGGATTTTTGTTACCGGTAAATAATTGCGCGGGGTTACCACGAAGCCATTTAACGTAATGTGCTTGTGCATCACTTTGACCTGCCGATAATTGTGCCGGGTTTAAGTTTACAATTTGTGAAGCTGTAACACTTTCAAAAGTCCCTTCGGGTTTTTGTACATCTTTGAATGCTAAGCTTCCTACATAAAAGGCTAATGACCAACGCTGCTGCTCATTAAACTGTGTAAAAGCAACCATAGGTGTATCGTTAATGCCATTTGTTACAGCATCATATAAGCCCATTAGCGAACGGTTGGTTGCGCGTTCTTTGTCAGTAAAATTGGTTGGCTCTGGTGTTAGGTTTTTAGCAAGCGGCCCGTTACCTTGCCCACTTGCGCCGTGGCACATAGAACAATTAGCAGCAAAGAGTGCTTTTGTTTGCTCGGTTGGCAGAAGTGTTGTTGGTAAAGATAACTGAGGCATAAAAGCAAGTAGTGATTCGCGAAGTGAAGAACTCGCCTTTCGTACATCTTCTACACTCGCTTTATTAGAAATCGCTGTATGCAAGGCTTTTGCTTGTACTTTTACGGTATCAAATTTAGTTGTTTGACTTGAAAGCTGACTTGCTTGCTCAAGAATAACGTGTGAAAACTCGCTCATTTCTTGATATTCATCAGGGTCCAGTATTTCTCCATTACCTACAGCGGCAACGTAATCTACCCCTACATATTCAGAAAGTTGAGCAATTTGTTTAATTTTTGTTTGTTCACTTTCTAAAGCCAAAGCATTGAAGCTCACAACAGTGATAATTAAAACCATGAAAATAAAATTAAACTGTCTTTTACTTAACGACAATAATTTAAAAAATACGTGAGAATTATTTATGGACATTGAAAAGCCCTGAAGAGGAAAAGTCAAAAATTATAATCGTTTTCATTTGCATTTCAAGTAGATTGAACTAAAGCGTGGCTATTGGCTAAAACTATAACAATTAGTAAAAGTTTTAAACGCTTTTGCAACACTTAAATAACAGCGAATAAAGGCGCTAAAGCTCTATTCGCTGCTTTAAAATTAGTGTTATTTAGTTTTCTCAGCCGATTTAATACTACTTTGGATAAGCGGTGAAATAGTTAAACCTTGCACAATAATAGAAAATATAACTACAACGTAGGTAACAATAACAAGTAAGTTGTGTAAGTCTGAGCCACCAATAAACACTTGATCGCGAGGAATTGCCGCAGCCATTGCAAGTGCTAACCCTCCACGAAGGCCACCCCACGTCAATATTTTTACGCTGTGTTTATCATAGGCTCTAAATCGTTTGAAAAATATAAATGGTGTTCCTACACTTATAAAGCGAGCGAGTAATACTGCAGGTACCATTAACAAACCTAAGCCAATCTCTTCAAAGGTGATAGGCATTGTGACTATTAACATGCCGATTATTAAAAATAAAAGTGCGTTTAAAAAGCTGTCGGTTGCATGCCAAAAATCTTTTACGTAGCGTGTATCTTCTGGGCCTGTGCGCTCTGTTGCTTTAGTGCGAGTAATATTACCCATTAATATACCGCTCGTTACCATAGCGAGTGCACCAGATATTTCCCAAATATTTGCAGCAGCAAAGCCTGCAGTAGGAATAGTTAACGTGATCAATAAACGAATATTTACATCGCGGCTATTTATAATTAAAAAGTGACCCACTAAAGCAATCACTAAACCAAACGCAATACCGCCTAGGGCATCTACAAAAAATAGCTCTGCTATATCGCCAAATTGTGCATCTGTGCCATAAAAAGCAACCGAGAAAATGGTCGTAAATATTACTAAACCAATACCGTCGTTAAACAAAGACTCACCTTCAACTTGCACAGATATACCCTCTGGTGCGCGCATTTGTTTAATAATAGCCAATACGGCAATAGGATCTGTTGGACTAATAAGTGCGCCAAACAATAAACAGTATATAAACGGTACATCAAAGCCAAATAAAGCAAACAGATAAAAACTTAAATAACCAACTATAAAAGTCGAAGCAATAGTAGAAAATAGTACTAATGCGGTAATTTCCCATCGCTGTTTACGAAGCGCCATAAGGTTAATTTCCAGTGCGCCAGCATAAAGTAAAAATCCGAGCATACCTTTGAGTAATAATTCATTAAAATTAATACTAGAGACAATTTGGGTCATGGCTAACGCATTTTGATCGCCTAATAATTTAACGGCAATAATCAATAATAAAGAAATAACAACTGAGCCAGTTGTAATGGCAATTGTAGTTTGCATTTTGAGGATATATTGGTTTGCAAAAGCAATAAAAATTGCAATGGCAGAGAGAAAACAAATGAGATACCAAGCATTCATTGGCTAACCTTACTATTTTTTAAACGACACACAAAAAAGGGGAGTATAAACCCGCCATATGGTACTCCTGTGCTTTATCTGTGTCACAGTCTTTATGGTTTGATTAGCTATATTTATTATGTCTTGTAGGACATTTAGTTAATGTATAATTTCTGTTGTTACGTGTTGTAATGTATTTTTTAATACTAGGTTACTTGGTACAGGTAGTTGTCTAAACCAATACGAAACATTTCTCTAAATACCCCTTTTAATATCCTTGAAAGCGCTAATATTTTAACTGCATTAGGGCGTGTTGATATTTGATGGTTGAATTTGCAGCAGTATGTTTGGTTTTTAGGCAAGGCAGAGCCTATGGAGTGTGGTTACTCCCCATAAATAGGCGATAACGCAGCATAAATGCCAAACATGCGCTGCTCTTCGGGTTCTGCCTAGGGCGATAAACTCTTTGTTGCCTACATGGATGTAGGTAAGGGGCGTGAGCAGGACGCGGAAGCTTTACTCGGTTTTTACTTAGCCCACTGGGTTACAAACTTCGCGCCGCGATTTAATCGCCCCTAGATTGAACAAATTTCAATCCGCAAAGATCAACACGCCCTAATGTTAATCAAAAAATAAACACTATTTTTTGTTTTTACCAGCTGCTTTTAAATCTTCCTCGAGTTTTTCTAATCCTTTTTGAAATATAAGCCAATGTAATTTTAAGTAAATATATGTTTACAAATTGTAAAGGTGAGATTTTAGTCGCTTGTCACTAAATTAGTAACTTACTGTAATTAAATAGTTTAAATTTCAAACTAATACTTTACTTGTAAATTAAATGTTTAATTTCTAAAACTTTAATTTGTAACATATGCTTGATCCTTAATCGGGTACAGGCAGTTCCGGTTAATACAATTCCACTACAAACTAAATATTTTAACGGAGCGTAAACGTGAATTTATCAAAAATCACATTAGCAACTTTTGCTGCTTTAACTTTTGTTCAAGCAACAGATGCAGTAGCTGCGAATAAGAAATACCTAAATCAACAATCGGCTATAAATACTATGGTGCAATCTAACTCTGCATCAATATTATCTACAAGCCCTCAAGAATTGATTGGGTTAAGTGTAAGGAACGAATTAGTTGTATTAAAAGAGTTTACGAGCAGCAACGGGGAAGTAACCCGCCGGTATCAACAAACTTATCAAGGATTGCCCGTGATAGGGGATACTGTAAGCCTTACATTTAAAAACGGCATGCTAAAAAAAGCGCATGGCGCGGCAGTGTATGACATTGAAGGTGATATAAGCGATGTTAGCGCTAAATTATCAGCTAAACAGGCTATGCTCCAAAGCCAAAATGTGGGTATTGCAGCAAAAACAATTGGCTTAAAAAAACATAATGAAAAATCTAGATTAGCTATTTGGGTCGATCAGCAAAGTAAAGCGCACTTGGTTTATGAGGTGTCGTATGTCACCTATGGTAAATTGCCTTCTAGACCCTATCAAATTATTGATGCTAACTCTGGCGAAGTACTACTTAGCTTTGACAATCTTCAACATGCAGAAGCTACAGGTCCTGGTGGAAATTTAAAAACAGGGAAATACATATATGGTAGTGACTTTGATAGTTTAGATGTTACTCAGTCAGGCAATAACTGTACGATGAACAACACTAATGTGCGCACCATAAACCTCAACGGTGGTACAAGTGGTTCGTCTGCATATTCTTTTACTTGTCCTGAAAATACATTTAAAGAAATAAATGGTGCTTATTCTCCACTCAATGATGCGCATTATTTTGGTAATGTAATTTTTAATATGTATAACGATTGGATTGGTACGCCACCACTTACGTTTCAGTTAAAAATGCGAGTTCACTACAGTAGTAACTATGAAAATGCATTTTGGGATGGCAGCGCCATGACCTTTGGTGATGGCCAAAATACGTTTTATCCGCTTGTTAGTTTAGACGTGTCTGCTCATGAGGTAAGCCATGGATTTACTGAACAAAACTCTGGCTTAGTTTACAGTGGAAAATCGGGCGGTTTAAATGAAGCCTTTTCTGATATGGCGGGTGAAGCGGCCGAATTTTATATGAAAGGTACTAATGATTGGCTAGTCGGCCAAGACATATTTAAAGGCAATGGTGCGCTTCGCTACATGAATAACCCAACGCAAGATGGTAATTCAATAGATAACCAATCAAGTTATTATTCTGGGATGGATGTGCACCATAGCTCTGGTGTATTTAATAAAGCTTTTTATAATTTGGCTACCACACCCGGTTGGGATACAAAAAAAGCATTTATTGTAATGACTAGAGCTAATCAGCTTTATTGGAGCGCAAGTACAAATTGGGATTTAGCCGGTAATGGCGTAATGGATGCAGCTTGTGATTTAAACTATGACCCAAGTGATGTACAAGCAGCGCTAAGTGCTGTGGGAGTAAACTCTAATTTAAGTTCAGGTAGCACGTGTAGCTCAACACCTCCTCCAACTAACGATGAAGCTTTAACTAATGGCGTAACTCGTACTGGCATAAGCGGTTCTTCTAAAGAGCAACTATTTTTTACGTTAGAGGTTCCTGCTGGAGCAAGTAATTTAGTGTTTAATACCAATGGTGGATCAGGCGATGCTGATCTTTATGTACAATTTGGATCAAAACCAACGTTAAATAACTTTGATTGTAAAAGTACCACTTCATCAAGTACTGAGAGTTGTTCAATTAGTAATGTTCAAAGCGGAACTTACTATGTAATGGTAGAGGCATGGAATGCAATTTCTGGTGTTTCTTTAACAGGTAGCTTTGATGGCAGTAATGGGGGGGATGTTACTCCTATCAATGTAACAGAAACTAATGTGAGTGTTGCTACGGGGGCGTGGACGCGGTTTACACAAACATTAAATGAAGGTTATTCATCACTTGATGTCTCTATATCCGGTGGAAGTGGTGATGCTGATTTATATGTAAATTATGGAACAGCATCAAGTACGGGTACATATCTTTGTCGCCCATATAAAAATGGTAATAGTGAAAGTTGTACCTTTGATGCTCCACAAGCGGGGACTTGGTATATAGACTTACGCGGTTATAGTTCTGCAAGTGGTGTAACGCTTAGTATTTCAGCAAATTAAACCTACTTTAAGGGAGCAATAGCTCCCTTTCTTTTAAAGTTGTATTTAATAACAAGGAATACTTATGAAAAGTTCTATTTATACTTCCCTATTATGCGCATTTACTCTCTTAACATCGTCGACATTATATGCTCAAAATAATGAAAGCATTTGGGTTAGTATTGACCCGGTTGTTGCAAAACATTATCAGCAAGCCCAAAAAACATTTATACAAAACAATCAATTATTAAGCGTAAAGAATACAAATATGGATTCGGTAAACTTAATGAAAATTGATCAGAAAAACGTCACTCAATTGAGTGAGTTTATGCATCACAATTACAACCGTTGTGGTGGATTTGTTGCGCATAGCTCACTAAGTGAAGCTATGCAATATACGCAGCAATTAGCTTCTGTTCAAAATCAACTTGCGAATATTTCGACTAACTACACCATAGATAATTCACAAACAGTTCAAGCGCTAATAAATCGTGTAAACGAGAATAATCTAACAAATACGGTAAATACATTAAGTAATTTTTATAACCGTTACTATTCATCTCAAACTGGTGTAGATGCAGCCCAATGGTTAAAAGGTTATTGGCAGCAACTCGCAAGTGTTAGAAATGATATTTCAGTTGATTATTTTACACATAGTTGGTCTCAGTCATCGGTTATTGTGACTATTAACGGCAGTGAAAAAGCAGACGAAATAGTAATTATTGGTGGTCATCTAGATTCTATTAATCAGTCAAACCCAAGCAATGGACGTTCACCCGGTGCTGATGATAATGCATCAGGCATTGCGGTTTTAACTGAAGCACTTCGTGTTGCGGTAGAGCAGAATTATAAACCCCAAAGAACGATTAAAATTATGGCTTTTGCTGCTGAGGAAGTGGGTCTTAGAGGTTCAAAGGAGATTGCTACAGCGTATAAATCACAAGGTAAAAATGTGATTGGTATGGTGCAATTTGATATGACCGGTAACAATGGTAGCAGTCAAGATATTGTTATGATGACAGATTACACTACTAATTCACAAAATCAGTATTTAGGCCAGTTAATTGATACATACTTACCTGCGGTTACTTATGGATTTGATCAATGTGGTTATGGTTGTTCTGATCATGCCTCGTGGTATCAACAAGGCTTTTCAGCATCGATACCGTTTGAGTCAAAAATGGCTGATATAAACCCGTTAATACATAGCGAAAATGATGCAGCTTTTGATGCTGAACACGCAAGTAAATTTGCAAAGTTAGCCGTTAGTTATTTAGCTGAAATGGCTAAAAATGCTGGAGAAACACCTCCAGTAAATAATAATGAGTTACAAAATGGGGTAGCAGTAACAGGTATAGCCGCTAATGCAAAAGAGCAACTTTTTTACACGCTACAAGTAGCAAATAATATTAGTAATTTAAACTTTTCCACCGCTGGTGGCAGTGGCGATGCTGATTTATATGTGAAATATAACTCTGCGCCAACACTTGATAGTTACGATTGTAAAAGTGCAACCTCATCTAGCAATGAAAGCTGTGATATTTTAAACACTCAAGCGGGAGTTTATTACGTGATGGTGGAGGCTTGGAGTGACATAGCTAATGTATCGCTCATAGGAAGTTATACCGAAGAAGATAACTTTGAGCCAGTTAACCGCATTGAAGAAAATATTAGTGTTGCCTCAGGCCAGTGGGTTAGGTTTACACAAGAATTACAAGCTGGGTATTCTTCTTTAGATATAAGCATAGCTGGTGGCTCAGGTGATGCTGATTTGTATGTGAATTTTAGTAGTCAATCATCCGAGCAAGTTTATATGTGTAGGCCTTACAAAAATGGCAATAGTGAACAATGCAGTATTTCTAATCCTCAAGATGGTAAGTGGCATATAGATTTAAAAGGGTACAGTGCTGCAAGTAATATTACATTAAATATTACTGCGCAATGAAATGCACCGCAAAATAGCTTACCAATATAAATATTAGATTGCTAAGTAGAGGTGGATTTAATTAATGGGAGCTATGCTCCCTTATTTTGTACCTGCGCTGCTTACTTAAATACTTGCCCTTGATGTATAGCTTACGTAAAATCCTGCTATTATTTATTTTAAAGTGATTGGTATTATCAAACAGCTGTTTAGTGAAACCGGACCATTGGCGTTATCGCTTGAGGGTTATACACCTCGTCAGCCTCAAATTGATATGGCCGTAGCTGTTGCAGATGCATTAAAAAATAGCACCCAACTAGTGGTCGAAGCCGGTACAGGTACGGGTAAAACATTTGCGTATTTAGCACCCGCACTAAAATCAAAAGGTAAAACCATTATCTCAACGGGGTCAAAAGCCCTGCAAGAACAGCTTTACCACCGTGATTTACCTCAACTTGTTAAAGCGCTAAGCGCCTCTAAAAAAACGGCTTTACTAAAAGGGCGTGCCAATTACTTATGTACCTATCGATTAAATCAGCATGTTGCACACGTACCCACAGATGACTCTGATGTAATGCATCAACTGGCCATGGTTGCAAAGTTTGCAAGCGAAACTCAGTCGGGTGATTTAGCCGATTGTATTGGTATTGAAGAAGACGCCAAAGTGTTGCCTTATGTAAACTCAACCGCAGATAACTGTTTAGGTAAAGAATGTCCCGACTTTCAAAGTTGTTATATACGTAAAGCGCGTTTAAATGCAGCCGAAGCAGATGTAGTCGTTATAAACCATCATTTATTTTTTGCAGACATGGCAGTAAAAGACTCTGGTTTTGCTGAGCTTATGCCCACTGCGGATGCTTACATATTTGACGAAGCCCATCAGTTAAGTGAAATTGCGAGTGATTACTTTGGCGAAAGTATAAGTACTAAAAAGCTGGTTGATTTAATTAACGATTTACGTGCAATTTACCGAGCCGAAATCCCTGATATGCTGCAATTGGGTAAAAGCTTAAATAAACTTGAAACGAGTGTAGCCGACTTACGTTTACAGTTTGGTGTTGATGGCAGCCGTGGTGACTGGCGCGAAAAGCTTAGTGATAAATTAATTTGTGCAGCACTGCACAGAGTAATAAGTGATTTAGACTTTGTGTACCAAGTATTAAAATTATGCTTAGAGCGCAGTGATAAAATAGAACACCCGTTTGAGCGAGCACTTGCCTTTAAAGGTCAGCTAGAGCGTGTTTTTGATACAGCTCAAACAGGATTTAGTTACTGGTACGAAACCACAAGGCGCTATTTAACCGTTAATATTACACCGTTAAATGTATCAGCTAAATTTGCTAAAATGATGGAAGATACAGGCGCGGGCTTTGTATTTACCTCAGCTACGCTATCTGTAGATAATAAGCTTGAGCATTTTAATGCAAGTTTAGGGCTAAAGCCCAAGCAAAGTATGATGGTAGATAGCCCATTTGACTATCCAAACCAAGCGCTATTATGTTTACCACGGTATTTACCTGAGTCACATGCAGACAATATGCCTCATGCGATTGTGAGGCTAACACTTGAGCTTATCAAGTCGGCTAAAGGTCGCTGCTTTGTGCTCTTTACAAGTTATAGAATGATGCACTTGGTTGCCGAGGGCTTAACCACGCAAATCGATTACCCAGTGTATATGCAAGGGCAAATGTCTAAACGTATTATACTTGAAAAGTTTACCCGACACGGCAATGCCGTATTGCTTGGCACCGCTTCTTTTTGGGAAGGCGTGGATGTACGTGGTAGCACTTTAAGCTGTGTTATTATTGATAAGTTACCGTTTGCCGCACCAGATGACCCTTTATTGCAAGCTAAAATGCAAGATTGCCAAATGCAAGGTAAAGACCCATTTGCGCATATTCAGCTTCCACAAGCAGTTATTGCACTCAAGCAAGGTGTAGGGCGTTTAATACGAGATAATAAAGACAAAGGCGTATTAGTAATATGCGATAATCGATTAGTAACACGCCAATATGGCCAAGTATTTTTAAAAAGCTTACCGCCTATGCGCCGCACGCGAAGCTTAGAAGACGCCAATACATTTTTAAAACAAATTAATTAGAGTACTAAAATGATCAAAAGTAATATTCTTGCCCTTGATGCTTCAACAGAAGCACTTTCAATTGTTTTACATGTAAAGGGACAAACATTTCATCATTTTGAAGAATGCCCACAGCAGCATAGCCAAAAAATTCTTCCGCTTATAGATGAGCTACTAAGTAAAGCTAACTGTAAATTAAAAGACTTAGATGTCATTGGTTTTGGCCAAGGACCTGGTAGTTTTACTGGCGTGCGTATAAGTGTTGCAATTGCACAAGGGTTAGCTTATTCAACTAACTTGCCATTAGTTGGGGTGTCTACACTTGCGATTATGGCGCAGCAAGCTTTTGAACAAAATGGCAGCGCTAATGTATACCCAGCTATTGATGCTCGAATGGGTGAAATTTACTTTGCTCAGTACCAAGTAAACAACAATTTAATGCAGCTTGTTAATCAAGAATGTGTGATCAAGCCTGAACTTTTAAACGCCGATTATATTTCAGATAACGAGCAAAACTATGTAGCTGTAGGCACTGGTTTCAAAACTTACCCAGATGCGCTTAATAATTTTGATAGCGTTTCTATTAATAGTGATATTACTCTACCAGATGCACGTTTTATGCTCGCCCTTGTTGATGCAGAGTTTTTAGCTGGTAATGGTGTTAAAGCAAGCGACGCTCAACCAAAATATGTACGCGATACGGTTACATGGAAAAAACTACCTGGTCGCGAATAGGCTTAAGTTTGCAAATTGTTTAATTTTAAATCATAATTTTAACTATGTTTAAGTTTGGAGTTTGTTTATGACATTACCCATTGGTTCCGGTTTTTTTGCTGGAGATATTCCTGGTAGAGTAAGCTCAAAAAGTGTTGTCACTAATAAACCTCAAAGTGTTGTTGAACAAAATACAACGCAAAAAACAAACACAGATTATGTAAAAAGCAGTAAAGAAGGTGTCGAGCGCGCAAATGAGTTTTTTAAAGCCAGCGCGAGTACTACACAGTTCAGCCAAACAATTTACGACCAACCAACTGCACAAGTAAGCAAAGCAATTTCTACTTATACAGAGTTTGCTAATTTAGAACGCAGAGCAGAAGTACAAGATTTAATAGGCGTAGATATATACGCTTAAAGCCTTTTAAAAACAAAAAGCCCGAACAGTAGTTCGGGCTTTTGCGTTTAGTGTTAAATACTACTTTTCAATAAAGCCAATCAATTTATCTGCAATATCGGTATTGTTTTGTGAACCGATAAATTGCTCACTCCCTTTACCGTAAGCAAATACTTGAACGTCTACTGCGGTATGCCCGCCTGTAGTCCAACCGGTAAAGCTTGTGTCACTAATGATACTTTTGACAGCTAAATTAAGCGCTTTGTCGCCCATTTTTTTAGCTTGTTCAAGCTTGATTTTATTTTCAGTCGTAAATTCAATATTAGTGTTAGCATCCCATACTGACTTGAGGTCGTCAGTATCAAGTAATTGCTGAGTCAATTTACCTGCTGTTGCTTTAATACCTTTAATTACATCTGTTTCCCACTTAAATTGACCATGTGCGCCAAGCGTTAAACCACCAGTAGAGTGATCAGCTGTAATTACTAATATAGTATCTTTGTTTTTATCAACATAGGCTTTTGCTTTTTCGATTGATTTAGCAAAGTCATCCATTTCCGCCATTGCACACGCAATATCGTTAGCGTGACCACACCAATCAATTTGGCTGCCTTCGATCATTACAAAAAAGCCTTCTTTGTTTTGGCCATCAAGTAAATCAAGTGCTTTAGAAGTAAGTTGAGTTAAACGAGTTGGGTTTTCATCAAGCGCGAATGGCAAGCCCTTTGATGCATATAAACCGATAGCAGGCAGTTGCGTAATTTGATTTAGGTTTTTAATATCGTCGCCATATTGATAACCAGCAGCTTTAAACTCGTCTACTAAATTACGGTCTTCGCGAATAAAATACTTTGTACCGCCGCCTAACATTAAGTCGACGGGTAATTTACCTGCAATTTTATTATCGATGTAATCATTTGCTATTTCGTCGTAGTTATAACGAGACTCATTATGAGCTGTAAAGCTTGCTGGAGTAGCATGGTTTATTTGTGATGTAGCAACAAGCGCCGTTGTCATACCACGTTCACGCGCGATTTCTAGCATGGTTTTCACAGGTTTTTTTTTCTGTGTCTACACCAACAGCACCATTGTAACTTTTATGACCACTGCTAAGTGCTGTTGCGCCTGCTGCACTGTCAGTTACATAAGTATGATCGTCAGGGTATGTGGTAGCCATGCCTGTTAAAATTGAATCAAATACTGTTTTTTCAACGTCTTTGGTGGTTGGGTCGTCTTGAAAATAGCGATAAGCAGTCGTGTATGCTGGACCCATACCGTCACCAATCATATAAATAACATTTTTAGGCGCTGATTCTGCATAAACGCCAGAAGTAGTGCATAAAAGTGCCAATAAGCTTAATTGTTTTTTCATTGTTGTACCTTATGAGTGTACCTTATTTAATAGCCGTTGATATTGTATACAGATAGCATGATAAATAAATGAATATCTAAGGTTTTTGCATTAAATGAGCTTTCAGATTATTGAAAAAAGACTAAAGTTAAGGGGTATTTATTTTATTTATACTTATTATAAATTTTATACATAAAACTTAATAGACATAGTTTTGGCTTAAAATTGTACTAAAAATGCTATGAATAAATATAGAAAATTGAAGTTATCTATCTAAGTACATGAAATATAATAGTTTTAAATCATCCTGTGTTTTTTATAAATCACAAGTATTTAAAGTGGTTTAATTACGCACCATTTGAGATGTTAGTGGTCAGACAACTTGTATGTTATAAATAACGACGCGCTACTAAAAGTAAGGAGTCAACGTGCAGCCATTTGATATTAAAACAAGCAATTTAAATATTCATGGCTTAAAGGTCGGCTCTGGGAAAGAAATCGTCATAGCACTGCATGGTTGGTTAGATAATTGTCATAGTTTTATGCCAATGTTAAATAATGTAGAGCCTATACATACTTGGTATTGCATTGATTTTGCAGGTCATGGTCTATCGAGCTGGCGAAGTGATGACGCACATTACTATTTTGTAGATTACATCGATGATTTACATGACTTTATAACCACACTTGGTTTTAAAAAAGTGCATCTAGTTGGTCATTCTATGGGAGCTATGGTGGCGGGGCTATATGCAAGTTGCTTTAGTGACTATGTTAAAAGCGTTACTTTTATAGAGGGCATAGGCTGCGTAACGACCCCAAGTGAGGATGTGTGTGAGCAATTAAAAAACGCAGTTTTAAACAGGGCCAGATTAAAAAATAAAAAAGCGCGTTTTTATAAGTCTAAGCAACAAATTTATGATGCACGTGCTCAAACAACCGATTTGAATAATGAGCATGTAGCCATGTTAATGCAGCGCAATATTAAGCAAGTTTCAAAAGATTTTGTTTTAACTACGGATCCTAAGCTCAAAAATCATTCAGGTTTTAGGTTTGATGAAGCGCAATGTATTGGTGCAATAAAAGAATTAACTGCACCAAGTCAATTAATTTTAGGTAACGAAGGGTATTCGTTTGTAAAACAAAATTTAGAAAAGTATATTAGTTATTACAACAACTTGAAGATAATTAATGTTGATGGTGGGCACCATTGCCATATGCAAAGTAGTGAGCTATGTTTTGAGCATATTCAAGACTTTATGCAGCAAAATGGTGCATGTTAATTGTAAGTTTACGTGAAATGTGGGATTATTCCTGCATTAGAGTATTTGCTCAATTGTTAAAGCGCCTTACTTAGATTAAGGTTAATAAAAATATAATTATAAACAGGGGCTAAGAGTGGAAAAAATCTGGCTTAAGCGCTACCCAGAGGGTATGCCTGAAACAATCGATCCTGAGCATTATAACTCGTTACTCGAAGTGTTCGAAAAAAGTTTTTCTGATTACAAAGATTTACCTGCATTTACTAACATGGGTAAAACTTTAACCTATGATGAAATTGACTCGGCTACAAAAAAAGTTGCGTCATATATCCAAAATGATTTAGGTCTTAAAAAAGGCGATAAAGTCGCTGTAATGATGCCTAACTTGTTACAGACTCCTATTACTATTTTAGGTGTGCTACGCGCAGGATGTGTTGTGGTTAATGTTAACCCTTTATACACAGTACGTGAGCTTGAGCACCAGCTAAAAGATTCTGATACTACTGCTATTTTCATTCTTGCTAACTTTGCCGACACGCTTGAAAAAGCATTGGCTAAAACCGATGTTAAGCACATTGTTGTTACGCAAGTAGGTGACCTAGTTGGTGGCGTTAAAAAGCATATCGTTAATTTTGTCGTTAAGTACGTTAAAAAAATGGTACCAAGCTACAGCCTGCCTAATGTAATTAAGTTCTCAGATGTACTAAGCGCTGATGCTGCAAAGTACACTCGCCCAGAAATGCAATTATCTGACTTGGCTTTCTTACAGTACACAGGTGGTACTACCGGTGTGTCTAAAGGTGCAATGCTTAGCCACGGTAATATGGTTGGAAATCTTGAGCAAGTATCGGGTTGTTTAGATAAAGTTTTAGATAGAGGCACAGAAGTGGTTGTTACTGCTTTACCGCTTTATCATATCTTTGCTTTAACTGCGAACTGCTTAACGTTTATGAAATACGGTGGTTTAAACGTATTAATTACAAATCCACGCGATATGCCAGCATTTGTAAAAGAGCTTAGCCAAAATAAATTTACCGCTATTACAGGCGTAAACACATTATTTAATGGCTTATTAAATACCCCTGGTTTTGCTGAGCTTGATTTTAGTCATTTAAAAATGTCGCTTGGTGGTGGTATGGCCGTGCAGCGCCCTGTAGCCGAAAGATGGCAAAAAGTGACAAGCTCAAAACTAATGGAAGGTTACGGTTTAACTGAGTGTGCGCCACTTGTAACCGTAAGCCCGTACGATTTAGAAGCATACAACGGCTCTATTGGTTTACCAGCGCCAAACACAGAAATTAAGCTTATGCTTGATAATGGTGAAGAAGCAGCCAAAGGTGAACCAGGTGAATTATGGGTTAAAGGTCCACAAGTAATGCTTGGTTACTATAATAGACCAGATGCAACTGCTGAATGTCTTAAAGATGGCTGGTTTGCAACAGGCGATATAGCAACATACGATGATGAAGGTTTCTTTTACATAGTAGACCGTAAAAAAGACATGATTATTGTTTCTGGCTTTAATGTATTCCCAAATGAAATTGAAGAAGTTGTTGCGATGCATGATGGTGTGCTTGAAGTAGCAGCTATTGGTATACCTCACGATGTAAGTGGTGAACAAGTTAAAGTTTTTGTTGTGAAAAAAGACCCTTCTTTAACTGAAAAAGATATAATAAATCACTGTCGTGATAATTTAACTAATTACAAGGTCCCTAAACTGGTAGAGTTTAGAGATGAGTTACCTAAAACTAACGTAGGTAAAATACTCAGAAGAGCCTTGAAAGATTAGCAACCTATAAAAAAGCCGGCATTAGCCGGCTTTTTTATTGTAGGAGATTAAGTGCAATACCAATTGATCGAAACACAAAATCAGCTTAATACTTTTGTTGAGCAAATTAAAAGCAAACCTATCTTAGCAATTGATACCGAATTTATGCGCCGTCGCACTTTGTATCCAGAGGTTGCACTGATCCAAGTTTTTGATGGTGAGCATTTAGCATTAATAGACCCACTGGCTGAACTTTCATTATTTGATTTTTGGGAGATTTTGAAAGATCCCGCAGTTTTAAAGGTACTGCATTCACCATCAGAAGATATTGAAGTTTTTCAAAAGTACGCAGGCTTTGTACCCGCTCCATTATTTGATACACAATTTGCACTGCAATTGCTTGGCGAGGGCAATTGTATGGGCTTTGCCTTAATGGTAAAAGAGCTATTAGAAATAGAAATAGATAAAAGTGAATCGCGCACTAATTGGCTACAGCGTCCTTTAACTAAAAAACAATTAGACTATGCAGCTGCAGATACTTTTCATTTACTGCCATGTTATGAGCTTATTATTGAGCGTATTAATAAGGCTGAGTTATTTGATATTGTAATAAATGAAAGCGAATTAATTGCAAATAAACGCGCGTTTCAAACACCCGACGAGCTTTTATATAAAGACATAAAGAATGCATGGCAGTTAAAGCCGCATGAGCTCGCTGTTCTTAAAGAGCTAGCTGTATGGCGACGTAACAAAGCAATACGCAAAAACTTAGCGCTTAACTTTGTGCTTAAAGAGCACAATATGACTGAAATTGCTAAGCGCGGCCCTTCAAGCTTAAATTCACTTAGGCAAATTCCGGGCGTTGAATCAATGGAAGTTAATCGCTCTGGTGTAGAAATACTAAAATGTATTGAAACGGCTAAAGCAACCCCAGAAGAGCTTCATCCACCTGTACTTAAGCGTTTAATTGATTTTCCTAGTTATAAAAAGGTAGCTAAAGATATCAAACAAAAAGTAACTAAAGTGGCTAAAGAGCACAACATTCCTGAGGATGTTATGGCTTCTAAAAAGCAAATTAATCAATTGATTAGTTGGAATTGGAAGTTAACTGATGTGCAAAAACAAAAGCATATTAAGCCAGATTTACTAAGTTCGTGGCGCTATAGTTATGTAAAAGAAACATTAAAAGAGTGGGATAAATAGATTTTTTAAATCAGGCTTTTATGATTTCAACAAAATCTGAGTAGCCAGAGCTTATGTTTGCATGAACACAAAAACACCCACACTAAAAGAGTGGGTGTTTTACTAATTCGCAATAATACTTAATCATTTTAAGGCGCTAAACCTGGCGGTAGTTACATTAATAGTTAGTCATTTACGCCTGTATGCACGCACAAAGTACAGTACAACAAATCATCTAACTTACAGGGTTTAAGTTAAGTGTTTCACCAAGTTATCAATACGATTTTCATACATCAAAAAATCATTCAATTATAATGATTGGTATTAAACAAAAACGGCACTTAAAGTGCCGTTTTTAATTTTACTTTTTTTCTTCGTCAGGTAGTGTCACGTTTAGCTCAAGTACGGCTAAATCATCTTCGTTTTGATCAAACTGTACCTGTACTGCATCAGTATTAACGTTCACGTATTTACGGATCACATCTAAAATATCTTGTTTTAATTGTGGTAGGTAATCCGGCGTTCCACGTTGAGAACGTTCGTGCGCGACAATGATCTGCAATCGCTCTTTTGCTAATGACGCGCTGTTTTTCTTTTCTGAGCGGAAGTAGTCAAGTAAAGACACATTAACCTCCAAAAATCCGTTTAAATAAGCCTTTTTTCTCAACATCTAAGAATCGAAAATCGACTGTTTCACCTAATAAGCGATTAATTGCATCTGCGTAGGCTTGGCCTGCATCAGAATCGCTATCAAGTATTACTGGTTGACCCGAGTTAGATGCACTTAATACTGCTTGCGACTCAGGAATAACACCCAATAGAGGGATCGATAGTATATCTTGTACGTCTTCTACCGATAACATTTCACCTTTTTCAACACGCTCAGGGTTGTAACGCGTTAATAATAAGTGCTCTTTAATGTTTTCTAGGCCTTCTTCAGCACGTTTTGACTTGCTGTGTAAAATACCTAAAATTCTGTCTGAATCTCGTACCGATGAGACTTCTGGGTTTGTAGTAACAATTGCTTCATCAGCAAAATACATAGCCATCATCGCGCCGGCTTCAATACCCGCTGGCGAGTCACATACGATGTAATCAAAATCTTTTTTTAGTTCGTTAAGTACGCGCTCAACACCCTCACGGGTTAGTGCGTCTTTATCGCGAGTTTGCGACGCAGGAAGTAAAAACAATTTTTCTACGCGCTTGTCTTTTATAAGCGCTTGGTTAAGGTTCGCTTCACCATTAATTACGTTTACAAAGTCGTATACTACACGGCGTTCACAACCCATAATTAAATCTAGGTTTCGTAAACCAATATCAAAATCGATAATGACTGTTTTATAGCCTTTTAATGCTAATCCGGTGCCAATTGCAGCGCTTGATGTTGTTTTACCAACACCGCCTTTACCCGAGGTAACGACAATTACTTTTGCCATGAGATTTATCCTTTAACCAAAGCTGAAATTTCTAATGATTCGTCTTTTTGTTGTATTTGCACTGCATTTCCCCAGTGTTCTCCTTGTAGGGAATCACTGATCCAGTAGTTGCCATCTATTGAAACCAATTCGGCTTCAAGCTTTTGACAGAAAATGTGTGCTTCTTTGAAACCTTTTGCGCCTGCAATGGCGCGTCCGCGTAATGTGCCATAAATATGTACATTACCGTCGGCAATAACTTCTGCACCGTGGCTTACTGCGCCAAGTACAATTAAATCTCTATCTTTTGCATAAACTTGTTGTCCAGAGCGCACCGTGCCACTAATAATTTGTGCCGGTAAGTAAACCGTTTTTTCTACAATTGAGGTATTTGCCTCTTGTTTAACAGGTTCGCTCTTAACGTCTTGTGAATAATTTAATACAGAAAGGCCAGCGGCTTTAGCTTGCGCATGTTGCTCATCTGAGCCATTGCAAACACCTACCGCGTTAAAACTCATACGCTCAATGAGTGATTTTAAATGCACAAAATCAAGTGAGCTGTTTTTAATTTCTATTAAATTAACAACAATAGGAGCCCCTTCAAAAAATTTAGGGGCTTGGGCTATTTTTACATACAACTGTTCTGCTAAAAGGGTTATATCAGCACTATAAAGGTGCAAAACTGATAACGTAAAAAGATTCCCTTTTAACTCAAAAATTTGGTCCGACATACACGCTCAATTGAATTGTCTGATCAGAAATTAATTTTAGATAAACGCAGGCTGAATAAGGCCTTTATTGAAATTTCTAATCTAATTTTTCTAACTTATTATTACTCTCATGTTATAGTGTGCGGCATTGTTAAGCAAGAATTTATAGGCTCATAATGCTCACTGCGGTATATAAAAGTAAGAAAAAAGCGGATACCTTCTTATTTGTTGAAAAAAGAGATGATTTTAGTAAAGTTCCTGAACCTTTAATGGCCATGTTTGGTCAACCTCAATACGTTATGATCATTAACTTAGCAAAACGTGAACATTTAGGTGGCGCAGATTTAGAAACAGTTAAAGCAGCTTTATCGGATCCTGATAAAGGCTTTTATTTACAAATACCACCACCAGAAGAGAACTTGTTAAGTCAATTAAGAAAAGAAAATGGAGCTGATAGTGATTAAAAAACTGACCGTTTTATTATGTGGAGTGTGCTTAAGCGGCTCTGTAATGGCTAAAACGCAAGCCGAGTTTCAAACTTACTTAGCGAATTTAAAACACGAAGCAATAGCAAAAGGTTACGATAGCAAACTAATTGATGATGCTTTTGCAACCGCAACTTATAAAGAAAAGGTTGTTTCTGCTGATAAAAATCAGCCTGAAGTAAAAGAAACACTTGAAACGTATTTACCAAAACGTGTACCGCAATGGAAAATTGACCGTGCACGTAAGCTCTACGCAGAAAACAAAGATGTGTTAGAGCAAGTAGCTAAAGAGTTTGGTGTTCAGGCGCGTTTTATAGTGGCACTTTGGGGCTTGGAGAGTAACTTTGGTGCTATTCAAGGTGGCCACAATGTTATTTCATCTTTAGTTACACTTGCTTTTGATGGTCGCCGAGAAGCACTTTATAAGCGTCAGCTTTGGGCTGCGCTAGATATATTAAAGTCGGGCCATATTACGCTTGATAAGTTTAAAGGGTCTTGGGCCGGTGCTATGGGGCAAACACAGTTTATGCCTACCTCGTTCAATGCCTATGCGGTAGATTACAATAACGATGGGCGTAAAGATATTTGGACTACCAAAGAAGATGCATTTGCCTCAATTGCTAATTATCTAAAGCAAGAAGGGTGGAACGACTCTCTTACGTGGGGTCGCCAAGTTCAATTACCTGAAAACTTTGACAGTAAATACGTTTTAGTACGTGGTACTAAAACACGTAAACAATGGCTTGAGTACTGGAATGATTCAGAGCGCTCACTTGCAGATTGGCAAGCCCTGGGTGTGCGTAAAGCTGACGGCTCTGACTTACCTAATGTTGATGTACGCGCTGCACTGGTAATGCCAGATGACATTAATGGGCGTATGTACTTAGCGTACGACAACTATAAAGTGTTCATGCATTGGAATCGCTCATATTACTTTGCCACAAGTGTTGGTTACTTATCAGATAGAATTGGCTATCCTAAGATTTAAAAATGTTCATTTAACAATTTAAAAGCCGCACCCTTTAAGAATATGCGGCTTTTTTAATGTGTATTATTCTTTATCTTTTTTAAATATTTTGTCTTTTAAATCGATAACTTTACCGATACCAGAGCCTAGCTTCATTAGCTTATTTAGTTGCTCTGGTGTTAAGCGCTGAAGCTCTGAAGACCATTTTGTTACCGCTTCAAGTAGATTATGAATTTCCCCCATTTGTTTCTGGGCATAAAGCTCATCTTCGTTCACAGCTTCATCTAAAAGGTTATCACGCAGCAAACTTAAGGTAGGGTCAATCTCACGTTTTTTACGTTCTTCAAAAACACGATTGGCCATATCCCAAATATCACCAGCGGGGGCATAATATTCTTTTCTGTCGCCAGGAATATGTTGAACGCGAATTAACTGCCACGATTGTAGTTCTTTAATGCCCATGCTTACATTACCGCGAGAAATACTAAGCGCATCGGCTATTTCATTAGCTGTCATTGGGCTTTTAGTGATAATTAATAAACCACACATTTGCCCGATTGTTCTATTGAACCCCCAGCGGCTGCCCATTTCACCACAATGCATAACAAAGGCTAAATTTTTTTCGGATAAACTCATAGCTTTTTAACTTTCAGTAATTTCAGAAAGTAATGCTAGCATGCTGATTTTGGATAGCAAGATTTTAGCTACTTTATAAATCGATTTTAACGACTAAAGTATGATTTAGATTAATATTTACACATCTATATTGGGATATGTTGTACACACAACAGTAGGCAAATAAATCCTTTTTTTATTTTTTCAATTACGATGGAATGACTATGAAAGCTGCAATAAATACTCAGTATAAAGGTAAATTACAAATAACAGACCTTCCTAAACCACAGGTGGGTATTAATGATGTGTTAGTTAAAATAGCGGCTTGTGGTGTTTGCCACACCGATTTACACGCATGTCATGGCGACTGGCCTGTAAAACCCAAAATGCCATTAGTACCCGGACACGAAGGTGTGGGTATTATTGAAGAAGTCGGCAGTAACATAAAGCATTTATCAGTTGGTGATAGAGTAGGTGTACCATGGCTTTATAGTGCCTGCGGACATTGTGAATTTTGTTTAGAAGGTAAAGAAACCCTGTGTTTATCTCAACATAATACCGGCTACTCAATTGATGGTGGTTATGCAGAATATTGCTTAGCTCATGGCGATTACGTTATAAAAATTCCTGATGGTTTAGGTTTCGCTGAGGCTGCACCATTATTTTGTGCAGGTGTTACTACCTATAAAGCATTAAAAGTTTCCGGCGCTAAACCGGGTAATTGGGTCGCTATTGTGGGTGTAGGTGGGCTTGGTCATTTAGCCGTGCAATACGCAAAAGCTATGGGGTTTAATGTTATAGCTGTTGATACGGGGGAGTCTAAATTAGCTCTAGCAAAAGAGTTAGGGGCGGATATAACACTTGATTTTAAAAATGTTGTACCAAGTGAAGCAATATTTGAGCAAGTAGGTGGTGCACATGCGGTTGTGTGTACAGCTGTATCAAAACCAGGTTTTGAACAAGCTTATAAAAGTGTACGCCGTGGTGGTAAGTGTGTATTAGTCGGTTTACCTCCAGAGGACATGCCGCTTCCTATTTTTGATACCGTACTTAATGGCGTATCGGTAGTTGGTTCTATTGTTGGTACACGTAAAGATTTACAAGAATGTTTAGAGTTTGCAGCTCAAGGTAAAGTAAAAGCCATTATTGAAGAAAAACGCTTAGAGGATATTAACGAAATTTTTGATGATATGCTCAAAGGCGAAATTAATGGTCGAATAGTGGTTACTATTTAACCTGAATTAAGCCTTTATAAAACACAAAAAAAGCACGGATTCTAAATTAGAGTACCGTGCTTTTTAAATACTAAACTAATTACAGTGTGTAATTAAAGCTTAATTTAGCGTTACGTTCTTCACCTGGCATACCGCCTAAAAACATGGCTTTTGAGTAATACTTTTTGTTAAACAGATTGTTTAAGTTTAGCTGCATATGCCATTTATCTGTAGTGTACGAAACCGCTGCATCATAAACTGTGTAGCTAGGTACGTATCCATCAGGAATACTAAATGAGCTTGAATTAGTACTTCTGTTATCAACAAACGTAATACCACCGCTGATATTAACAGCCTGTGGTAAATTAAACATTTCTGCGTAATAAGTAACCCAGGTACTTGCAGTTACATAAGGTACACCTTTTTGGCGAGTATCGTAGCTACTGCTTGTTGGGTTAGATTTATCGCGTGCGTCTTGATAAACCCCATTTATATTAATTTTCCACTGCTCATTTAAGTGCGCATTTAAGTCAAGCTCAACACCCTTAGTTTGTTCTTCACCATCGTAATAGCTTTCAACTACATCTGAGTTTGATACACCAGCCTCATATAGAGGGTTGGCGTACTCTAAATTAGTACGTGCACTTTCAAATATAACAAGTGATGCTAAAAGCTGATCATCAAACGCTTTAAACCTAAAGCCTAAATCGTTGCTGATTGACTCAGAGTCTTCTCTGTCTGCTTCATTTCCAGCGACTGAACCTAATACACTGTATGCAGTACGTCCTTTCGCGTGGTTTATAAACACAGAAAAATCTTCAGTTGGTTGGTAAGTCGCGCCTAAGTTATACGTTAAACCACTGTCAGAAGTATTAGCTTCAGGCGTTGGCTCAGCACGACTTGAACTATAACGCTCATCAACACCAAAGTGCTCGTAAGATTGCTTAATACGGTTGTAAGCAACGCCTACACGTGTCGTTACTTCATCTGTAATGTAACCTACATGCTGAATACCTAAGCCCCATGCTTGTACTTTCTTATTATAGTCACTGGTTTTAAGTGGATCATAATCGTCAAAGTTACCTGTTGGCCAATTTGGAGCGCTCATATCATAAATATATGGCAAGCTACCTTGGTACAATAAGTTACCTTCACTGTCGTAGATTTCTTTGTCTGCATCGTATATTGAGTACTGTTTAAAGCGTATATCTCTGTCTTCATAGTTAGCATTAACTAAAAGTTCATTATCTACATCACCAAGCATAAAGTCATAGCGCAGGTCTAAAAAGTATTGCCACGATTTTTCGTCGGCTTCTACTTGGCGATATTCTTGTCTTCGAGCGGCAAAGGGGTAAAGTACACCATCTTCAACAAGTGGTGCGCGAGGGTCATTGTTAATAATCCCATCACGTGTTGAATAAACGTAGTTAAACGCTCCTGTTTGGCGTGCAAAGCTTGATGTGTAGTTACGGTATTGCAGTTGTTGATTTAAAAATAAATCATCTGTAATAAAGTAATTGTGCGTTAGTTTAAAGCGTAATTCTTCACCTTCATTATCATCTGCCATTGGTGAAATAATACCATTGGTTCCGAAGTCGTAAGGGGTTAAACCATCAGTCGATGACAATGAATCAGCTAGCTGTTGTTGCTGATCTGACGTTAATTGTACGCCGCTGCCTGTAGGATCATTGACTAAATCAGCGCCTGTTACTTCGCCAGCGCTTAGGCCATTTGCAGTTTCTGCACTATAAATACGAATAGGGTGACCAATTGAGTCAACTGCAATTGAGTCCTTAATATAAGCACCAGAGAACATAATGTCTTGTTTATCACTTAATACATATTTAAGGGATGCGTAAAGCTCATCTCTGTCTTCTTTTAGATCACGGTACCCATCGCTAGAGGCTGTTTTTGCCATGACACGATAGGCTAAATTATCAGTGATTGCGTTGGTGCTATCAAATGCTAGTGAATAGCTATCCCATTGCCCTAGCTCAGCAGATATTTTATGTTTTTCTTCAAACTCTGGCTTTTTTTCAATTAAGTTAATTACACCACCAGCACTACCAATACCGTATAAACCTGTTGCTGGGCCTTTTAATACCTCAACCGACTCTACATTTGTTAAAGAACGTGTAGGATTAAATGTATTGCCAAGGCCTGCACCGCCATACATACCATCATAAGTATAGTTAGCGTCTAAGCCACGAATAACAAGATTGTCACCAATGCCATAGTTATTACCAGCTTGCGTTAAACCACTTACGTTACGCGTTAACTCTTGTAAGCTATCTACACCTTGTGACTCTATTAGTTCACGGTCAATAACAACAACAGGAGCAGGCGTTTCCATTAGTGACATATCAGATTTAGTCGCAAGACCTGAGCTCATTACTACTTGGTTTTGTTTTTGATAAACGCTAATACGTTCAATATTTTCTTCAGCTGATTGAGCAACTGCAATATGTGTATTTAAACATGCTAGGGTAACTAATGAGTATTTAAATTTTTTCATGGGGTGATAAGTATTCGCATTTAATAACTTTGCGCGAATGATAATGGTTATTGTTTTTAAAGTGAATAAAAAGTTCAATTAAATTTATTAAATAGCGTTTTTTGATTTAAAAACATACAATTGATGGTGTTTTTAGGTTGTTAATGCAATGTTATTTACGTTTTATTAACTAGTAGGAAGGTTATGAAATTAGCAATAACGAAATAAATAATTTAACTTCAATAAAATCTATATAGTATTTAAAGGCTTGTTATTAAAAACTAAATATCAGCTTAAGGTGTAAAGTAACGTGTAAGTAATTAGCTTAACTTTTTTTGAGGTTTAAGGTGTATTGCCTCAAACCTCTGAGTTCAGGTAAATATTACTATCTAAAAATTATAGAATTAAAGCTACAAATCATTTTTATACACTTGACCTGCTTTCATAACAAAAGGGATATGTTCTAGTTCAGTAATATTTTCAAGTGGGTTGCCTTTTAGCGCAATTATATCTGCAGCAAACCCTGCTTTTAGCTGACCAAGCTTATTGTTCATTTTTAATAGTTTTGCGCTATTAATTGTTGCAGCTTGAATTGCTTGTAGTTCAGTCATTCCAAATTCAACCATACGGGAAAACTGTTTTGCGTTATCTCCGTGAGGATAAATAGCGGCGTCTGTACCAAATACCATATTAACCCCAGCCTTTACCGCTCTATTAAAACTATCTCTTTGTTTTTTAGATACTTGACGCTCTTTATTGAGGTTCTCTTCATCAACACCATTTTGTTCACCAAAAGTCAGTGTGTACTCAGTATTATAAATATCCATTGAAAGCCATGTACCATGCTCTTTTGCCAGAGCTATCGCTTCATCATCTAAAAAGCTGGCATGTTCAATGCTGTCGACACCTGCTTTAATGGCTGTTTTAATACCGCTTGTTCCATGAGCGTGAGCAGCTACGGGTAAATCGCGCATATGCGCTTCATCAACAATTGCTTTCATCTCTTCATAAGAATATTGCTGCGCACCTACTTTAGTGCCTTTAGAAAAAACACCGCCAGTGGCACAAAATTTAATAGCATTCGCACCATATTTTATGTTTTCACGTACTTTTACGCGAGCAGCCCACGGGCCATCAGCAACACCTGTTGAAGTGTACTTTAGCTCAGGAGGCAAACGGTTGTTATCACAATGCCCGCCAGTAATACCAAGCGAAGGGCCTGCTGCCCAAATACGTGGGCCTACAATATCACCGGCATTAATACCGTCTCTAACCGCTATAACACTGTAGCCTTCGGCGCCTACATTTCTAACTGTGGTAAAACCTGCTTCTAGTGTTTTTTTAGCAAAGTGAGACGCTTTTATCGCCATACGCGGAACTGATTGCCCTAAGCGCTCACTACGCGGCACGGTAGGATCGCTTGTTAAGTGAACATGCATATCCATAAGGCCAGGCATCAATGTTAGCTCAAGTAATTGGATGTGCTTATCACCTTTTGATAATACAGGCTTTTTGTTTTGCTCAACGCTGGTAATAATACCGTTATCTATAGTAATTAAAGGTGATTGAACGAGTTTACCGGTTTGCACGTCAACCATGGCTTTTGCTGATAAGTAAGTTGTGGCATGAGCACTAAGACTTGTAAAAGTTAACAAAGCAATAGAGGCACTTAGTAATTGTTTTTTCATTATTGTTCTTCTGTAGTGGCGGTTTAATTAATTGAAATGTAACAACCTAATACAAAAGTGTAAATACAATTGCTTAAATGCAATCTATCGTAATTCCTTTATTTAATAGTGCTAAGTGCTCATAATTAAAAAACGATACTAAAAAGGATTACCATGAAATCAATTAAATTAGCTTTAGTTGCCAGCGGCGTTATGTTTGCCTTAAGTGGCTGTATAAATACTGAACTTAGTGATATCGCTAACAGTACTTCGCAGTTAAACACTCCAAACGCACAAGCAACTATTGTTTCAGAGCTCTCTAGCGAGCAACAACTAGATGTACTCGTTGCGCAGTATTATGATGAGTCACTAACGTTTAAACCAATTAATGCAACGTACAGTGGCCGCAGCGAATTTAACGACACATTTACGCCAACTATTTCAAAACAAAACAGAGAAAAGAAAGCCGCTTTTTATAAAAAATATCAACAACGGTTGCGTTATATTGATAAAGCACAGCTAACAGGCCAAGCCCTTTTAAGTTACGAAATATTAAAGCGCGATCTTGCCCTTAATTTAGAAGGTATGCAGTTTCCTAGTTATATGCTGCCAATAAACCAAATGGCAGGTTCGCATAATACATTTGCAGGGTTTGGCTCAGGTCAAAGTGCTCAACCTTTTAATACAGTTGAAGATTATAATAACTTTATAAAGCGTAGCGAAGGGTTTGTGCAGTGGTTAGCCAGTGTACAAAGCTCAATGGATCAGGGTATAGATGAAGGTATTACTTTACCTAAGCCATTAGCAAAAAAACTGCAGCCACAATTTGCAGCTCATGTTGTGCAAAGCGCTGAAGATTCTTTATTTTGGGGACCTATAAAAAACCTACCTTCGTCGTTTAGCGCTGAGCAGAAACAACAAATAACTGCAAAGTACCGCACACTGATTATGGAAAAGTTAGTGCCTGCTTATAAAAGTATGAGTGACTTTTTAGCTAACAAATACATTCCTAATAGCCGAGAGACATTTGGTTACAGTGACTTACCAAACGGTAAAGCGTGGTACGAATATCAAATCAAAAAAAATACCACGCTTAGTCTTTCTGCAAATGAAATTCACGACATTGGTTTAAGCGAAGTGTCGCGTATTCTAAGTGAAATGAAAAAAGTAAAAGATACTGTTGGTTTTAAAGGCGATCTTGCAGCGTTTTTTGATCACTTACGTGACTCAGACGAGTTTTATTACAATACGCCACAGGAGCTAATTGCGGCTTATGAAAACGTTAAGCAAAAAATAGATGCTCGCTTGCCATTACTTTTTGATATTGCTCCAAAAGCGCCATACGTCGTAAAAGCAGTTGAAGTATACAGAGCTCAGTCGGCGGCTGGGGCGTCGTATGCGTCTCCGGCACCAGATGGTTCTCGCCCAGGTATTTTTTACATCAATACATTTAACCTAAAAGCGCAGCCTAAATTTTTACTTGAAACACTCTCTATTCATGAAGCTGCACCTGGGCATCACTTTCAAATTGCATTACAACAAGAAATAGAGGGCTTACCCGATTTTAGAAAGTTTGGTGGTTATACCGTATTTGCTGAAGGCTGGGCGCTGTACGCCGAAAGTTTGGGTAAAGAGCTTGGCTTATTTACCGACCCTTACATGTGGTATGGGCGCTTAGCAGATGAACAACTTAGAGCTATGCGCTTAGTGCTTGATACCGGTTTTCATGCAAAGGGCTGGACACGTCAGCAGGGGATTGATTACATGCTTGCTAACTCATCTATGGCTAAGAGTGATGTAATAGCTGAGGTTGAGCGTTATATTGCATGGCCTGGTCAAGCTTTATCATACAAGCTGGGTCAGTTTAAAATTCAGCAGTTACGTGACTACACTCAAAAAGAGTTAGGCGATAAGTTTGATATTAAAGCGTTCCACACGCAAATACTGATAGATGGCGCATTACCAATGCCAATTTTAGAAGAAAAAATTAAACGTTGGGTTGCCACGCAGCAATAATAAAAGACCCGAAAGCCCGTACTAATAAAGGCACGGGCTTTGCGCGTATAGCTGCAATACGTTAGAATGCGCGCTCTTTAGGGGCGCGAGTAAATTATGTTTGATCAAGAATTAGCAAATACACAGTTTTGGCTTAAAAAAAATCTAAGCGATATGAACCAAAACGAATGGGAAGCCATTTGTGATGGATGCGGAAAGTGTTGTTTAAACACCTTTATTGATAGCGAAGATGAAGACGAATTTACAGCTACCGATCAGTTACGTGAAGGTGAGCAGTTAATATTTACAAATATTGTGTGTCAGTACCTTGATAACAATACCTGCGGCTGTAGCGAATACGAAAACCGCCAAACACTTGTCCCTTCTTGCGTAAAACTAACCAAAGAAAACCTTAAAGATATTTTCTTTATGCCGCAAAGCTGCAGTTACCGCCGCCTACATGAAGGGCGTGGTTTAGCCTCATGGCACCCGTTATTAAATAACGGCGATAAAACTAAAATGCATGAGTTAGGAATTTCTGTTCAAGATAAAACGGTTAAAGATTGTGATGTTAAGCTTGATGATTTTGATTTATACATTGCCGAGTGGCCAACTAAGGATACTGATTAATGAGTAAGCTAAAAGCTAGCATTGGTTTAATTAATCCTAAAAGCCCAACAAACGTTGGTGGCGTTTTACGTGCCGCTGGTTGTTACGATGCTAAACACGTTTTTTTTACGGGTAACCGTTACTTAAATGCTAAAAAATTTCATACTGATACAAAAAATGTAGCTGAACGAATCCCCCTTACAGAAACTGATAACCTAGAAACGGTAAAGCCTGAAGGTGCCACTGTTGTTGTTATCGAACTGATAGAAGGCGCGACACCTTTACCTGATTTTAAACACCCAGAAAACGCATTTTATGTATTTGGCCCAGAGGATGGCTCTGTATCAAAAGATGTTTTAAAGTGGTGTGATGAAGTGGTTTATATTCCAACAATCGGTTGCATGAACCTGGCTGCAACCTGTAATGTTGTTTTATACGACCGTTTGTCAAAACTTGGCGGCGTAGAGAGTAGTGACGACACTATTATTAGTTCTCGTGATACAAACAATAAAATGAAGTGGCAAAAAAGCTAATTAGTTAATCTTGCTTTTACGCTTATTTTATAGCCTTGGTTGCGCATAGTTTATAATGCGCAACAGCATTACCTTTATCCTATAAACATTCCCTCTTTGTTAAATCCTTACCTACTTAAATCATGCAAAAAATTCATTGTTAGCTAAGCTTGAATAAATTAAAACATTTTAAGATATTACAATGCGTTGGTTATTTTTATTAGTTCTATTATTAGCGAGCAAACTTAGTTATTCAGATTCAATAGTTGAATATCATTTAAAGGGTAGTCACCAAGTAGTATACGGGTACAACCATAAATCGGGCATATTGTTTGAGGCTAAAAATGCAAAGCAAACTATTCATCTAGCCACTTTAGACTGGCCTCCCTATATTGGTAACGACTTATGTAAAAAAGGGTGGGTATATCAATTCTCGGTCGCGTTATTACATAGCAAAGGTTACAGCGTTTACATTGAGTTTTTACCGTGGGCACGCGCAGTTAGAAACGTTGAACTAGGCAAAGCAGATATACTATTACCCGAGTATTTTATTGAAGATACTGCGCCTTCTGACTACGTAACAGATAAAAATCGCCGTGAATTACTGGGGTTATCAAATTCATTTTTAGGCGGAGAAATCGCTTTTATAAAGCGAAAAGAGGATGAAGATCGTTTTACAGGCAATTTAAAATCACTTAAAGGGCATAAAATTGGTGTCGTGAGAGGGTATCAAAACACGCCAGAATTTGATGCGATGATGGATAATGGCGAGTTTGAAACAATAAAAACTGTAGATGACTTACAACTTGTACAGATACTTGTCGCAAAACGTGTTGATTTAATCATTGGCGATCCTCAGGTACTAAAATTTGCGATAAGTTATTCAACATTGAGTGACGATAAAAAGCAGTTTTTATTAAATTCTATTGAGCAAGAAACTACACCGTTACAATACAACCCTTTTTATTTTGCTATTAGTAAACTCACACCGTCATGGCTTACAGTGCTAGAAGATATAAATAAGGGGCTTTATCAATTTCATAATAGCGGAGAAACGGCTCGAATTATTAAAAACCTTACCAAAACCTGCAAATAATTAGAACGTTCCTATAGACACTTCACCCAATTTACGTTTAAACAGGTAAACTTGCTTTAAATTGTTAATGGAGTGAAAACAACGTGAGTGAAATAAATACAAATCAATCATTCGCGGTCAACGAACAGTCTAATAAAAATTATCTGTTTCCACTGACTGCAATGACGACCCTGTTTTTTTTATGGGGCTTTATAACTGTTTTAAATGATGTGCTGATCCCGCGCTTAAAAGACGTATTTGATCTAACGTATTTTGAAGCAATGCTAGTACAGTTTTGCTTTTTTGGGGCCTATTTTATTGTTTCTATACCTGCAGGTATTTTAGTAAAGCAGCTAGGCTATAAAAAGGGCATATTAACGGGTTTAATAGTTGCCTCTATCGGTTGTATGTTGTTCTACCCAGCTGTTGTAGTGCATGAGTACTGGTTATTTTTAGGTGCTTTATTTGTGCTTGCTGCAGGCGTAACAGTACTACAAGTTTCTGCTAATCCATATGTGGCTGCACTTGGCCCTGAAAAAACAGCTTCTTCTCGTTTAAACTTAGCACAAGCACTCAATGCTTTAGGCACAACGGTTGGGCCTTATGTTGGTGGTATTTTATTTTTTGGAACTGCTGGCACACTCGCGGCTTCCGCGGCGAGTGCTGAGTCTGTAAAAGTACCTTATTTAATGCTAGCTGCAGCTTTATTGTTAATCGCTATTATTTTTGCATTTATTAAACTACCTGAAATAGAGGCCCATAAAGAAGAGAACAATGCAGCCATTGAATCTCGCTCGCTTACCCAAGCACCACATTTAACTATGGGTGTACTTGCCATATTTTGTTATGTAGGGGGTGAGGTTGCTATAGGTAGCTTTTTGGTTAATTACATCGGTGAAGCTCATATAGCGGGCCTTGAAGAGCATGCAGCTGCTGCACTTATTAGTTACTACTGGGGTGGTGCGATGGTAGGGCGTTTTATTGGCTCGGCACTTTTACAAAAAATAGCCCCATCGAAAGCCATTGCCTTCAACGCATTTAGTGTTATTGCATTACTGCTTATTACTATATTTACACAAGGTGATGTAGCGCTTTATTCAGTACTTGCGATAGGTTTATTTAATTCTATTATGTTTCCAACAATATTTTCTGTAGCCATTGAAAAGCTAGGATCACTGACAAGCAAAGGCTCTGGTTGGTTATGTTTAGCTATTGTTGGTGGAGCATTAGTTCCATTACTACAAGGTTTTATAGCCGATACGGTAAACATACAGCAAAGCTTTTTTGTACCAATGATATGTTATGTATTTATAGCATGGTATGGCTTAAACGTTGTCCGCTTAGCAAATAAGTGGAAATAATACTGTAATTGTAAGTGACTGAATACGTATTCAGTCACTTATAACTCACAATAAATACGGAACGTTCCAATCTTGGATTTTCCCCTATGTCGCCTCTCTTAAAATTAGTTACTTACCTTGTTGTATTGTTAAAAGCTTACTACTTTATTATTGTTTCTTATTGATTATTTACTTTTAAGTCTTGCTTAGTAAGACATTTAGCGCTTTTTTTGCTAAAAATATAAGGTTATTAATGAAGAATAATATAAAGGATTTATATGCTTAACTCTTTAAAATTAAGTTTTAAAATAATGACTGTACCTCTTACTGTCATCCAGGAAAAAATAGTCTCTGCTTTTTATTTTGTAGCGTGTTTTTTAGTTGCTAAATTATTTATGGTTATTTATACAGTAAAATCTTACCCGTTTGATTATGATAATTTATTAAATACGTTCAATATTACTAGAGTTTTAGGGCTTGATTTAAATCGTTTAGGTGCAACTAATGCCTAAAAAAAGTAATAATGCACAAAACTGGCTTAGTCTAATCAACATAGACAATGTTTACAGCTCTGATAAGCAACGCCAGGCATTGTCCTTATTTGCAATGATTGCAATAGCTATTGTTGTTTTATCAATGTTGGTAATTTTAAATTACGATGTTTATTCGCCTATTCTAACTATCTCCTTAATTCTGGTTAATATCACTATTACCAGTAGTACTTTATATTTTATAAAAACAGGGAAGCTTGAGGTTGTAGCGCTCATTAGCATGGGTATTGTATTTATAATGTGTATTGCACTTACCTATACAGGCGGGAAAGAAAACACCGGGCTTTATTGGCTTATGTTTTACCCCGTTGTTAGTTTTGCATCTTTAGGGGCTAAACATGGAACATGGCTTGGCTCATGTCTATTAGTCTGTTGTACGTTTATTTTATATGGCCCCGATATAGGTCAAGTTAATTACCCAGAGGTAGAAAAATCGCGTTTCTTAGCTGCTTTTACTTTAGTTTTTGTGTTTTCTTTTATTGGTGAATACTTTAGGCACAAAAGCCATATGGACATTGCAGGTATAACACTTGAGCAAACACAAGATGCTTATACCGATCAGCTCACCGGTGGTGCTAACAGGCGTTTTATAACCTCACATTTTTTAAAGTTGGTTGATGAAAACCCACACGAATACTTGCCTTTTTCAATTTTATTACTCGATTTAGATAACTTTAAAGCGATGAACGACACGTATGGCCATGACTTTGGTGATACTGTTTTAATTGAGTTTACAAAATTGCTAGAGTCGCAGTTTCCAAGTTCGGCTGTTAAAGCGCGTTATGGAGGGGAAGAATTTGTAGTTATATTGCCAAATGAGCGAAGTCAAAGGGCAGCTAAATTAGCGGATAAGTTTAGAAATCATGTTAGTGAACATGTTATTTTAACTAGTGATAAAGCAAAAGTCGCCTTTACGTGTAGTATAGGCGTAGCACAAGTTAATAATGTGGCCGAGTACGATAACGAACTAAAAAAAGCTGATGAGTACTTATACCTTGCAAAAGAACAAGGTCGTAATAAGGTTATGTCAGCACATAGTTAAGGCAAAGTATGACCCAAAGTAAACTTATATATATTCATGACCCTATGTGCAGCTGGTGTTGGGGTTTTTCACCTACCTGGTTAAAATTAAAAAGCGAGCTAGAAAATAACTTTAAAGATATATTATCGATTGAATACAAAGTAGGGGGATTAGCACCGGACAGCCAAGAACCTATGCCACAAAATATGCAGGATATACTACAAAAAACATGGCATAAAATTTCAGAGCAGTTGGGTACGCAATTCAATTATGACTTTTGGCGTAAATGTCAGCCAAGGCGTTCAACGTACCCCGCATGTAGAGCAGCACTTATAGCGCGCAAAGCAAATAAAGAGGCCAACATGGTCGCTGCTATTCAACATGCTTATTATCTCAATGCTCAAAACCCATCTGATGAAAGCACACTCATATCACTTGCACATGAGATTGGTCTTGACGCAGAAGCTTTTGCAAGTTCACTGCAATCACATCAAATTAATGATGAGCTTAATGCTGAGCTTGCATATGCGCATAGCTTACCCATTCAAGGCTTTCCATCATTAGTGCTTATTAATAATGGTAAAGCTTTTCCTATTGCGATTAATTATACCGATTGGCAGCAGTCATTTAATAAAATTAGCGCGCTTTTAAAATAATTTTTTATAAATGAGTGCTTTGTCATCAAACACTCAGGCCCTTTTTAAATCACTCAGCACACTTTTAGCCTATTAAGTCGTAATTATTACTGTTGTCATAAAACCGACTTTTTTGCGCAACATGCTTGTCATTTTTCATCTATACAATTTCGCTCATTGAAAATCTTTAGTCTTTAAATTGTTTGCATTGAACAATTAAAGCTAAAAAACAAACTAGCAAATCCGCTAATTAACGAGTAAAGGTGTATGCGATGAAAGGCGTTAAACCATTAATCTTAGCTGGTATTGTGGCCGCAAGTGCTGCTGTACACGCAAACGATTTAGATAAGGTTATCGATAAAAGCAGCGAAATAAATAAGTCAGCTGCGCAATCACAAACAAAAATAGACAAGATTGCAGACTCAATGCAAGGACGTCTTCAACAATTTAAAACGCTTAATAAAGAAATTGACGGGTTAGCTGTTTACAACGCGCAATTAACTAAGCAGTTAAATAACCAAATTGAAGAAATGGAATCACTTAACCTGTCAATGGATCAAGTTTCTATTATTGAGCGTCAAATTACCCCGCTTATGCTGCGTATGATCACAGGTCTTGAGCAGTTTGTAGCACTAGATGTGCCATTTTTAACTGACGAACGCACAAAAAGAATTACCTCTTTAAGTGAAATGATGAACCGAGCAGACATCAATTCAAGCGAAAAATTTCGCCGTGTACTTGAAGCTTACCAAGTTGAAGTTGATTACGGGCGCACTATTGAAGCCTACACCTCTTTATTAGATATAGACGGTAAAGAGCGCGAAGTAGATTTTTTACGCATTGGCCGCTTAGAACTTATTTACTTAACACGCGACGGTAAAAAAGCAGGTAGCTGGAATGCAGACACTAAATCGTTTGTTGCTTTGCCTGATTCTACAATAAGCCAAATCAATAAAGGTTTACGCATAGCGCGTAAGCAACTTGCCCCAGATATGTTAACTCTGCCAGTACACGCAGCAGAATAAGAGGTTAAAAATGAAATTGTTTACTCAAATGACAAAAATGGCCCTTTTTGCTGCAAGTATTAGCATTGCGGGTACATGTGTAGCGGCAGAGCCGATGAATTTAGACTCACTACTTAAAACCCTTGAAGAGGGTAAGTCAGCCCAAAACGCACAAAACAAACAACGTGAACAAGAGTTTGCAGCTCGTCAAAACGAGCAAGTACAAATGCTCAAAAATACACAAGCAAAGCGTAATCAAATGCTTGTTGAATCTGAACGTTTAGAAACTCAGTTTGAAGAAAACGAAGTAAAGCTTGCTAACTTAACCGATACATTATCCAAACGTATGGGATCTCTTAAAGAGTTATTTGGTGTACTACAACAAGTAGCTGGGGATTCAAGTAATAAGTTTGCAACCTCAGTGGTATCAGCCGAGATTGCTGGACGTAGTACATTTATGGATGAACTGGCTCAAAAAATGGGTTCAACATCTAAATTAGCCTCTATCGAAGATATTGAAAAAGTGTGGTTTGAACTACAACGTGAAATGACCGAGCAAGGTAAAGTAAGTCGTTTTGATGCAAGCGTTATAATTGAGGGCGGCACTAAAGCACAGCAAGAAGTTGTACGTGTAGGTGCATTTAACCTTGTATCAAACGGTAAATATCTAGAGTTTAATCCAGCTACTAACACACTGAGTGAGTTAACACGCCAGCCTGTATCTCGTTTTACAGCCACGGCAGATGAGTTACAAAACACTAAAAACGGTGTTGTACAGTTTGCACTTGACCCAACTGGTGGCTCTATTTTGGGTTTATTAGTACAAGCACCCGATACGCAAGAGCGTGTACACCAAGGTGGCACAGTTGGTTACGTTATTTTAGGCGTAGGTGTAATAGCTTTACTTATCTCACTTGAGCGCTTTTTCTCGTTAATGATTATGGGTGGAAAAATCCGTAGCCAACTTAAAGATGATGTAGCACGCGACGACAATCCACTTGGTCGCGTAATGAAAGTAAAAGATCAGTACCCTGATGTTGCCCACGACACATTAGAGCTTAAATTAAGCGAAGCTATTTTACGTGAAATGCCAAAAGTAACGCGCAATTTAACGCTTATTAAAATCATCTCAGTGGTGGCACCGCTACTTGGTTTACTCGGTACAGTAACCGGTATGATCAACACCTTCCAAGCTATCACGCTGTTTGGTACCGGTGACCCTAAATTAATGGCTGGTGGTATTTCTCAGGCATTGGTAACAACGGTCCTTGGCTTGGTTGTAGCTATTCCTACGGTATTTTTATACACCTTACTTAATACTCGCGCTAAAAATATATTACTTACTATTCAAGAGCAAAGTGCAGGCATTATTGCCAAGCGTAGTGAGAAAGGAGCATAAACCATGGTGCTATTGATTGACTCAATCAATGCTATCCGTGATTTTCTCGACACTGGTGGCCAAGTTCTCTTGGTCATTGGGGTGTTAATCTTCGCGATGTGGTTATTGATACTCGAGCGATTTATTTATTTTTTTAATGGTTTTCGTAGTTATAAACATGGCGTAAAGGCCGATTGGACTAATCGAGCAGAGCGCAATAGCTGGAATGCAGAGCAAATTCGCCAAGCAATGATATCGCGTGCGGGTATGCGCTTAAACACAAACCTTGCGTTAATTAACGTAATGGTAGCGCTTTGCCCACTCCTTGGTTTGTTAGGCACAGTAACCGGCATGATTGAAGTGTTTGATGTAATGGCAATTACAGGCACTGGGAGTGCGCGTTCAATGGCATCGGGTGTTTCTAAGGCAACTATTCCAACTATGGCAGGTATGGTCGGCGCACTTTCGGGTGTATTTGCCTCTACGTTTTTACAACGCAGAGCTAAGCGCGAAGTGGAACTACTTGAAGACAGCATGGTTTTAGACCACTAAATAAATATAGATAAGCGGCTAACTATAGCGCCGCTTATCATAGGAGAATAAAAATGAGAGCCCCGTTAGGAAACCTATTACAAGAAGATGAAGCAGAAGAAATTAATATGACCCCAATGTTAGACGTTGTATTTATTATGCTTATTTTCTTTATCGTTACTGCATCATTTGTCAAAGAAGCAGGTATTGATGTAAACCGTCCAGAAGCAGCCACAGCAGTTAAAAAAGAGCGTGCCAATATCTTAGTCGCGATTTCAGACAAAGGTGAGATTTGGATTAATAAACGTCAAATTGATGTGCGCGCAGTGCAAGCGAATATTGAGCGCTTAAAAGCTGAAAACCCTCAAGGGAGCGTGGTTATTCAAGCCGACAAAAAAGCCACGACTGATATGTTAATTAAGGTAATGGATGCGTCGCGCGCTGCAGGTGCGTTTGATGTATCTATTGCTGCTCAAGATGCGTCGTAAGGGTTAGTTATGTTGCGATATTTAGTTGCATTAGTTGTAGCCGGTGTAGTGACCTTCATGCTGTTTTTAGGCATGCAGGCACTTATTACCGGTGGTGAAGGTGCTATGTCGGAGCCAGTAAAAGGTAACGTTTTAGACTTTGTACGTTTGAAAAAAGAAGAAACAGTACAAAAAAAAGAACGTAAACCGCAAAAGCCACCCACACCAAAAGAACCTCCGCCGCCAATGGAATCACCACAAATGCAAAGTAGTGATGCAACGGCAAACGCAAACAATTTCGACTTTGGTGCCAATGTAGATGCCGATGTGAATTTATCAGGCGGTTTAGCGCTGGAAACAAGCGACGGTGAATACTTACCGATTGTTAAAGTAGCGCCTGTGTATCCGCGTCGTGCGTTATCTCGTGGTATTGAAGGCTATGTAATTGTTGAATTTACAGTGACTAAACAAGGTACAGTGCGCGACCCTCAGGTTGTAAAAGCAGTTCCTGAGTCACTATTTGATAGAGCAGCAATGGATGCTGCCCTTAAATTTAAATATAAACCGCGTGTAGTAAACGGTGAAGCCGTTGAAGTGGCGGGTGTACAGAACAAAATATCTTTCCAAATTAGTGGTTAATTTAGTAATTAACCACGAGTAAACGGACAGAAATGCGAGGCGATTATGAAATTACTACCTACAGCTAAATTTTTTAAAATAACACTATTTTGTACTGCTGCAGTAAGTGCCAGTATTGTTGTACCAAGTACGTTAAGCTTTGTGCCTGGCCTTAACGTAGCTACTGCACATGCAGAGCAAAAAACAAAGCGTGTACCTGCGCTACGTGAAAAGGTTTATAGTCAGCTTGCTCGAGCGCAAAAACTCGCTGACGATGGCGATGTTAAGGGTGGACTTGAAGCACTTAATAGCATTCAAGAGCGAGCTTCAAGTATGAACTCGTACGAAATTGCAATGATGCATAATTTTTACGGCTTTATTTATTACAACGAAAACGACTTACCAAAAGCGATTGCCTCGTTTGAAAAAGTGGTAGCAGAAGAAGCCATTCCTGAATCACTTCGTTTAAGCACTACATTTAGCTTGGCGCAATTGGCAATGGCTAATAGTGATTATAAAAAGGTAATTTCGTTTTTAGATAAATGGGATGCAATAAATACTAAACCTAAAACAGAAGGTTACTATTTATTAAGAGCACAAACGTATTATCAGTTAAAGGATTACCAAAAAGGACTTGAGTATATTACTCAAGTTATTTCACTAAGTGACAGTGAGGGTAAAACCCCTAAAGAAAACTGGCTGGTGTTACAACGTGCAATGTATTACTCACTTAATCAAACAGATAAAGTGGTTGATGTACTTGAGCGTATGGTAAAGCTATACAATAAGCCTGAATATTGGGTTCAGCTCTCTGGAATGTATGGTGAGACGGGCAAAGAAAAACAACAGTTAGCAGTGATTGAATCAGCTTATCAACAAGGTTTTTTAACTTCTAAGTCTGATTTACGCCAGCTTGCTCAAGTTTATTTATACAATGGCTTGGCGTTTAAAGCAGCAGTCGTTATGAGTGAAGCTATTGATAAAGGTATTGCTGAAAAAACAGCAAAAAACTACGCTTTTGTAGCCGAGGCAATGATTCAAGCTAAAGAAGATGAAAAATCTATTACCTACTTTGTAAAAGCGGCTGATTTATCAGAGCACGGTAAATACGAACAACGTTTAGCTGAGGTTTACGTTAACACAGAGCAATATGAAGAAGCTGCCGATGCTGCGCGTAAAGCACTTGATAAAGGTGGCCTTGATTTTGAATCAAATGCATTTGTTGCCTTAGGTATGGCTCAGTACAACATGCAAAATTTTGATGCGTCAATTTTAGCGTTTGAGCAGGCAGAAAAACATAAAAAATCTCAGCGTTTAGCGCAGCAGTGGATCAAATATGTAAAGCGTGAAAAAGTGCATGCAGAAACACTCAAAACAGCTTTATTATAAATTTTGAAGCGCTTTACTAATTTAAAAAGTAACGCGCTTAAAACTATTTCATAATCGCAACACCAAAACCGCCTTAGGGCGGTTTTTTTCGTCGCTTTAAGTAGCCAATTATTTGATTTTTAATAAGTTATCATTGTCATCTTATGGTTATCAAACTGTAACTACTTTGTCATAAGTCTCCCGTATTGTTACCGCAGCTAAACTCAAGTGACCTTAAAGCATTGTTTAAGTGTTTTAAGGTGACTTGAGTTTATTTAAGCACCTAAAAAATAATTAAATACTTTAATGGAGTGAACAATGAAATTATCTGACTTATTCAAAGTAAGTTTGATTGCAACTGCAGTATCTTTAGCAGGTTGTGGTGGAGACTTAGTAGTATCTGAAGGCGACACGACTATCAATGAAGGTGATACAGTAACTAACGTTGTTGAAGGCGGTGACGATGCAAGTGATGAAACGTCATCACGTGATGATTCACAAAATGCGACTACTGGCTTTCCTACTAATATCGATAATGCACTTACTCAAGGTTTAGCAACTGATGTTTCTAGTGAGTTTTCATCTATTACAGATAAGCCAGTTTATCGCTTAGCTGCAGATACCGTGTTCACTACTGATGTATCGTTAACAAACGATGCACACTGGATATTAAATGGACGAACTGCCGTTGGTAATGATCGCGCAGATAACGCCAAACTTTATATTCAACAAGGTACAACGATTATTGGCGAAACAGGAGATGACTTCCTAGTTGTTCGTCGCGGTTCACAAATTGAATCGGTAGGGACTGTAAGTCAGCCCATTACAATGACCTCAATTCAAGATGTTACAGCTCAAGAAACAACGATTGGCCAGTGGGGCGGTTTAGTACTATTAGGTAACGCGCCAGCAAATTCTTGCGGCGACCAAGAAGGTGAAGCAACAGCTGATGAACTTGCTAATTGTGGTGTGTCGGCTGAAGGTGACGCAGGCCAATTTGGTGGCGATATCAGTGATGATAATTCAGGTACTTTAAAGTATGTACTTGTTAAGCAAGCCGGTAAAACGTTAGGTAATGGTGATGAGTTAAATGGTATTACGTTTGCCGGTGTTGGCTCTGCAACTACAGTTGATTATATTCAAGTACATGAAAATCTTGATGATGGCATCGAGTTTTTTGGTGGCACCGTTAATGTAAGCAATGTTGTACTTACAAATATTGGTGACGATTCGCTAGATTGGTCTTTTGGCTGGACGGGTTCAGCTACTAATGTTTACATTCAACAAGCGGCTAACGTAGGCGATAACGCTATTGAAGCTGATAACTCTGAATTTGACTCAAGCGCCACGCCATTAACATTACCTTCTATTTCAAACGTTACAATTGTAGGTGCTGAGGGCAATAACGGCATTCGTTTACGTGCGGGTACTGCAGGGGTTCTTAAAAATGTATTTGTAACGGGCCCAGCTACTTATGAAAACTGCTTACGTGTAGGTTCAGATTCAGTACCTCGTGCTGAGGATGGCACACTTACGATTACAAACTCTATTGTTGCTTGTCAAACTGCAGCGAATAACTTTGGCAGCGAAGTTATTAACGGTGGCGATGTACAATCTTGGTTTGAAGGCCAAGACGCTAACCAAACACTTACTCCAGCTGATTTAATGCTAGATGACAACGGTTATACACCACTTGCTGGCTCGCCCCTTATTGCAAATACGCAAATTGGTGCATTTGATGGCTCAACTAACTGGATGGAAGGTTGGACTGTTGGTATTAATGGTGGCTTCCCTATTGATATTGATAATGCGCTTGCACAAGGCTTAGCATCAGATGTTTCTAGCGAATTTCCGGAAATTACAGATAAACCAGTATATCGCTTAGCTGAAGATACAACGTTTACAGCGGATGTAACACTTACAAATGACGCACATTGGATTTTAAATGGCCGTACAGCAGTAGGTAATGACCGCGCAGACGCTACAACACTTTATGTTCAAGCAGGCACGACATTAATTGGTGAATCAGGTGATGACTTTTTAGTTGTTCGTCGTGGTTCGCAAATTAACGCAAATGGCAATGCAACTGCACCTATTACAATGACATCTATTGAAGATGTAACAGGCGCTGAAACAACAATTGGTCAATGGGGCGGTTTAGTACTTTTAGGTAATGCTCCTGCTAACTCGTGTGGCGATCAAACTGGCGAAACGACTGCTGAAGAACTTGCTAACTGTGGTGTATCTGCAGAAGGTGATGCAGGGCAATTTGGTGGCGATATTAGCGATGATAACTCAGGTGTTCTTCGTTATATTGTCGTAAAGCACGCAGGTAAAACTCTTGGTAACGGCGATGAGCTTAATGGTATTTCGTTTGCGGGTGTAGGCTCTGCAACAAAAGTAGAATATATCCAAGTTCATCAAAATCTTGATGATGGCGTTGAGTTTTTTGGTGGTACTGTAAATGTTCGTAACATAGTACTTACTGATATTGGTGATGATGCCTTTGATTGGTCGTTTGGTTGGACAGGTCGTGCGCAAAATATTTATATTCAACAAAGTGCTGTTGGTGGTGATAACGCTATTGAAGCGGACAACTCAGAATTTGATTCAAATGCTACACCTTTAACAAAGCCACTAATTTCTAACGTAACAATTGTAGGTGCTGATGGTACTAACGGTGTTCGTTTACGTGCAGGTACAGCGGGCGTTCTACGTAATGTAGTAATTACAGGGCCAGAAGATTACTCAAACTGTTTACGTGTGGGGTCTGACTCTGTAGCAAATGCAGAATCTGGTGAGCTTTCTATTGAAAACTCAGTAGTGGCATGTAGTGAAGATAATAACTTTGGTAGTGAAGCAATTGGTGGTGGTAACGTTCAATCTTGGTTTGAAGGCCAAACAGGTAACCAAACGCTGACTGCTGCTGGCCTTAGTTTAGCAACCGATGGCTTTACACCTAAATCTAGCTCACCATTATTAGGTTCGGGTGTTGATTCGTCAGACCTTGATTCGTTCTTTACTAAAACAGATTATATTGGTGCGTTTGATGGCGATAATAACTGGATGGATGGTTGGACAGTCGCTATAACACCAAGTTTTCCTGATGATATTCAAAACGCCTTAGAGCAGGGTTTTGCTACTGATGTATCAGCAAGCTTTCCTGAAATCACAGACAAGCCAGTTTATCAGTTAACTTCTGATGTTGTATTCACTTCAGACGTAACATTAACTAACGATGCACATTGGATTCTAAAAGGCCGTACAGCCGTAGGTAATGACCGCGCTGATGAAACGACTTTATATGTTCAATTTGGTACTACGCTTATTGGCGAGTCGGGTGATGACTTTTTAGTTGTTCGCCGTGGTTCTAAAATAGAGGCCGTGGGCAGTGCAACTCAGCCAATTACTATGACGTCTATTGAAGATGTTACTGGTGGCGAAACGACTATTGGTCAATGGGGCGGTTTAGTGCTTTTAGGTAATGCACCGGCTAACTCGTGTGGCGATCAAGAAGGCGAAGCTACCGCTGATGAGCTTGCAAACTGTGGTGTGTCTGCTGAAGGTGACGCTGGCCAATTTGGTGGTAATGATCCAGAAGATAACTCAGGTACTTTAAAATACGTGGCAGTTAAACAAGCAGGTAAAACGCTTGGTAACGGAGATGAGTTAAACGGCATTACGCTTGCGGGTGTTGGTAGTCAAACAGAGCTTGATTACATTCATGTTCATGAAAATCTGGACGATGGTGTTGAATTTTTCGGTGGTACTGCAAACATCAGTCACCTGGTTTTAACTAATATTGGTGATGACTCACTAGATTGGTCATTTGGTTGGACGGGTAAAGCGCAATACGTACTTATCAAGCAAGCCGACTCAACAGGTGATAATGCAATTGAGGCGGATAACTCTGAGTTTGATTCAAGTGCAACTCCACTCACAATGCCTACAATTTCTAATGTTACTATTATTGGTAATGTTGGGGTTAACGGTATACGTCTACGTGCAGGCACTGCGGGTATGCTTAAAAACGTGGTTGTGACAGGCGGGGCAGATTATTCAAATTGTTTACGTGTAGGTTCAGATTCAGCTCCTCGCGCAGAGGATGGTACATTAACTGTTACTCACTCAGTTGTTGCATGTGAAACGGCAAATAACTTTGGTACGCAAGCTATTGGTACTGGTAATGTTGAGTCTTGGTTCTTAGGTCAAACAGGTAACTCTGTGCAAGCAGCCACAGACCTTGGTTTAGCAGATAACGGATATATGCCTTCGGCTGAGTCATTACTGTTAGGTAATGGTTTTGATTCTTCAAGCCTAGATAGTTACTTTGATTCAGTAGATTACATTGGTGCAATGGATGCACAAACAGACTGGACAGCAGGTTGGGTAAAAGTAGGCCTTTAACCCAAACCACATTATAGCCGAGCGAAAGCTCGGCTAATGTCTTGTTTTGTTTCGGAGTATAAAAATGAAATCTTTTAAACCCTCTTCTCTTGTTCTTTGTAAACTAAATTGCGCAGTTATGGCTGCAATTATAGGGCTATCAGTAAACACAGCTATAGCAGCCGAAGCCGAAGAGCAAGAAATAGAAGAAGTAGTTGCTGTTGGCCAGCGACTAAAAGGTAGTGCAGGCGCAGTACTACAAGAGCGTCAAAATCAGGCATTTGTTGCTGATATTATGGGTGCTGATCAAATATCACGCACAGGTGATGGCGATGCAGCTTCAGCGCTTCGTCGTGTGACTGGTTTAACTTTAGTCGATGGTAAATATATTTATGTTCGTGGTTTGGGTGAACGTTATTCAAGTACCCAACTTAATAGCATGTATGTTCCAAGCCCAGATCCCACTCGATCAGTTGTTCCACTGGATTTATTTCCATCGGATATTATTGAAAGCTTAAGTGTGCAGAAATCGTTTTCTCCTGATATGCCAGCGCACTTTGGTGGTGGTAATGTAAATATACGCACCAAATCTATTCCTTCTGATTTTTTGTTTAAAATACAGTTAGGTACTTCATATAACACCTCTAACAGTGACACCGGCTATTTTTACAGTGGTGGTGATGATGATTGGATGGGGCGCGATGATGGTACACGTGCTTTACCTTCATTAATTTCTACAGCGCTTAAAAGTGATGCAGGACTTGAAGGTGACAGCAGTACTACGCTTGAGCAGCGTCAAGCGCTCTTACAATCTCTAGATTGGCAAGTTGGACCTAATGAGAAAGACGTTGATCCAGGCATGAATTTTTCAGTAGCACTAGGTGATAGGTTTGAGTCTGAAGTAGGTACTTTTGGCGTTCTAGCCGCTGTTTCCTATGACAATGAATGGGAAGTAGTTAAAGAGCAAAGCGGTACAAATTTAGGTAGTTTGGGCTGCGAAGATAAATGTTTTGCACAAACTTATGATGGCATATCTACTGAACAAACCGTTCGTTGGAGTGGCACATTAAATTTAGGTTATGAATTTAATAATAACCATAAATTTGAACTAACGAATATAGCGCTTCATGATATGAGTGACAGAGTGCGTAATCGTGACTTTTTCGATGCTAACGAGTCTGAAGAAGGTGTTACTGAGTTACGCCGTGTTGACGTTATGTATGAAGAGCGTGAAATGTTCTCTACGCAGCTCAAAGGGACTCATAATTTTCCTGAATTAGAAAATTTATTTTTTGATTGGTATGCAGGTACAGGCCGCGCCAACAGGGATGCTCCAGGTGCGTTAGATGTTGTTTTTCAAACTAACTTAAATGATGGTGTATTTGAATCAGAGCAGTTACAAGATGTTGCTGCTACTAACGTAACGCGTGATTATCAAACTTTGCATGATGACGTAGATACGTATGGTTGGAATATGGGCATCCCGTTTTATGGTGATGGCTATGAGTTAGAGCTTAAGGTGGGTGGCGATTTTTCTGAAAAAAAACGTGATGCAAGTAATATTCAATTTGGTATTACGCACCGTGGTATAACAGATGAATATACATTTGGCTCAAACATAGACCAAATTTTTTCTGACGAAAATTTAGCTAATAGTGAGTTTTATACAAGTATTACAGGCTCTGGTATTTTTGATGATGGTACCGCAGATGGTGATAAGTACAGCGCTGCACATAAGTTAGACGCTTATTATTTTATGGCCGACTTTTTCTACGAAAACACATGGCGTATAACCGGTGGTATTCGTTGGGAAGACTTTTCTCAAATATCAGTGCCTTTTCAGGCTCATACTAATTTCTTTGATGGAACAATTGAAGAAGTGAGCGAAGTTGCAATAAAAGAAGATAACTTTTTTCCTTCTTTAGCAATTACTTATATTATGGATGAAGAAATGCAGTTTCGCTTAAACTTAAGTGAAACGACGATTCGCCCAGATATGCGTGATGTAAGCTCAACTTATTATGTTGACCCACTAACAGAGTTTTTAGTGCGAGGCTCGCCTACACTTCAAAGCTCCAAGCTAAAAAATGCTGACTTTAGGTTTGAGTGGTACATGCCTTCAGGAAACAATCTATCAGTTGCTTTGTTTTATAAAGATATTGAAAACCCAATTGAAATGGTTGAGTTAGCGGGTGTTGGTGGAGCTGCTCCGCAATTACTAACAGCAAATGCGCAGTCGGGTGAACTAACAGGTATTGAGGTAGACTTTTTAACTGACTTTAGTTTTATTCATAATGATTTATCTGCCATATTTTTATCAGGTAACGTTACTCTATCGGATTCAAGTGTTGAGCTTGGCATAAACGATGCTGATGGGGTTGATTCATTATTTGAACAACAACTAAAAGAGGCGCTTGAAGCTGACTCTGTTTCTAACATTGTTACTAATAATAAACGTCGTTTAGTTGGTCATTCTGAATGGGTAGCAAACTTACAAATGGGTTATGACTCTGCTGATGGTTTTCATTCTACCTCAGTTGTTTATAACGTGTTTGGGCCGCGCATAATCGTACCAGGTACGCGTGGTAACGAAGACGCAGAAGAAAAGTCATTTCATTCTCTTGATTTAGTTTATTCTTACTTCCCTAACTTTAATACTAAAGTTAATTTTAAAGTTAAAAATATACTTGGCCAAGAAAAAGAAATTGAACAAGAAAACTTAACACTTTGGCGTCAAGAAGAAGGCACTGAGTTTAGTTTAAGCTTTAGCTACGAGTTTTAATTTTCTACCCAAGGAAGGGGGATATAATAAAACCTAATTACCTATTAGCCCTGTATTTAATACAGGGCTTTTTTATGACTATGAAAAATATTTAAGTTCTACTTTATTCACTAGTTTTAGTGCGCTGGTGGTGTTATTTTGACGTTAATGAAAATTAAATCTCACGCAATGAATTTAATTTTTAATGTATTAAGGCATCTTTTATGAATCAAACAGTGGAACAAACAATGAAAAAAGTAGGATTAGTCGGTTGGCGTGGCATGGTTGGCTCTGTGTTATTAGAACGTATGCAGCAGCAAAGTGATTTTGCCCATATCGACACCACCTTTTTCACCACCTCACAAGCGGGTCAACTAGGCCCTGATATAGCAGGCGACGCAAAACCATTACTAGATGCAAGTGACATTAGCGAACTTGCTAAAATGGATATTATTGTTACTTGCCAAGGCGGTGACTACACCAATGCGGTATATCCAAAATTACGCGAGTCGGGTTGGGATGGTTACTGGATTGATGCAGCTTCAGCACTGCGTATGAGTGAAGACAGCATAATAGTGCTAGATCCCGTAAACAAAGATGTTATTGAACAAGGCTTAGAGCAAGGCGTTAAAACGTTTGTTGGCGGTAACTGTACAGTATCGCTAATGCTACTTGCACTAGGTGGTTTGTTTGAGCAAGACCTAATTGAATGGGTAAGCCCAATGACTTACCAAGCAGCCTCTGGTGCTGGTGCACGAAATATGAAAGAGCTTATTGCACAAATGGGCGCTATTCATGCGAGTGTTGCTGAGCAATTAGATAACCCAAGTTCTGCTATTTTAGAAATTGATAAAATAGTCAGTCAAACAATGGCGTCAAATGACTTACCACAAGACCAATTTGGTGTGCCACTAGCGGGCAGTTTAATCCCGTGGATTGACGTACCTATGCCAAGCGGTCAGTCTAAAGAAGAATGGAAAGCGCAAGTAGAAGCCAATAAAATTTTAGGCTCTTCTAAGCAACCAGTGCCAATTGATGGTTTATGTGTTCGTATTGGCGCTATGCGTTGCCATAGCCAAGCGATGACCATTAAATTACGTGAAGATATTAGCGTAGAAAAAATTGAAGAAATTTTAGCGTCTCATAATGAGTGGGTTAAAGTTATTCCAAATGAGCGCGATATCAGTACTACTGACTTAACTCCAGTTAAAGTAACAGGTACGTTAAGCATTCCTGTTGGGCGTATTCGTAAATTAGCTATGGGACCAAAATACATTAGCGCATTTACAGTTGGCGATCAGCTTTTATGGGGCGCGGCAGAGCCACTTCGTCGTATGCTACGCATAATTGTAGACGGTGAATAATTTTTACATTTAAAAGTATGTATTTAAAAGGGGTTAGCGTATTGCTAACCCTTTTTTAGTTAAGCGGCACTGCATACGCTACTTTATTTTTGCCTTCGTGTTTTGCTATGTACAACGCTTTGTCGGCTAAATCTATGGCTTTATCTATTTGCGTAGTGGCACATTTAATACTTATAACCCCAAAGCTTGCCGTAACATCTATGCATTGTTGTTTATATTCAATGGGCTTGCTTGCAAGAGTAGTGCGTAGGGTATCGGCAAATTGCTTTGCTTTTAGTTCTGAATCTCTGGCTATGAGTATTACAAATTCTTCTCCGCCTATTCTGGCAAATATATCGTCTTTATTTAAACATGCCCTTACACGTTTAGTTGCTTGAATAAGGACCTCATCTCCACCAGCATGGCCGTATTCATCATTTATGTTTTTAAATGAGTCTATATCCCAATATATAAGCGATACATGTTGTTCGCAGCTTAATTGAGTTTCAAGTTTTTGCTGGCCTATTTCGTAAAAGCCGCGCCTGTTTACGCATTGTGTAAGTACATCGGTCATGGCTAGTTTTTGCATTTCTTGGGCTAAATCAGAAGCCATTATAAAAATAATAAATACCGCCATGCCTACATGCGCAGTAGGGACTGTAATAAAGTTAATGAGTATGTATAAATCTAAATAGGCCTGATTAACTTGAGCGCCTTGCATGAGTGCGATAGTCGCTGCAATAAATAAACATAATCCGCATACGGTATATGTTACAGCTGCACCAATTTCAGCAGGAAGCGATTTTGGTTTATGTTTTAGTATAATAATGGCATTTATAAAAAGCAGGATTATGTCGTAGTAAATGTATAACGACATATTCAAACCTACATGCACATTTACTGCTTTAAAGTAGTACACAGCAGCAAATGTAATAACAGCAAATGCTAACAAATAGTTCATATTAATAGGGCACCGTGTGCGTATGCAGTGCCCCCAAGTTCCCAGTAAAACCGATGCCATAGAAAAACTTACCGCAAGCATCCAATAAGTAACATCTGACTCAAAGTAGGGTTGCAATAAAATTGTACCCCATTGGCAGGCAGAGCACATAAATGCACTTGCCCAAAATAATGCATATAACTTTTTACCTAAGGTATACCACGCCATTAAAAATATAACAGACCAAACAATACTGGTAAGTAAAAGAGTAATTAAAATAAAAAAGATTGGGCTCATAGAGGTATGTTCTTGTGTGAGTTACTTTTTACTGTAGTTGAGGTTGCTTAGTAATTCGAGCAAAGTGTTGTTATTAAAGTGCGCTATTTGTAAAAATTTATGTATTACTTGTTTGTACCTAATACATTTATATTGCGTTTTCTGGTATAGCTTTTGCTTTTGTTATTCTATTACACCGTTTTTTACTCGGTTTAAGCTGTTTTGTGCGTATTTAGTTCACTTACGCCCGTAACATTTACTTATTCCGAGTAATTAGGCCCTACAACAAGGATATAAAATGGCTTTTACTTTTAAGCATGCCCGAAATAAATGGTTTTCTGTTTTAGTTGCTACTGTTTTATTTTTAATTCTACTAAGAGCGGCAGCGCCTTATGCTGTTCAATATTATGTAAACCAGCAGCTTGAACAAACACAAGGAATAACAGGGCATGTTGGCGATGTGGATTTATATTTATACCGCGGTGCCTATGCAATTGACGATGTTGAAATTTACGCTGTAGATGCAACATCGGCCCCTAAACCGTTATTGGCGGTACAAACCCTTGATTTTTCTCTTGCTTGGTCTGCGCTTTTAAAGGGTAATTTAGTCACTAATATGGCCTTTTCTCGCCCAGAAATTGTTATATACGATAAAGACCCATCAACCACTGAGCAAAACCAACAAGTTAAAGACGAAACAACATGGGTTGGGCTTGCTAACGATTTAGTGCTTTTTTCAATCGATACCTTGCGTATTAATAACGGTAAAGTCTCGCTAGTTAATGCGATAAATGACGGTGAAAAACCCACGTATATTTCAAATATAAATGCTGAGATTAAAAATATAACCAATGCCCAAAACCTGTCTAAAACGTTAGTCACCAGTTTAAATGTAGAAGGCGCTTTAATGGGAGAGGCTGCTCTTTCATTAAACGGGAAGTTAGACCCTTTTAGTGAACAGGCTAATTTTGATTTTAATGTTGAGGTGCAGCGCTTTTCGGTTAAAAATCTAGAAACTGTTTTTAAAGTGTATACCCCATTTGATATTGAAGCCGGTGGTATTGATGGTGCAATGGAGCTAGCTGCTAATAACAATAACTTAAATGGTTATGTAAAAGCTGGTGTGCACAATTTAAGTGTTTTTTCGTGGCGCGAAGATATTGAAAAAGATGACGACGGCCTATTTACCGCTATTTTTGAAGGCAGTATAGATTTACTTAGCTCGCTATTAGAAAACGATGATTCTAAGCTGGTGGCTGCACGCATTCCTATTGAAGGACAGTTAGATAATGCCGACGTTTCTACTTTTCAGGCGGTGGTATCGGTTTTAAAAAATGCGTTTTTTGATGCGTTTAAAATGAAAGTCGATAATGTTATCTCTTTTGAAGATACTGATAACAAACCTAATAACGAGGGAAATTAAAGCGTTTTGGTAATTTTAGTCTAATTAGACCTTTAAACGGCACCCACTTTTTAAACTGTAAGTGGGTGCTTTAGTACGCTTACTAGATTAGTTTTTGCGGTTACTCAATAGCGTTTTAAGCTCTGCAATTTGAGCTTGTAGTTCATTTACTTGCCCTTGCGTTGCGGGTAGCGAGTTACTATCTGCAAGTTCTTCACGGGCATTGCGATGTTCCTCGCCCATTACTTCTAAAATAGCGCCTACCATCATATTTAAAAACACAAACGCAGTTAAAAATATGAATGTAAGGTAAAAAATCCAGCTCAGCTCATAAACTGCCATGGTCTCGTACATTATGTCGGTCCAATCTTCAAAGGTTGCTATTCTAAACAGCGTAAGCATTGAAATTGACACATCTTTCCAAAGCACGGGGTTAATATCAGCAAACATCATGCTGCCCATGGCCGCGTAAATATAAAAAATAACAAACATTAGCAGCGCTATATAGCCCATTTGCGGAATGGCTTTGAGTAAGGAATTAACTAATAAACGTAGCTCAGGGATCATAGAGACTAAACGCAGCACCCTAAATATACGCAGTAACCTTGCAAGCAATACAGCCGAACCAGCTGCAGGGTATAAGCTACCGAGTACAATTATGGTATCGAATATATTCCATCCCTTCGAAAAAAAGTCTTTTATTCCTTTACTTGCTATAAAGCGAATAATTAACTCAACTAAAAAGAATGCGGTGATCCCTACATCCATCCAGTTAAGGGCAAATTCTACAGTTGGGTGAAGTGAGTAAGTGTGAGCACCGACGGTAAGGGCAGAAACAACAATAACAGCAATAACAAACGATTGAAATATCTTGCTTTTGTCTATACGCTGAAACAACTTTTGTAACTGCGACATCATAATTATGAATCCTATGCAAAGTAAGGTTTTATGGCGCTAATATACAATATTATTATTGGTGTGTTTATCTTTCGTTATTAAATTTACATTAGCTGTTTGCTATTTAATCACGGTATTCGTTATTTATATTATAACTTGCCTTAAATAGAACAAATTTGACAATCGAAGGTCTTATCTTTTGATACATAAAATACTTTAAACAATAACAGTGTAAGGAATTTCAATGCTAATTAGCACGTTTACTAAAAGTGCATTAATAGTTTTAGGGCTCTCACTCCTTGGCGGCTGTAGCTCTGATGCGCGCTTTCACGAAATACAATCGGCACGCCTTGATGAATGTAATTACAAAGCCGATAAAGAGTATTACGAATGTCTTGAAAACCAAGATAAAAACTTTGAAGAATACAAAAAGCAGCAAAGCGAGCAAACTAAATAAACCATGACCAAAACACAAAAACTCCGCGATAAAAAAATTAGACACGCGCTTACCACCGCATGCGAAAGCATTAAACACTCGTACCCAGGTTTTGCTTATTTAACCCATACAATTGATTTTAAAAACGAAACAAAGTCATTAAAAGTGAAGTGTTATTTTGAAGATGACACGGCATACCACGAGAGCGAAACTCACTTTACTCAGATCATTAATATTATTACAGCAGAGCTTGGTAAAATAAACTTACCTATAGCGGCTAAGCAAATATCGTTTTTAGTTGATTAACATTGGTTTGCCTTACTATGGGCGCTATAATTGCTAAAACTATTTTTAGGATTTAAACGATGGCTGTTCCTACGCGTTCGCAAATTACACCAGGCACAACAGTAAATATTGTATTAAAAGAAGATCAACGCAGTGGCACTTTAACTGAGGGGATTGTTGAGCGGTTACTAACTAAATCACCCAATCACCCACATGGTATAAAAGTACGCCTAGAAGATGGTCAAGTTGGACGAGTAAAAGAGATTTTATAATGACAGCGTTAACAGAGCAGGCTTTTTGGGATTTAGTAACCGCACCCGACTTAGGGCTTGATCCAGAAAGTGTAAGCGAAAATTTAAAAGCTAAACTAAGCGATTTAACTGACGAGCAGCTTATTGCCTTTGACAAATTTTTTGGTATTAACATGCGAAAATGTTTTACCTGGGATTTATTTGGCGCGGCATTTGTAATGGCGGGCTGTAACGACGAATACGGCTTTAGTGAATTTAGATGCTGGCTTATTTCTCGCGGACAAACAGTATTTAACAATGCTTTAACTAATGCCGACTCATTAGCACAGTGTTCACCGGTATATTATTTAAACGAGCAACCTTATCCTTATATTGACGAGTACGATTTAATTGCGGGTTTACTCTACGAAGAACGAAACGATGACGAGCTGCCGTTTGTTCCATCAGGTGAGCAACCAGCGGGTAAGCGCTTTAAAGACAAACCTAAATTTTTAAAACAAAGCTACCCACAGTTATTTCAAAAATATTGGCAGTAATTTCAGCAATCTTTTTGTGCCAAGGTGGTTGTATTTGAGTATACCATCTTGGCTTTTAGCTTCACATTTGTTCACAATCGAACCCATTTACTCATCTTTTCAAATGACTCTATGTTAATAAATATGTTATATTTCCGTGTTTTTAAATGAATAAGCACTGAATAACAACAATATACGACATAGGAATGTTATGTATAAAACACTCTCATCAGGATTGATTGCGTTTTGCTTTATAAACTCGCTCAGTTCACATGCGGCGGTTTCGCAGCGTGTTAATAAATCATCCGCATCAGAAATTAACTCGCTTTTAAATCATAATGTAGCATTAGCCAGCAAAGCATCTGCGGGTTCTTACTTTATAGAAGTAGAATCTTCTGGGTCTGTTTCTGCTAAGCAAACTAGTTTATCAAAAAAAATGCAGCAGCATTTTGCAGGTGTGCCTATTTGGGGCCAGCAAATTACAGTGCAGTCTAGCAATCAACATATTAGTGGTTTTTTTGCTAAAAATATTAGCCTCAAATCTTTAAACAACACAGCTAATAGCCAGTTTGATGAATACTCTGCTGTTAATGCACTTTTAATTAAAGCTAAGCTTGTTGATTCAACCTCTTATAAAGTTATCAATAACCAACGATATATTTATATTGATAACGGAGCAGCACATTTTGTTCGCTTAATTGAGTTAGATGTCACTGAAAATGGTGTAGAAAAAAAACCAATAGGCTTGGTAAGCGAATCTGATTACCGTGTATTTAAGCTGTGGAATAATATTCACAGTGCGCATGGCACGGGGCCTGGTGGTAATACAAAAACAGGCCAGTACGAATACGGTACAGACACCGAAGCGTTGGATATAACGCAGCGTGATGGGATGTGTTTTTTAGAAAACGATAAAGTTAAAACTGTTACGATGGAGTCTGGCTTTGAGCCAAGTGAAGCGTACTCTTTTGCCTGTGATCGCAATACACATAAAGAGGTGAATGGGGCATTTTCTCCTTTAAATGATGCGCATGCATTTGGTACGGCTGTATTTGATATGTATCAACAGTGGTACAACACGGCGCCACTTACTTTTCAATTATTAATGCGTGTTCACAGCGGTAACAATTGGGAAAATGCCACATGGAATGGTCAGGCAATGACTTTTGGTGATGGTGCCGATAATTTTTATCCATTGGTATCCCTTGATATTGTTTCTCATGAAGTCAGCCATGGTTTTACCAGTCAAAATTCTAATTTAATATATTCAGATCAATCGGGTGGTATTAACGAGTCTTTCTCTGATATGGCTGGTGAAACAGCTGAATATTTTTTACGTGGAGAGACTGATTGGCTATCTGGCGCTGATATTTCTAAAATAGATCCTGCACTTCGTTATTTTGAAACGCCGTCACTAGATGGACTTTCAATTGACAGAGCGAGCGATTATTACTCAGGCATGGATGTTCATTTTAGTAGCGGTGTTTTTAATCGCGCTTTCTTTTTACTTTCGAATACTACTGGATGGGATCCTAAAAAAGCGTTTGAAATAATGCTTTTTGCTAATCAAAATTATTGGGTTAACTCTAGTGACTTTATTGATGGTGCCTGTGGCGCTATAAACTCAGCCATTGACCTAAGATACAGTGCAAACGATGTAATCTCAGCATTCAATGAAGTAGGTGTTACCTGCGATAACATCCAGTTTATCGATGCTGATACTGATTTAATGGATGATAACTGGGAACTCCTTTACGGATTAGACCCAAGCGATGCCGCTGATGCTGCACTTGATTTAGACCAAGATGGTTTAACTAATCTTGAGGAGTACACAGCTAATACTTTACCAAATTCAGCAGATACCGACTCAGATGATTTATCAGACTACGATGAAATAAATGTATATCTTACTGAGCCTAATAATGCAGACTCTGACTCTGACCGCATGCCTGATGGCTGGGAAGTATCGTTTTCATTAAACCCATTAAATGCAGATGATGCTCAACTTGATTTAGACTCAGACACATGGAGTAATGTAATCGAGTTTTTTGGTAACAGTGACCCTTCAGACGCAAGCTCTGAGCCGGTCGTTTTTCCTGAAACAACCTTTGACTTCGATGATGCAGCTGTTCCAGATTTGCTTATTTCGTCAAATTTACAAACGCCTTGGGTAACAACTCAAATTAATGAAGATTCTGGCTTTGTGTTGACTAATAACGACATTACAGACAACCAATCAACCAGTGTTGAGTTTAGCTTTTTAAATAGCGAGCAAGGCTATGTAAACTTTAACTACGCATTAGACACAGAAGTTGGTTATGACTATTTTACTGTTTATATTAATGGTTCAGTTGTTTTAGATGAATCTGGCGTTAGCGAGTGGAAAAGTGCTTCGTTTCCTGTTGCTGCCGGACTTAATACAGTTAAGTTTAAGTATTCTAAAGATGTATCCGTTTCTACTCCTGCAGATGCTGTATATATAGATAATTTATATATAGGGCCTAATTTTCCTGATGCAGATAACGACGGTATGTCTGATTCTTGGGAATTACTGTACAACCTTGATATGACTAACAGTGAAGATGCTTCACTTGATGCTGACAACGATGGCCTATCTAATCTTTTAGAGTTTTTAAATGCTGGTTTACCAAACAACTCAGACACCGATGGCGATACTATCCCTGATGGCTGGGAGTATAATAATAGTTTAGATTTAACCAACTCTTCAGATGCATCAGAAGATGCGGACAGTGATGGCTTTTCAAACTTAACAGAGTACTTGGCAAACACTGACCCGCAGTCTAATACTTCTTTCCCTGTTGCTTTAAATCTTACGACCTCTTTTGAAGGCTCTGCACTACCTAGTTGGATGGTTGAAACAGAAGGTTCTAGTGCTCCTTGGTTTATTACAGATGGCTTTTCGACTGACGGTGTGCAAAGTATTCGTTCAGGTATTATCAACGACTCACAGTTTAGTGGTTTTACTGTAACAGGTTTATTTGAAGAGAGTGTATTAGCTTTCGATTATAAAATTGAATCAGAATCTTGCTGTGACTTTTTAACTATTACTATTGATGGGCAACCAGTTTTTGACCGTGCTGAACGAGGTAATTCAAATATCTCAGAAGTAACGTCTATTTTGCTTAACATAAGCGAAGGGCTTCATAATATTGAATTTAAATATTATAAAGACGGTTATGCTTCATCGGGTGCTGATACTGTATGGCTTGATAACTTTGCTTTATTTTCTCAATCTGATTTAACAGATACAGACAATGACCAACTTCCTGATTACTGGGAATTAGTTAATGGATTAAATCGCCTTGACGCAAGTGATGCAGCCTCCGATGCTGATACTGATGGGCTTACGGCGTTTGAAGAATTTAACCTAGGAACAAATCCAAATTCAGCAGATTCAGATGGTGATGAACTCAGTGATGGATATGAAGTAAGTAATGACCTTTTACCATTAGATGCTGCAGATGCTAATTTAGATTACGATGCGGATGGTTATACAAATATTCAGGAGTTTTACTCTCAAAGCCTTGCTAATGACGCAATGTCATTAGTGCAGACTTTTTCGCAATTAAACGAAAGTTTTGAAGATGGTCTTCTTCCGACTAAGTTTACTGAAATTGCCATCAATGCTTGGGCTTGGCAAGCTAACACCGATTGGTTTACAGAGGGTAATGCAAGTCTTAGTTCACAATTAACGCCTGTTAGTAATGTGGGTGGATTTGCTATTGCTGGGTTATTTGAGGCTGGTTTTATTAACTTAGATTACTGGGTCAATAATACTGACGCGTTGCAAATAACTTTAAATGGTAGCCCTTTAGAGATAAGTAATAGTATTCAGGCTCGTTTATTGTTACCAGTAGATGATGGTTTTAACATTATTAAAGTTAAATATGAAAGTTTATACCTTCAGCAGCAACCGTTATCAGTTGATAATATTACTTGGTCTGCAGATATAGACCTTACCAGCGACTTTGATTCGGACGGTATCCCTGATTATTGGGAGGCCGAATATGGGCTAAATGCGTTAGAACCCTACGATGCTAATTATGACGCCGACTATGATGGTTTGACTAATTTACAAGAGTATCAACTTTCGGGTAACCCGCTTAGCACTGATTCAGATGGCGATGGTATTGAAGACAGTGAAGATAGCCACCCAGGTGATGCAAGCCGCGGTGAAAATAGTCCGCCTGAGTTTGTATCAAGCCTTGAGCCAATTACGGTTGAAGCGACTTCACAATATACTAATATTACCCGTCTATATACTCCACTGGCGACTGATAACGGGCATTTAGAACCTCAAGTATATACAAGTTCAGGGTCTTACTTTCCACTAGGTGAGCACCAAATTACATGGATTGCACGTGATAATGTTGGCAATGAAACAGCGGCTATTCAAACGGTTACACTAGTTGATACAACGCCTCCAGTTTTACAGCAGTATCGTTTTGAAGTTTTTGGTAATACGCTAGTAGCGATACAAGATGCAATTATTGACAGTAGAGTTGTTTTTGACGATGTGTCAGAGATAGCGCTTATTGAAATAGAAGATAGCTTTGTATTTAGAACGGGTAATGTGCCAATTCCTGTTTCTGCTGTTGATGGTGCAGGTAACCGCGTATCGGGTGAAGTAACAGCGATGATCTATCCTGAAGTTAGTCTTCAACCTATTACGCATGTATACCAAAATGGTAATGTACTTGTTGACATATTTATCAGTGGCCCTAATCCATATGATTACACCGGTTTTTCTTTAAAAGCTAATAATAGTACTCAGTATATTAGAGCTGAGCAGCATGGACCTATTAAGGTTGAGTTAGCGCGCGAGTTTTTAGCAAATGCTACAAATATAAGTGTTATACCTAATCGCAATGCTTTTATAGGCAAAAATGATAACAGCCAACTCGTGTTTTTAAGTGAAGCGGCACAGGCGCAGTTTATTACTGATTTTTATCAAAATGGTAAAGCAGTTAATAAAACTATTCAGCGTTCTTTACCTGACTTTAATGCAACCATTAAGTTAGTAAATTTACCGAGTACAGGTAGTGATGTATCACTTGAGCTTATTGGCCCCACAGGTGTTGATTTTTACATTTATAAAACAGCTGATTCACAGTGGGATGTTTCATTTAGCGCAAATCTTTCTGAGCAAACCAATAATATAGATTTAACTTTACGTGTAAAACAAGGTGATGAACTACTAGCAACTAAGCAAACTAGTTTACGTATTGTTGATAGCGTTATATTTGATGACCCTGAGCTAGATACTGATGGCGACGGTATACCTGATATTGAGGAAGGGGTAGGTGATAGTGATAAAGATGGTATTGCTGATTACCTAGATAGCACTTCTACTACTAATACAGCTATCTTAGCTTCAGGTGATAGTGCTCACAGTATTGATGAGTTTAATCACTTAGCTGTAGGTAGCATTAAAGAGGCTCTAGCAGCGGGTTATATTGCTGATATGTCTATTTCTGAACAGGCACTTAGCACTTATTTCCCAGATTTAGACATTATAGAGCCTCACTTCCAAGCTAAAAGTGATGTTATTAACCTTCATGTTACGCTTTCTAATTCATCAAGTACCGCAGAAATTGCGCTGCCTGAACACGTAAATTCTATTTTAAGCTCTGACATGCAAGTGAGGTTATTAACCGCTTCAGGTTGGCAGTCTGCCCCTATTTTGTCAGGCAATGTGTATGAGCAAGCATGCTCACGCTGTTTTAGTTTTGCAATTACAGACGGTAGTTCATTTGACCTTGATGGAGAGGTTAACGGCGTTATTGAAATAGTTGCAAAACTGGCGCAAGAGAGTCTAAATCAGGCGCCTGTATTAAATGTGGATATGCCAGCAACGATAGAAGAGCTTGCTACTATTGAGCTTGATGCGTCTGCTTCTACTGACCCAGATGGAGATACGTTATCTTACGAGTGGCGTGTTGATCATCCTCAGTTATCTATTGCAGCTGAAGATACACAAGGTAAAGCCGTGCTTAGCGTTGGTGAATTTGAACAAACTGTTGATGCAAATGTTACTTTGGTAATATCTGATGGGTATGAGCAGTTTACTGAAGTATTTACAGTTACTTTTTTACATGTAAATCAATTGCCGAGTGTAGAGCTAAGTACATATTCTGTTTCGGTTGAAGAAGCTAAGCAAGTTACTGTTACGGCCTCTGCAAGTGATAAAGAGTCATCTGAGCTTACGTTTAAGTGGGTTCAAACAATGGGAATTGAAGTTGCTATTGATGATGTTGACTCTAACACCCTTAAGTTTACAGCGCCGAGTGTTTCTCAAACTACAGAGTTAGGCTTTAAACTTGTTGTATCAGATGGTGAAGGTGAGACTGAGCAAAGTTTAACTGTTACCGTTACTAATGTAGCAAGTACAGCTTCTTCAAGTCGTGAAGATAGCAGTGGCGGTGGTGGCTCATTAGCTTTCATATTATTACTTTTAACATGTGCTGTAGCTTACAGACGAGCACTTATTTTTAAGTAGCGCTATAATTAAATATATTTTTTATATAACCAAAAGCCTCTTGATTTGATCAAGGGGCTTTTTGTTTTATGAACTAAATGTATTTTAAGTGAGTATAGGTAGGAGTGTGTTATGCTATTTTTACTAGTAATGAGTTGGAATTTTAATGAGTTATCGTAAAGTTTTATTATGTTTAAGCTGTTTATTTCTAAGCAATGTACTTTTTGCTAAAACTGCTACGCCAAGTAATAAGAGCCGTTTTATTCCTTTATTAAAAACAAAGCTAGGCGATTATAAGGTGGTTTCAGCAAGCTCTTCGCTTTGTGTTGATAGTCAATTGAGTTTAATAAACCCAGTGTATCCCGATGCCGGTTTTAAATTAGGTTCGCAAATAGTATTTGAAAGCCTGCATAACGGCACACGTACAACTAAAAAACCTGACTTTTGCTTTGTAACCAGCTCGTTTAAGTATAAAAGTGACGGGGTAGATAACAGCCTAAGAATGAGTCGCTGTGTTGATCCCGTTAACGAAAAAACCATTAGGCAAAGTATAGAATTTGTGAGCCCTACCACCGTTAAATACACCCTTAACGATCCTCAAGTACAATGCACCTTTGAAAAACAAGCCGATTAAACACAGTGTTTAACTTACAAAGGCAATAGCGCCCTTATTCATAACAGTAAATTTTAGGTATATCGTGCCAGCGAGTCGTGTACTGGGGCGATAAATAATCGCGGTTCATGTGCCAGCGGTTGTTTAATTTACTGCTAGCAAGGCTTAGCATGCCTTTTCCGTATCGGTTATTTATTGTATCTAAGCACTGCATTAATTTGGGGTTATCGGCACTTTTGTTAAATAAATCGCTTTGCTGATACTGCACCGAGGTAAGCTCTAAAGCGCCTACGCCACACTTATAAAACCGAACACCTGGCTGATAAATATTATTAAACACCTCAGAGACTGCATTTGCCATTACGCAAGTATCGTTAGTGGGGGTTGCAAACTTATACATAAACGACTTTTTACAATAGCGGTCTTCGTGTTTACCGCTTGCGGCAAATATATAAAGTTGTTTTGTTAGTGAGCGTTGCGCCCGTAATTTACTGGCAACGGTAGTAACATGGTTCATAAGAGCGGTTTTTAATGCGCTAGGCTCGTATATTCGCTCGCCAAAACTACGGGTAGAATAAATTTCTCGTTTATCTTGGCGTACATCGTCCCAGGTTAAACACGCTACACCGTTAAGCTCGCTTACTGTACGCTCTACAACCACACTAAATGCACGGCGCATTGTTTTAGGGCTTTGCTGTGCAAGTTCCCACGCTGTGTTTATGTTCATTATTTTAAGCTTTTTAGCTAAGCGCTTGCCTATACCCCATACATCTTCGCAGCTCATTCTTTGTAAAATGGCTTGGCGGCTTTGCTCGTTATCTATAACGGCTACACCATCAAATCCGCTTAGCTTTTTAGCTGCGTGGTTAGCCGCTTTGGCAAGGGTAGGCGTTGGGCCAAAACCTACGCCTACGGGCAGTTTTGCTTCTCGCCATACGGTACGCCTCATTACATGACCGTATTCGTGCCAGTTTTTAATCAGTGGCGTGTAGCCATTAAAGTGTAAAAACGACTCATCAATACTGTATATGTATTGTGTGTCGCAAAAGCGGCCAATTATGTTCATCATTTTGGCGCTTAAATCGGCATATAGTTCGTAATTGCTTGAGCGTACAACCACGTTGTTTTGCTCAAGCAAATGCTTAACTTTAAAATAAGGACCAAATTTAGGAATGTTTAACTGCCTAGCAATAGGGCACACAGCACATACGCAGCCGTCGTTATTAGTAAGTACAACAACAGGTTTGGAGCGAATGGAAGGGTCGAATACTTTTTCGGCGCTTGCATAAAATGAAACAGCATCCACTAAGGCGTACATTTTAAAAGCTCTGGAGTTTGCCTGTGCATTCGTACAGAAAGCGTTACTACGCCCTCTAACTGAAACTCATCTGCTGGGGTGAGTTGTACAGGCTTATGTAAGGGCGATGCCGACAGCAGCCTTGCATTCGTTTTATCAAGTAACTTACAAACAAACAGGCCATTTAAATTGGCAACAATAACATCGCCATTATCGGCTTGCTCTGCACGGTCTACTACAAGTAGGTCGCCTTCAAAAATACCTACCTCTTGCATAGAGTTACCCGATGCAATGCCAATAAATGTGGCATCTGGGTGCTTTATTAATAGCTCATCAAGAGAAACACCTAGCTCGGTATATTGCGCCGCGGGCGATTCAAACCCACACACACCGGCTTCTATATAAACGGGAATAACAAACATAACACAACCTAAAACGCATATACTGTATAAGTGTACAGTATATGCGTTTTGTATGAGTTATGCCAAGAAATGAAAGACGATCAATCCATGTTTTTGATCATTTGTTGTGCTGTATTTAAAAAGTCTTTGATTTGTTGAGGGTTTAAATTTTTGCACATTTGATCATTTATTTGCTGCTCAGACGCTAATAATTTATCAAACAATGTATTGCCTTGCTCAGTGAGCGATAAAATAAAACAGCGTTTGTCGTGCTCACTTGCTTGCTTATTAATAAGGTTTAACGCAATAAGATCTTTAACTAACCGTGCTATTTGTGCTTTATCGCGCTGTGTTCTAGTAACTATATCGTTAGCTGTGCAATTACTTGTACCAGCAATTATATGTATACAGCGTACGTGCATAGCGTTAATACCCAACTCTTTGGCGTTAATGGCCTCGCGGATTGTTACACGGTAATTTTGCATGAGTTCAAACAAGGTATTTGATAAAGGCGTGTTCATAGGGTTCTCAATATGGTTGACAATGTCAATTAATTTGCTATAGTTGATTTTATCAACCAATGGGGCGTTGTGCAATGCTTGCTGTAAAAAGCAGTTAACTATTTTGTAAACGAGGTGATTTTAAATGGCTAAACAAGTTCGCAAAGCTAAAGTATTAAGCACTGAGCAAATTACACCGCACTTACAGCGTATTGTTGTAGGCTCAGACGATTTTGCAGATATAACCTGTGCGCACATTGGTAATTATGTAAAAGTGCTTATTCCACAAAATGGCGTTGCCGATTTAAATTTAAAAACGGCATGCATGCGCTCATACACAATACAGCATGTAAATGAGCAAAGCGGCGCACTAACGCTCGATTTTGTAATTAATATGCACCAAGGCCCAGCAACCCATTGGGCTAAAATTGCACAAGTAGGAGATGAGCTAGGTATAGCAGGTCCAGGCCCTAAAAAGCTTGATAACTACCAGCATTCACATTATGTATTACTTGGCGATTTAACATCGGTAAATGCTATTAAAGGCTATGTACAAACGCTTCCTTTGTTTTCAAAAATTGATGCGTTTATACATGCCCCAACAAAGCAAGACATTATTGATTTAGACACCACACGCAACATTAATTGGATAATTACCAATAACGCCGATGAAGCAATGCTCAATGCAATTAAAACTATTGAGCTAACAGAGCAGCCACCTATTGTGTTTATGGCGCTAGAGGCCGGTTTGGTACGTAAGGCTAAAGCCGTGTTTAGTGAGCACTTTAACATACCGCGTTGTAATATAGTGTCATCAGGTTACTGGAAAAAAGGCGTTGATTCTGAAGGTTATAAAAAGGAGCGCCAACAAAATGCTGAGCTTGCTTGAATACCTTAGAGCAAAATAACATATACCTATTTTGCTTTTATGTTTACCCTTAGCTTGAATTGATTTAATAGCAGTCCCATTTAAGTGTTTTATGCTGATAATGAACTCATTATTAGTATGCATTTTTAGGAGCTGCTATTTTGTTATCTTCCATTCCTTTTTCGTTATTAGAGCTTGCCCCCATGATCAAAGGGGAAAGCGTTTCTCACACGCTCAATAAAACTACCAAATACGCCCAGCGCGCCGACCAATAGGCTTTAACCGCTTTTGGCTGGCCGAGCACCATAATATGCAAGGTATAATTTGTGCTGCTACTTCAATATTAGTAGGTCATATTGCAGGTAAAACTCAGCGTATACGTGTTGGCTCTGGCGGAATAATGCTACCAAACCATTCACCATTAGTTGTGGCTGAGCAATTTGGTACGCTTGAAAGTTTATACCCCGCACGAATAGATTTAGGCCTTGGCCGTGCACCCGGTAGTGACCCTGTTACAAGCCGTGCACTTAATAACGATATAAGCCGAGCTGAAAACTTTCCTGGTGAAGTAACTGAGCTACAAACATTATTAGGCCCATACAACGGTACTCACCCAATACGTGCTATTCCGGGGGAGGATACAAACGTACCACTTTGGTTATTAGGCTCAAGTCTATTTAGCGCTCAGTTGGCCGCGCAAAAAGGGCTGCCTTATGTATTTGCAGGGCACTTTGCAACGCGTTTTGTACATGATGCAATAGCACTGTATAAACGTGAATTTGAAGCCTCAAACGTACTCGATAAACCCTATGTAATGCTTGCTTTACCGCTGGTGGCAGCAGAAACTGACGAAGAAGCTCAATACCTTTCTACCACCTCAAAGCAACGGGTGCTTGAACTAATACGTGGTAAAGAGCTGTGGTTAAAGCCGCCGGTAGATACCATGGAAGGTTTATGGAGCGAACAAGAGCGCGCCCATGTAGAGAACTTTTTAAGCTTAAGCGTTGTTGGCGGGCACGTAAGTATAAAACACAAGCTAGAGATGATAGCCAAAGAGCTTGAAGTGGATGAGTTTATATTTACAAACGACGTATACGATAGTGAAAAACGCCACCGCGCACTAGAAATTTTAATGGAAATAAAACATTAATTGGTTATTTAGTTAAGCAAGCGTACACCCAAGGCTTGTTAATATACAGGCATCATCAAAAGTTAGTTGTTTTATACCTATTTTATTAACTTTTAGTGGTGTCTGTATTAAGTTGTTTTCGGTTTTTAAATAGTTAGCGTAAAGTGTTATGCCAATTGTAAGCGGCTACTTTTGCATTTAATGCCGTTCTGTTTTTTCAATCAAACTGATTTAAACAATCAATTTTAAGATATCACTTTAATTTTTTATAATGACTGTATAAACAAAAACATCATTAAATTAAAGGCAGGTACACCGTGAATTCTCTAAACACCCCATCAGCTAATTCAGTTACTAAACCAGCGCAGCCAAAAGTTGCTCTGATTGCTGAAGGTGGCGGACAACGAGGGATATTCACAGCCGGTGTACTTGATGCGTGGTTAGAGCAAAACTATGACCCATTTGACTTATTTATTGGTACCTCTGCTGGTTCGCAAAATTTAACTAGCTACTTAGCTCGCCAAAAAGGTTACGCTAAGCGCTTAATTAGAGGGCTTTCGCGCAATAAACGTTTTTTTCAACTAGGTCGCGGCTTAATGGGTAAGCACATAGTAGATTTAGACTGGTACTTTGATAAAACCACTGAGGTAAACAGAGTACTCGACTTTAAAACAGCTAAAACTAGTTTAGGCGACCGTGAGCTTTTAATAACCGCGACTAACGCACGCGACAGAAAAGCCTATTACTTATCACCTACCGGTGAGGGCAAACAATGGCGGGATCTGTTAAAAGCATCAAGCGCATTACCGTTTTTATACAAACAAGGCGTTAAACTAACACCGTGGTTAGATACAAAAGCGGCAAACGAAGCACACTTAGCGGCAGAGCAAAGCGAAGAAGACTTTTACCTCGATGGCGGTTTAGCTGCACCATTACCTGTACGCGAAGCATATAACCGTGGTGCACGTAAAATTGTGGTTATAAGAACGGTAGACGCACACTTTCAGGCGCAATCTGCGTGGGTGCAAAAATTAAGAACGTTTGCATGTGCATCAGGCTACTGCCCAAAAACACTCGACTACTTAATTCAGCATGAGCAAGCGTATTTAGATGAGCTTAACTTTATTGCTAACCCACCAAGTGATGTAGAGATTATACAAATTTTTGCAGACGAAAAGCTGCACAGTAAATTATTAGGCAGTTCAAACAACGATTTACGCTTTGATCATAAGCTAGGTGTAAAAGCGGGCAGAGAGTATTTAAAAAGCCAAAACGCACGTATCGTAGATTACGCACACAGCTATGCAATGTAGCTGTGTTCTAACGCTTAAGCGTAAAGGGACATTATTAAACCTAACCTAAGTAGATGACAGTAATATACTGGTTTCGCTATTTAAAATGCCTTCTATTTCGCGTACTTGCCTGAGTACGCCATCAAACTCACCTAAATTTGCCGCCTGTATTTCAGCCACTAAATCCCAAGCGCCATTAGTTGTATGTAACTTTGTTAGCTCTGGTATGCCGCGCATGGTTTTAATTACCTGCGATGTAGATTTACCAACCACTTCCACCATCATTATTGCTCTTACAGCTTCGGTTTCTATGTGTTCGTGTACACGCACCGTAAAGCCTAATATAGCGCCCGATGAGACTAAACGGTCTAAGCGATTTTGCACTGTCCCGCGCGACACTTTTAAAACATCGGCTAGGGCTGAAATAGAAGCGCGGCCATCTTTTCGTAATTCGGCTATTAATGCGTTATCTAATGAGTCGTAAATGTAAGGGGTCATAAAACGCCTTGGGTTATGTGTTTATTAAAAATTACTAAATTTGTACTTTAATGCATAGCAATTTGCTAAAAAATACTATTATTTGTATAAACTTTTGGCATTTTAAGTAACACCTCTGGCCTATAAACTAATTTCAATTAATTTATTTAGTCATTAAAGAGGTATTTATGAGTCATTTTATCGCACAACCTAAACAAGGTGTTCCATTCGTTAGCGTACAGGCAATGGCCAAACTTATAAATAAAGTCGGAATAGAAAACGTATTGCTTGAGCTTACCCAAAGATTAGAACACGACTTTGCTCGCTGGGACGAATTTGATAAATCGCCACGTTATGCAGCGCACTCTCCAGATGGCGTAATAGAGCTTATGCCAGTAAGCGACGGTAAAATGTTTAGTTGTAAATATGTAAATGGTCATCCAAAAAATACCTTTAAGGAACTTCAAACCGTGGCCGCGTTTGGTATTTTGTCGGATGTTGATAGCGGCTATCCGGTTATGATCAGCGAAATGTGCTTACTAACAGCTTTACGCACAGCGGCTACATCGGCGCTTGTGGCAAAATATTTAGCGCCTAAGCACTCAACAACGCTTACATTAATTGGTAATGGTGCACAGTCTGAGTTTCAAGCATTAGCTTTTAAAGCTGTATTAGGCATTACTCACATTCGTTTATACGATATTGATAAAAATGCCTCACAAAAAGCGTTTAACAATTTAAGTAACTGTGGCTTAAACGTGACTATTTGTAATAGCGCAAAAGAGGCCGTACAAGGCGCGCACATTATTACCACCTGCACAGCCGATAAAAAAAATGCCACTATTTTAACCAGCGATATGATCCCCCAGGGTGTGCATTTAAATGCCATTGGTGGCGATTGCCCTGGTAAAACAGAGCTTGATTCACAATTATTAACGCGCGCAAATGTGTTTGTAGAGTACGAACCGCAAACCAGAATAGAGGGCGAAATACAGCAAATGAGCGATACCTTTGCCGTAACAGAGTTTCATAAAGTAATTAATAAACAAACACCTGGGCGTACAAGTAACAACGAGCTTACAATATTTGATGGGGTAGGCTTTGCAAGCGAAGACTTTACCGCGCTGGTGTATATTAAAGACGCGCTGGTGGCTGCGGGTGAGTTTGAACTACTTGATTTAATTACACAACAAGCCGATCCACGTAACTTGTTTTCGGTGCTTAATACAGAGCAAAGTAATAAATCAGTAAGCCAAGAGCAAGTCGCATGAGCATAATAAAGCAAGCACCAACAGCGGTGGTGATGGTGCGCCCGCATCACTTTACATCTAATCCACAAACCATGTTAGACAATACGTTTCAAAGTACCTGTAACTCACAAAATCAGAGCCAGCTTGCCTTTGACGAAGTCACTAATGCGGTTAAATTATTACAAAACGAGGGCGTAACGGTTCATCTTTTTGAAGACGAACATACACACACGCCCGATTCTGTGTTTCCAAATAATTGGTTTTCTACCCATCAAAGTGGCGAGCTAGTTATGTACCCAATGTACGCAGAAAACAGAAGGCTAGAATATCGAAAAGATATTATTGATTTTTTGACTAATCACTATAAAGTGTTGTCTGTGACTGATTATTCATTTTTAGCGAAAGAAAATGCATTTTTAGAAGGCACAGGATCGCTTGTTATTGACCACCCCCATAAGCTTGCTTATGCAGTAGAATCTAAGCGCACTACTAAAACCGTGGTTAATACAGTGTGCGAGCAATTAAAGCTAAAACCTGTTGTATTTAACGCCTACGATGAGCAAGGTACTGCGGTTTATCATACTAATGTATTAATGTGTGTAGCCACAGAGTTTGCCATGATCAGCTTAAATATGGTGCCAAATAGTCAGCACAAACAATTAACTAGCCATTTGATACAAAGCCATTTAGAAGTAATAAACTTAACTAATGCGCAAATAAGTAGCTTTTGCGGCAACGCAATAGAGTTACAAGGTACAAATGGTCGTATTTTAGCACTCTCACAAACGGCGTTTAATGCACTTACAACCGAGCAAAAAGCAGCAATACAAAAAACAGCTAAACTTGTTCCGTTACCTATACCAACCATAGAGTCGGCGGGAGGTTCGGTTAGATGCATGATTGCTGGCATACACCTGCAAAGTAAATAACCTACCACTAAGTCAACATACTAAGGCAGCTTAGCTGCCTTAATCTATGGCTAACATGCATTATTAAATGCCAATTACTCAACTACGCGCTGAGTAAAAACATAATAAATACAAAAGGATTAGCCCATGTTCGATACCGTAGTAAAAAGTGTAAATGGCCTATTATGGGGAGAAGGCCAAATACTAATCTACATACTACTGTTTGCAGGTATTTGGTTTTCGGTACGTTTAAAAGCAATTCAAATAGTAAAATTTAAACACATGTTTAGCCTGTTAAAAGGCAGTAGCAAGTGTAAAAAAGACGACATTTCATCATTTCAAGCATTGTGTACAGGCCTGTGTGCCCGTGTAGGTACAGGTAATTTAGCCGGGGTCGCTGTTGCAATTTCACTAGGCGGAAGCGGCGCCATATTTTGGATGTGGGTTATAGCCATACTAGGCATGGCAACCGGCTTTGCCGAAAGTGTATTAGGGCAAGTGTATAAAGTACGCGATAGTAGTGGAGAATTTAGAGGCGGCCCCGCCTATTATATTCAACAAGGTTTGGGCAGCCGTGCCTTTGCTATTGTGTTTGCCGCGTGTTTATTTTTAGGTTATGGCTTTACTTTTAGTGCCATGCAAACCAATACCATAACCGACGCCCTTAACTATGCTTTTCAAGTACCTACCTTTTATTCTGGATTAGTTATTACCGTATTAGCAGGCTCAATTATATTAGGTGGCTTTAAAGCCATTGCCCGCTTTGCTGAGCGAGTAGTGCCATTAATGGGTATATTATTTGTAGCAGCTGCCGTTATTATTACAATTATGAACTTACCGCAAGTACCGGCCATGCTTAAAGATGTATTTTTATCGGCCTTTGGTTTGCAAGAGGCAGGCGCAGGTGCAATGGGGGCAGCCATTAAAAATGGTATTCAACGCGGTTTATATTCTAACGAAGCCGGTGCAGGTAGTGTGCCGCATGCTGCAGCAAGCGCAAGCCCCATTCCTAACCACCCAGTAACACAAGGCTACATACAAATGCTTGGCGTGTTTTTCGACACCATTGTGCTTTGTAGTTGTACCGCAGTAGTTATTTTATTAGCCGATGTTGATATAAGCGGCGAAATGGAAGGCATACGTTTAACGCAAAGCGCTATGACCGCACATTTAGCACAAGGCGGTGTGTACTTTGTTGCAGCTGCAATTACCTTATTTGCATTTACCTCGGTAGTAGCAAATTATGCCTACGCAGAAAGTAACCTTCATTTATTTAAGCTCGATAACAAAGTAGGGCGCACAATTTATACATTACTTTATTTATCAATGATGCTGTGGGGCGCATCGGCGTCTCTAAAAGAAGTCTGGGATTTAGCCGATATAGCATTAGGGTTAATGACAGTGGTTAACGTAATCGCTATTATATTGCTCACGCCAACTATTTTGTCTGTTAATCGCGACTACAACACACAAAGAGAAAAAGGCATAGAGCCCGAATTTAAAGTAAAAGACGTTAAAGTACAGGGTAAATGCGAAAGCGGCATTTGGGATTGATTCCCGTATTTTAAGCAATTTTAACGATAAAAAGCGGTTTTATGGCAACATAAAACCGCTTTTTAATTTTGCATAATTATTCAATTTTGGGTTGTGTGAACAGCACTAAAATATAAGAATAACAAGGTAAATTGATTTAATGATCGACATTCACGCAGGTAAAACAGCAGCAAAAATTATTAACGAGCAGGGCTTTAAACCGGAGTTATTTACCTCTTTTTTAGGGGCAAGTGGCGGGCCTAAATGGTTTACATTATTTGGCTTAGACAAATATATTTTTGGTGAGTTTTTTAAAGACCGCACCCAACAACTTAATTTAATTGGTTCTTCTGCTGGCGCATTTCGTTCAGCCTGTTTTGCACAAAACGACCCCGTTGCTGCCATTGAGCGTTTAGCCAAATCGTATTCGCAAACTAGGTACTCAAGTAATAAACCAACACCAAATGAAATAACAATAAAAGCGCGTGCATTACTTGAAGATGTTTTTGGAGACAATGGCGTAACCGAAATTATAAATAACCCTGTATTTAAAGCGCATTTTATAGTGGCTAAATCTAATGGCTTTATTGCTAGCGAAAATAAATTAATACAGCTACTGGGTTTATCAAAAAGTTATATGCTCAACCGTGTTAACCGAAAATTATTAGGCTCACAGTACGAGCGATTTATTTTTGGCGCACCCAACAGCAATTTATCAATAACCGACAGTTATAATTTTAAAACCCAAAACATACCACTTAGCCAAACAAATTTAAAAGATGCCTTACTTGCATCAGGCTCTATACCACTTGTTATGCAAGGCATAAAAAATATTGCAGGCTCGCCACCAGGCATTTATCGGGATGGAGGAATAATTGACTACCACTTTGATTTAAAAATTAATAACCCAGGCTTAATTTTATATCCGCATTTTAATAGCGAGCCAAAAGCAGGGTGGTTTGATAAAAATTTAAAACGTAAAGTGTCCCCACAAAATTACGATAGCGTGGTGATGATCACCCCATCAAAAGAATTTATAGCCGGTTTACCTTACGGAAAAATTCCAGACAGAAACGACTTTACTGATCTTGATGCAGACACACGTATTAAATATTGGAATACCGTTTTTAGTGAAACTGAAAAATTGGCTGAAGCATTTGATAAGAGATTAATGATTAAATAAATGTATGCCTTAGAAATAACAATAAGTTAGGAGTGTTTGAAAGTAAAGGCAGATTCGATAGGCAAATAAATCCAATCTAATAAATAAAAATTTATAAAATAATCATTGTCAAAAAATAGTTTGAGCTAATGAATTGCTCCACTAATATAGATAAGCGTCATAAGATATGGTGTAATTTTTAATTTAAAAAGCTAATTATTAATACCTAAATAACTAGCTTTATTATTTATATAACGATTTGGTGAAATAAAATTTCCCGGTTTCATTTTTATAAAAATTTTTTTAGTATCGACTAATTCTTATCTATAAAAAATTTTATTCACTAAAATTTTTATCAAGTTTATTAACTAGAGAGCGAAAGTCATTAGTTAGAATTTCCTCTGAATTTGGAGCTAAAACTATTGCTTTTGAAAAATATTTATCTTTAAGTAGTTCATCACCATTTTTTTCATGTAATAGTCCAATTCGGAAGTAAGTTAAAGCAAGGTTTAAGTTTGTTCCTTCAATTGAAAGCTCATCTGGGCCCATATGCTCTAATAAACGAGCTAGTGAATTTAATGCATATAAACCGGTGGCAGTATCATTAAACAAATAAGCTTTATGGGCTTCATTGATTTCATTTTTTAAATATGAAGATGTTGAGCCATTTGCAAACGCATTACTTATGGATAGGGTGAAAAATATCAATATTTTGAAAGTAGTCACTTTTTATTCCTTTAAATAATTAACAGTATTAAAAATATACAAGGTTGTATAAGAATTTACAACGTATCGATCACGGCTCATAAATTACGTTATGTTAAATTGTGATGTTTATAATAAAGCGAGCGTGATTATACAAACCAGCCCGCTTTTAGGAGAGTTATGAGGGGTTAATTTAGCTCAGAATCTACCCAAAATTTAGTGCCTTTTAGTACAGCTTGTAGTGCAAGGCCATTTTCGGTTAAAGAATATACTGTAACCTGATCTGCAATAGCTTCGGCAACCAATGCACCGCCTTTATCTTCATATTTTGCTGCTGCATCTGCGTTTCCGCCAAATGCCCAACCGTGTTCAATAAATCTATTTACTGCTGCTTGGTTATGAAAAACCATAACAACATTAAAGTCTTTAACACCTAAACCTAGGCCTAAACCGGCTTCGCCCATATTCATGTAAGTTGATTTACCGGTTAAGTTATTTTTTACTACACCATAACCACCACCAAAACTGGCTAAAACAACATTGACGTTTGCGTTATCAAATGCAGCGTAACCAGCCGAGTTGGCAATTTGTTTTTTAACATCGGGTTTTTGTGCATATAATTTGTCTAGTGTATTTGATTTCATGCTTTGTACTAAAGAGCGTTTTTCGCCTGGTGAAGCACTGCCCGTTGTGGCACAACCTGTAAGTAAAACACTTAATGTAATTACACTTAAAATAATAAACTTTTTCATAAACTTTCCTTAATAAGACCTAGCAAAACTAAATCAGTAAAAATGTGTAAATAATTAAACTTTCACTATGTCCAATACTAGACAGTATCGGACTTTAACGTTAAGTTGTAAGTCTATTATTTTATTGAATATTTACACATTATGCTTGTTGCTTTAGTTGATACGTTAAAACAATTAAGATACCAAATTGCTCATCTTGATGACGATACTCTTAAATCAGAATACCCAGAACTTGCATCCTTTATACAGCAAGTTGGCTTGACTGTAACTGAATCAAAGGCTGATCTTAAATTTTTATACCAGTTTTTATATGTTTACGGACGAAAATCAGAAGCAACATATAGTCGTTTTCGAAATGAGCTAGAACGCTTTTATTTATGGTCTTGGTTAATTGCCGAAAAATCTGTGTTCGATTTAAAACGTGAAGATATTGAAGCCTATGTCGATTTTATGGTTGAGCCAGATAAAAAATGGGCATCAACTTCTGTACAATGGCGCTATAAGGATGAGCAAGGTATTCGCCGATTAAACCAAAATTGGCGCCCTTTCATGCAAAAAGAATCTATAGCAAGCCAGCAAACTTTGTCGGCTATGTTTACCGCATTAAATGTGTTTTTTAAATTTGCGATTTTAGAAGAACGCACATTTGCGAACTTTGTACCTGTGGTTAAAAAAAATAGCCCCTATTTAGTGGTTCAGTCTCAAATACAAATTCCTGATACTTTAAGTGATATCCAGTGGGAATATGTATTTGGTGTAACACGTGATTTATGCGAACAAAAACCAGATCTTGAGCGTAATTTATTTACCTTAGCTTGTTTAAAAGGGTTATATTTACGAATTTCTGAATTGTCAGAGCGCCCGCAGTGGTCACCAGTTATGTCACACTTTTGGCAAGATAATGACGGCTTTTGGTTTTTACGTATTATGGGTAAAGGCAATAAACTTCGTGATGTTACATTAAGTGACGATTTTGTTGAATATTTAAAACGCTACCGATTATACAGAGGGTTACCCGCCCTACCTCGCGTTGACGAATCTGAGCCATTGGTACATAAAATTCGTGGCCAAGGTGGAATGACCGTTAGGCAAATTAGGCGTTTAGTACAACAAAGTTTTGATTTGGCCCAACAATCTTTACTTGATGATGGTTTTAAAGATGATGCAGAACAACTTGAAGCGGCAACTGCACATTGGCTACGCCATACTGGTGCAACACACGATGCACAAACACGGCCTTTAAAACATTTATCGGAAGATTTAGGGCACTCTAAAATTGCGACAACCGATCAAATTTATATTCAAACAAATATTAAAGAGCGAGCAAAATCTGGCGTTAAAAGGAAAATTTAATGGAATACTTAGTGATAGCATTTATTGGTTTTTTATTTTTAGTTTACTCAATTTCTATTAGGCAATTAGAGCGAACAGAAATTACAGGACCTATGTTTTTTGTTTTAGGTGGAATAGGTTTAGCGTGGTTACTGCCCAATGAAGGCGACGAATTAAAAACGGGCATAGATTTTTTATTACCGTTAATAGAACTGACTTTAAGTATATTTTTATTTTCTGATGCGGCTAAATCTAAATTAAGTGTTTTAAAACATAGTTTTCAGTATCCTAGTTTATTATTGTTTGTTGCCCTACCCCTTACCTTACTTTGTGGTATTGGTGCTGGACTATTTTTATTTACAGAGTTATCACTTATTCAAACTGCATTGCTTGCAATTATTTTAACGCCGACCGATGCCGCATTGAGTAAAGGTTTATTAGCAAGTACAAATGTACCTGAAAAAATTCGAGAAGGTATAAATACTGAAAGCGGATTAAACGATGGTTTATGTGTACCTGTGTTTTTAATATTTATTTTGCTTGCTAAAAATCCTGATTCAGCAATAACAGCATCGCAAACATTAGGTGTGTTTTCGCGAGAGTTAGGTTTAGCTGTATTAATAGCGGTTACATCAATTGCTTTATTTATTCCGGTATTAAATTTTGCAATGAAACGTCATTACTTTGCACAAAACACTAGTCCATTTTTACTATTAGGTTTTGCCATGGCTATTTTTTCAATAACGCAGTACTTTCATGGAAGTGGTTTTATTGCTGTATTTATTGCGGGTTTGTTATTTGATAAGTTTTCAGACACGGGTGTGCGAGCAGAACTGATTGAAGATTCTGAACATATTGCTGATTTTACATCGTTAATGATTTGGTGCCTGTTTGGATTTGTATGTGCATATTTAGTTTTACCAAATTTGAATAAAGAAATAATTATTTATGCGCTACTTAGTACTACGTTAATTAGAATAATTCCGGTTATGTTGTCGCTTCAATTTACAGCGCTTAATATAAAAGAACGTTTTACATTTGCTTGGTTTGGACCGCGAGGTTTAGCATCGATTGTTTTTACTTTAATGGTTATAGATACACAAATAGAAAATAAATACGACATTGCAACTATCGCTATGACCACTATTTTATTTAGTGTGTTTATTCACGGTATAAGTACAAAACCAATTGCAGATAGTTTTGCTAAACAATCTAAATAACTTTTATAAAAATTAGTGAATTATTTGCCGAGGTACCAACACGTTTTTCCAGCCTCAAAATTGATCACTTAATTAAGCGAATTGGTATTAATAAAAAAGGCGTTACTTATTTTTAAGTTACGCCTTTTTTATTTTTAACTTTTATTAGCTAAGTACCTGTGCGAGTAACTCTATTGGGTGCTTAGGTTTAAATTGTTCAAAGCGTTTAACTTGGCTGCGGCACGAAAACCCGGTAGATAAAAGTTGATCTGGTTTATTTTTATCTACAATTGGTTTCCAACTCATTTCGTAAAGTGTACGAGAGTTTTCTTGGTTTTGTGCTTCGTGGCCGTATGTACCGGCCATTCCGCAACACCCGGTATTTGTTGTGTTTAGTGTTAAACCAATATCAGTAAAAATAGTTTTCCAAACACTTGCCGCTTTTGGTAATGCCGTTGTTTCTGTACAGTGGCTAAGCAATGTAAATTCTGTATCTTGGTTTTTCTTTGCACTTAACGATTTGAAAGATTGAGTTTGTAGCCATTCATGTGCAAGTTGTACATGAAAATCACCGCGATTACTTTCTAAAATTGTGTTGTACTCATCGCGATAACACATAACTAACGATGCATCTAAACCAACCAGTGGCGCATTTATATCACTGAGTTTATTTAAAAACTCGGCGGCATTTTTTGCTGTTACTTTAAACTCGTGTAAAAAACCTTTAACGTGCTGTGCTTTACCATTTGGTTTAAAGGGTAATAGCATAGGTTTTTTACCCAGTGCAGTTATAAGCGTTATAAAACTTTGTACTAATTCAGCTTCATAAAAACTGGTAAAGGGGTCTTGCACAATTAGCACATAATTATTTTGCTCTTCACTTGAAAGTGAATTTAATAACTCAAAATTAAATTTATACGCTTTGGCTACACGTTTATCAAGTGATGGAATACTTAATTGAGGTGTATCTACATAGCCAACCGTTTTTTTAATTAACCCACTTACTAAATTGGTTTTTACAACAGGATTAATTACTCGTGCAAATTTTGACATAAGCGGAGCCGAGGTTTCTATGTTTGCTACTAAATAATCTTTAAGTGGACGAGCGTAATAACTATGGTAATAATTTAAAAAGCGCGCTCTAAAAGTTGGCACATCTACTTTTATTGGGCATGAAGTTGTACACGCTTTACATGCTAAACATTCATCCATAGATTCTTTTACTTCGTGAGAAAAATCGTAAACGCCTTTGTTTCTTTCTCGGCTATGAACAAAGCGTTCCCACCAGGTAATAACTTCACCTTTATTAAGTTCTTTTTCTACTTCCAGTAAATCTACATTTTTAGACTCTTGAAGTCGTAACCATTCGCGCATTAATGTTGCGCGCCCTTTTGGTGAATGCTTACGATCGCCGGTTACTTTATACGACGGACACATAGGTGAATTTTCGTCGTAGTTAAAGCATATTCCGTTACCATTACAGGTCATGGCGTTATTAAAACTGGTTTTTACATCGATAGATATTTGCTTATCAAAGTAAGAACGTTTTTGACTATCTACACTTACAAGTGAGTCTTCACTTTCAATGGGTGTACATATTTTACCTGGGTTGATTCTGTTATTAGGATCGAATGCAGTTTTTATTTTACGCAGTTGATTAAATAAATGTTCGCCAAAAAATTCAGGGCCATATTCGCTGCGATAACCTTTACCATGCTCGCCCCACATTAACCCGCCATATTTTGCTGTGAGTTTTACAACGTCATCAGAAATTGTACGCAGTAGTTTTTCTTGTTCTGGATCGCACATATCAAGTGCTGGGCGTACGTGTAAAACGCCGGCATCAACATGGCCAAACATACCATATTGTAAATTATGGCTATCGAGTAATGCTCTAAATTCTACAATATAATCTGCTAGGTTTTCTGGCGGTACTGCGGTGTCTTCGGCAAAGGCCAATGGCTTTTGGCTGCCTTTAACATTACCAAGCAAACCGACTGACTTTTTACGCATTGCGTAAATTTTTAAAATATCGCTTTTATCGTTGGTTAACTGATAACCAATTACACCGTTGGTTTGATTTGCTACGCACTCATCTAACAATGTACAAAGTGTGTTAACTTTGTCTTTTATGTCGTCGGGTGATACTGCATTAAACTCAACCATGTTGAGCCCTTGCATATCTTTATTTGGTACGTCGGTTATTAAGTCCGATACTGAATGCCAAATTATATCTTCGCGCGCTAAATTTAATACTTTGCTGTCGACTGTTTCAACAGATGTTGCGCGTGCATCTACCAAAAAAGGTGAATGACGAAGTGCAGAATCAAAACTATCGTACTTAATATTTATAAGTGTTTTAAATTCGGCTATGGGTGTTAAGTTTAATTTTGCCTCAGTGACTATACCTAATGAGCCTTCTGATCCGGTAATTAGCCTGCTCATATCAAAAGTTTGTAAGTCATCACTTAGCACATGCTCTAGGTCGTAGCCGGTTAAAAAGCGATTTAAACGCGGAAACTTCTCTAAAATAGCATCGCGCTGCGTAATAGAAATATCTAATACTGTTTTGTATAAGCTGCCTATAAGTGAGTCTTGCTCGGCGATAACTTTTGCTTTTTGTATGTCGATTGGCGAGGTAACCATAGGTGTGCCATCAACTAAATAGGTGGTTAAGCCTAAAACATGATTACTGGTTTTACCGTAAACTAGTGACCCTTGGCCTGATGCATCGGTGCTGATCATTCCGCCAATAGTTGCACGATTACTAGTAGATAAGTCGGGTGAAAAGAAAAAACCATAGGGTTTTAAAAAGTCGTTTAATTGATCTTTTATTACACCTGTTTGTACTCTTACCCAACCTTCTTCTACATTAATTTCGAGAATTTCTCGCATATAACGTGATAAATCAACAACAATACCAGGCGTTAGTGACTGCCCGTTTGTACCCGTACCGCCACCACGCGGGCCAAAAGTAAGCGACAAAAATGGGTCGCGAGATGCGGTTTGCAAAGCGAGCTGAATGTCTTTTTCGGTTTTAGGAAAAATAACACCTTGAGGAATTTGCTGATAAATACTGTTATCGGTAGAGGCAGTTAAACGCGTTGCATAGCTTGCATCGGTGTCTCCTCTAAAACCTTGATTTTTAATAGTACTTAAGTAATTTGCGACAAGTTCGGTCGCTGCATCTTGCTGTGTAATTGTTGCTATCATGACGGCGATAATTTAAGGCATTTGTGTAATTATATCATGGTGATGGCTAATAGAAATTGAAGATTTTACAGTTTGTAACACTCTTTTTGTCGTATTTTGAGGTTCTGTATTTATAATCAAGTTAAACCAATGTGTAGAGGTTTATATGAAAAAATTACTATTACAGATCATAGGTGTTTTGTTTATTTTGCTGGGGTTGTTTTTTTCTCTGGTGCCAGGCCCCTCGCTAATATTTTTTATGGCGGGATTACTGTGCTTTTCTTTTTACTACCCAAAAGCGAGGCATTATTTAAAACTATGCCAAAAAGCCTTAACTAAATCGTGTAATTATTTAGACAAAAAATTAGCACGCTAAATTATGCCACATACAAAAATGCCAGCTATTAAGCTGGCATTTTTATTAGTAACGAATAAACGCGATTATTTAGCAAGTTTGTCTGCTAGGTATAACCAAGTTTCTAGTACTGTATCTGGGTTTAGTGAAACAGAATCAATGCCCTGCTCTACTAACCATGCTGCAAAGTCTTCATGATCTGAAGGACCTTGGCCACAAATACCTACGTATTTACCTTTTTCTTTAGCTGTTTTAATAGCCATTGAAAGTAGCTTTTTAATAGCAGGGTTACGCTCATCAAATAAATGTGCGATTAAACCTGAATCACGGTCTAAACCAAGTGTTAGCTGAGTTAAATCGTTAGAGCCGATAGAAAATCCATCGAACATATCTAAAAATTCATCTGCAAGTAATGCATTTGAAGGAAGCTCACACATCATTATTACTTTAAGACCATTTTCGCCACGTTTAAGGCCATGCTCTTCTAGTAATTCGATTACTCGTTTACCTTCTTCAAGGGTACGTACGAATGGGATCATGATTTCGATGTTGGTCATATCCATGGTGTTTCTTACGCGTTTTATTGCTTCACACTCAAGGGCAAAACAATCACGGAAGTCTTCAGAGATATAACGTGCAGCACCACGAAAACCAATCATTGGGTTTTCTTCTTCTGGTTCGTACTGCTCACCACCTACTAAGTTTGCGTATTCGTTTGATTTAAAATCAGACATACGCACAATTACGCGCTCTGGTGCAAAGGCACAACCAAGTGTAGAAATACCTTCTACTAACTTAGAGATATAAAATTCTACAGGTGATTCGTAACCGGCAATAATATCGGTAATTTCTGCTTGTAGAGCGGGTGTTTGCGCATCAAAGTTTAAAAGTGCTTTAGGGTGCACACCAATCATGCGGTTAATAACAAACTCAACACGGGCAAGGCCAACACCTGCATGCGGTAAACGTGCAAAATCGAATGCACGATCTGGGTTACCCACGTTCATCATAACTTTCATTGGTAGTTCTGGCATTTTATCAACACGCGACGTTAGTATTTCAAAGTCTAAAATACCTTCGTAGATGTAGCCTGTATCGCCTTCAGCACATGAGACTGTTACTTCTTGACCCGCTTTGATTAAATCGGTTGCATTACCACAACCAACCACTGCTGGAATACCTAATTCACGTGCAATAATTGCAGCATGACACGTACGACCGCCACGATTTGTAACAATGGCTGCAGCACGCTTCATGATTGGTTCCCAATCTGGGTCGGTCATGTCGGTCACTAAAATGTCACCTTCTTGTACTTGATCCATTTCTTTAATTGAATCGAGTACGCGTACAACACCGCTACCAATTTTGTGACCAATTGCACGGCCTTCAACAATTACGTTGCTAGTACCGTTTAATTGAAAACGTTCCATTACGTTTGCGTCTTCGTTTGAGCGCACGGTTTCTGGACGCGCTTGAACTATATATAGTTTGCCGTCGTTACCGTCTTTTGCCCATTCGATGTCCATAGGACGACCGTAATGTTTTTCGATGATTACAGCTTGTTTGGCAAGATCTTGCACTTCTTCATCTGTAATCGAAAATTTGTTTGAAAGCGCTGGGTCTACATCAACGATGTCTACTTGTTTACCGTGCGCTTTATCTTTTGAGTAAATCATTTGAATGGCTTTAGAACCAATGTTACGACGTACTACTGAAGGTTTGTTTTTTAGTAATGTTGGTTTATGAACATAAAATTCATCAGGGTTTACTGCGCCCTGTACAACCATTTCACCTAAGCCATAGCTTGATGTAACAAATACAACGTCTTCAAAACCCGACTCTGTATCAATACTAAACATTACACCAGATGCTGATTTATCTGAGCGTACCATGCGCTGAATACCAGCAGATAACGCTACGCCACGATGATCGTAACCTTGGTGAACACGGTACGATATTGCACGGTCGTTAAATAAAGAAGCAAATACGTGTTTAATAGCGACCATTACTGAGTCGATACCTACTACGTTAAGAAAAGTTTCTTGTTGGCCTGCGAATGATGCATCTGGCATGTCTTCAGCGGTAGCTGATGAACGTACTGCAAAAGAAACATCTGCTGTTGTGTCACCGTGGAGTTGACTATAAGCGTCGCGGATTGCTTTATCTAGGTTAGGTTGGAATGGTGTATCGATTATCCATTGGCGGATATCAGCACCTACTTTGGCAAGTGTATTTACATCATCAACATCGAGTGTATCTAAGATGTCGTGAATTTTTGCGGTGAGTCCTGATTGATCTAAAAACTCGTTAAAAGCGTCGGCTGTAGTGGCAAAACCACCCGGAACCTGTACACCTGCGTTTGCTAGGTTTGAAATCATTTCACCGAGTGAGGCATTTTTACCACCAACACGAGGAACATCTTGCATACCAAGCTCTTGATACCAGAGAACGTATTCTTGCACGGGTCTTTCTCCAAAAAACAAATTGTAGTTGAAACTGTGAGAGTTAAGAAAGAAAACCTTTTATAAAGGTCAGCTTCATTCTACACTGGCATTAGTCCTCACGTAAACCGTGAGTAACCCATTTTAGGGATTAAACGTAATAAAAAGGTTAACTATGAGAACTGCTTTTTATATATCAGACGGTACTGCAATTACCTCAGAGGTTTTTGGGCACGCGACTTTGTCGTTATTTCCGGTTGATTTTAATCATAAAACTATTCCTTTTGTTGAAACAGAAGAAAAAGCAAATGAAATTAAAGCGTTAATTAACGCAACTGCTGCAAAAGAAGGTGAGAAGCCATTTGTGTTCTTTACCTTCGTTAATCATAACTTAAGTGAAATTATTAAATCAGCCGATGCTGTTGCTTACGATTTTCTCTCTACTTATAGCGAAAAAATACAAAAAGAGCTTGATGTAGCACCAGTACCAAAAATGCACCGCACGCATTCTATTCACGAAAAAAGCTATGATTTTAGAATTGACGCCGTCAACTACGCACTAATGAATGATGACGGTGGCAACATTAAAAACTTTTCTGAAGCTGATATTATTTTAGTTGGTGTGAGCCGCAGTGGTAAAACACCAACCAGTTTATACTTAGCACTACAATACGGTATTAAAGCCGCTAATTACCCAATAACAGAAGACGACTTAGAAAGTGAGGGTTTACCTAAGTGTTTACTCCCTTACAAACATAAGTTGTTTGGCCTGACTATTGACCCTGAACGTTTAGCTGCAATAAGGCATAGGCGTATGGCTAATTCTAAATACGCGTCTATTAGGCAATGCCGAATAGAAGTGCGTGAAGTAGAAATGTTATATAAACGCCATAAAATTTCGTACTTTAATTCTACTCATCATTCGGTAGAAGAAATATCTGCTAAAATCCTAATTGACAGTAACCTTGAGCGACGTAAGTACTAACAAACTAATTTACTATTTTGCTAAAAAAAGCCGCAATATGCGGCTTTAATTTTTTACTTATTACTTACGAGCGTCTTTTAATAAATCAGCTACTAAGAAACCAACTTCTAATACTTGGTCTGCATTTAAGCGAGGGTCACATTGTGTTTTGTAACGCTGTGCTAGGTCATCGTCTGATAAACCGTAAGCACCACCTGTACACTCTGTTACGTGCTGACCTGTCATTTCTAAATGAACACCACCTGCATATGAACCTTCAGATTTGTGTACTGCAAAGAATTGGCTGATCTCGCGCATAATATTATCAAAGCTACGTGTTTTGTAACCAGATGTCGCTTTTTCAGTATTGCCGTGCATTGGATCTGAGCTCCAAATTACTTTACGGCCTTCTTGTTGAACGCGGCGAACGAGTGCTGGTAATTTCTCTGGAAGAACATCAGCACCCATACGCGTAATTAACGTTAAGCGACCCGGGATGTTATCTGGATTTACTGCATCAATTAAACGAATTAGGTCGTCTGGGTCCATGCCAGGGCCAACTTTAACACCTATGGGGTTTTTAATACCTTTGAAAAACTCAATGTGGGCATGATCTAGCTGGCGTGTACGCTCACCAATCCAAACAAAGTGTGCTGAACAGTCGTACCAATCACCTGAAAGGTGGTCACGGCGTGTTAGCGCTTCTTCGTAACCTAGTAATAAGGCTTCGTGAGAAGTGTATAAATCTGTTTCTTTAAGGCTAGGTGCAATTGTAGAATTAATGCCACACACTTCCATAAATTCAAGTGCATCTTGAATTTTGTCTGCAAGTTGTTGGAAACGCTCTTTTTGCGGATTAGCGGCAACAAAACCCATATTCCAGCGGTTTACCTGGTGTAAGTCAGCTAAGCCACCTTGTGCAAATGCACGTAGTAAGTTTAATGTAGCTGCACTGTTGTGGTAAGCCTTCATTAAACGTTGAGGGTCTGGTATACGTGCTTCTTCTGTAAATTCAAAGCTATTTACAATATCACCACGGTAAGATGGTAATGAAATTCCATCAATTGTTTCTAAATCTGCAGAGCGTGGTTTTGCATATTGGCCAGCCATACGTGCAATTTTAACTACAGGGCATTTACCGCCGTAAGTTAATACAACCGCCATTTGTAAAATGGTTTTAAATGTATCGCGAATATTAGCTGCGTTAAAGTCACTAAACGACTCAGCACAATCACCACCTTGAAGTAAAAATGCACGACCTTCGCACACATCTTCAAGCTGTTTAAATAAGCTTCTTGTTTCCTCAGCAAATACTAATGGCGGAGCGCTTTTTAATTGGCCCTCTACTGACTTTAACTCTTCTTGATCTGGGTACTGTGGTTGCTGCAGTATTGGCAGCTCTCTCCAACTATTTGGGTTCCACGATTGCATGTTCTTTCCTCATTCCTACATTACCTGATAAGAAGAAATTAACGTATGCAGGCACCTAAGTTCAAGGACTAAATTCACTATTTACCAATTATTTAGTTATGAGCTAGGTATATATAAATTTTATAACTTAAATAAGCTGTTCTGTATGCCATTTTTTTGTTTTATTTAAAATATTTATTCATTTAATAACAACAAGATAAAAGTAAATTAATTATATTTCGAGTATCTTATATTAAATTAAAGGCAAGCATTACATGTATACAAACAACAAGGGAACACATCATACTTAAATGCGTGAGTTTGTAGTCTTAACTTTACAGGCTAAAATAATTAAAAAAGATAATCAGTATGAACGCAGGCTAATATATGCTAAGGGCATGGTAACTCTAATGAATTGCTAACAAAAATCACTAATAGTGTTTATGGGGCTTTAGTTTATTTAAAGCTAACTTATCCACTTAGCCGACTACGCACTCGATTTATAATTTATACTAACCCTTCAGTGCACTTACGTTCATCTACTATGTAATGATTCCAGCACACCAAAAACCTTTGGTTACTTAAATATGCTCTGTTTAGTTAAGTTTCATACATTGATACCGCTCATTTTGCCCTCCGAGTCCAAAGCCTCAATCATCCAGAGTGTAAATAATTAAAATATCTCACACTCATGATTTGCAGTTTATTATTTATCACTATAGTAGATTAGTGAGTTAGATTTACTCATTGGATAATGAGATAACAGCTAATGTACCGGCTATTATATTAGCGAATTATTTTTATGCAGTAATTATATTAATAGCCCACAACTAAAGAACACATCATACTTAATTTAATTTAAAGTTTATCTGGGCAAAGTGATAAGATTAAAATTTTTATAAACAAGTAAAAGGTTATATGTGATAATTACAAAATTGTAAGATGTGTTCTTGGTTGTATATGGTTAGTAAAATACAAATTAGAAGTCAGTTTGATTTAATGAATGAGCTAACATTATTGTTAGTAGAAGAGCTAAAAGCTTGTGAGTACTCGAAGGCTGAATATTATCAGTTGCCTAATATTAGTAGCGCTGATGAAAGCATTGTTCCAGAGTCTATTATCACTAATAGGATTTCGGGTGATTTAGCACATAAATCTATCCTTAATTCATTCACTGATATTTATAAAAAAGATGGTTTAAGTAGTCGTGTTTTAAAGCGCCACCCTGGTTTACTTGTAATTAAAAATGCAGATAAAGAATCGCTTAATAATCGAATAGCTCAGGTGAATAAGGCTAAGGCTGATTTTAAAGCTTGTATTGTCGCGATAGATAATAACGATGCTCGTTTTGAAGCAGTACACAATGCAATGCCTAATTTAATTACTTTAGCTGCCTACAGAAAAATACATTCTGAGAGTGATTCGCCTTTTTCAGTTCGTTTTACGTGGATGCATAAGCACGCAACAAAAACACTCACAAAAAAAATGGCTTTAGAGATGCTTGATAAATCGGCCGGTTACAGAAACCCCAGAATGATTGATCAACAAAAATGGCAATCATTAGTTGCACAAGAACAAATGCGTGTAGCTAGTTTAGGTGAAAAAGAAAAATTAAGGATTAGACGCCCTACCCGTGTAAGCCCTCAAGTAAATGTTAGATACACAGCTCAAAATCGTTACCACGTTAGTGCTGCATTACCCTTTATTTTGATAAACCCAGAACCAGATGTAAAGCTTGGTATTTTACCTGATTATCAAAAGCCAGATGCTCACCCACGTAAGCGAGAGTATGATTTTTTAGTCGATAGGTTATATTTAGAGCAAGTAGACAAATAATGATTATGTTAAAAAGGCCACTTTATGTGGCCTTTTTGGTTTGGTGTTTAATTGTTTAAAATAAACCTTTTTATTTTTCTACTATTTCTTCAATTTTATCTTCATCAATTAAAACTGCATTCTCAACGATACGTTTACCGCCTTGAATTTCTATGCGTTTATTGTGTTTGTTTAATGTAAGTATCTCGTCGCAAAACTGATCCGATGGATGCATTTCATATGTGTAGTCGATAATATTTCCGGTTTTATCGTCTTTTACATTTGTGATGCTGTATTCAGATATAGCCCCTTTTTCGATCAAATCTTTCATTGTCGTAGTCATATCACGACGTAATGCCTTTAATTTATTCTCAGTAATATCATCGGTAGAATAAATAGAGCCATATTTTTCCATAATAGAAAGTAATCTAAAATGATACGTTTTACCTGGCGCCGCATATCGCCAAAGATGATACAAACGTAACATCATCCAACGTGATAAGCCGCGTTTTAATTCTTGGGCACTATTAAAATAATATCCTTTGTATTCAAGGTTATCAATCATGTTATGAACAAAGGCATTTAAACATGCAACACATTTAACATTGCCACCTTGACCTTTTTTACCACTAAAGTGTAGCGAAGATAAAAAATTCATATTTGACTCATAAAAAGAATCGTCAATGTCTGAATTCTTAGTGTCGGTAGCAGAATATTTAAATGAAAGTTTAGAACCTTGAAGTGCTTCTAATGATTCTTTGATTGCTGGATAAGGCATTGACTGCCCAACCGCTTTAAGCTCCTGTGCTAATTCGTTCATAGAAAAAACGACTGCATATTGAATACCGGACTTAAAATTAATTTTTACTATTTTACCTTTAGAGGCTAAACGAATAAGTGCGCGCTCAACTTTTTCTTCTCTATCTGATGGCCATACTAAATATTCAACGTCTTCACCATCTTTACGCGTACTAACAACAGCAGGCGTTATTTTTATTTCGCCATCATATAAAATACCATCTACTTTTTCAGATATTTTACGCGTTATTATCGTTTTTTTAGGAGCTTCTTCTAGAGGCAATTTTTTATGGCCAGAACGTACAAAGCGACCCCACAAATCATAATGATTAAATGTGTTAGAGTAAGCACGTAATCCATGAGCTGCATTTTCGATTGAAATTCGCACATCTTTATTATCTGTAAACAGTGCTAAACTTTCGTTATCGATTGCACTTTCCACCCCGTGGATTTGGCCCCTTAGTGTATCGGGCAAGTTATCTACCGAGATGTTGACCTTTCGGCTCATTGTTCTTATTTCCATTTTTATTGCGACAGCTAATAACAACACATAAAACGACAAAAGTTAAATGTTTAAGTTAGTATAAAAGTGATCCGAGTTTAAATAAAATGTTCAGATCATTATTTTACTAAGGTTAATGTATTTATCATGATTTTAGATCACTATTTTACTAAGAGTACAGTTATAAATCTAATTTTTACTAACTCAGGTGTTATTTTGTCCATCACATTTAGTTTTTTTGTAAAATTAGCACGACAAATTAGCCTTAAATTTTTTATCCCTGTGGATAAAGACTTATTGAGTTAGCATAGATCTGATCTGTACTTACTACAGATCAGATCTATACCAATTAAAGCCACGTTTTAAAGCACTGCTTGGTGTATAACTTTATAATTTACTTAGTAAAAAATTGATCTGTCGAGCTGTTTTTGTTCATAACTAATTGAGTAACTTGTGCATAACTCAATGTTTTAAATATAGCTTAGTAAAAAGGTGATCCAAGGGTAGATAAAGATCTGATCTTAACCAAGTATAAAGCTGATCTGCTTTTTTTTGTATTATTTATAATAATCATAGAGTTATATATAGATTATACACCCTTAACCTTTATTACCTTATAT